>NZ_CAJPGH010000012.1:0-212392 GCF_905339605.1 Burkholderia sp. BCC1972 | reverse complement strand
ACTGCACCACTTCAAGCTTGAACCGCTCGTCGTATTTCGTCATGAAAAAACCCCAAGGGTCGGATCTATGTCCAACTCTTGGGGTTCAGTTCACCAGCGGTGCCCGTTTTGCATTGTGCGGCGTGTGCTGATGCCTACATACGCTGCGACGTGTGCTGCAGGCCGAACCACGACGGCACGAGCGCGACCGCCTCGTCGAGCGACGCGAGCACGTGCAGGCTCAGCGCGATGATCTCGGGTGTCGGCGCCTTCAGGTCGGGCACGGTGATGACCGATGCGCCGGCGCCGGCGGCGGACTGCGCGCCGAAGTCGCTGTCCTCGAATGCCACGCACCGGTGCGCCGGCACGCCGAGGCGTTCGGCCGCGAGCCGGTAGACGGCCGGGTCGGGCTTGCCGCGCGCGACTTCGTCGCCGCCCGCGATCGCGCGGAAGAACGGCAGCACGCCGACCGCATCGAGCCGCGCGCGGATCACGTCGCCCGCGGACGACGACGCGACCGCGCACGGAATGCCGGCCTGCGCGAGTGCTTCGAGCAGCGCGAGCGCGCCGGGTTTCAGCGGAAACTTCGGATGCGGTTCCGGCGCCGCGAGCTGTTCGCGCACGCGGGTGCGTACCGCGTCGAACGTATCGGGATGGCCGATCAGCCGCGCCAGGATGACCTGGCCTTCGGCGAACGAGCGGCCGACGATCTGCAGGTAGTCGGTGACGGTCAGCGCGACACCGTGCGCGTTCGACACGTCGATCCACGTGTTCATGATGGTCCGCTCTGAATCGACGAGCAGGCCGTCCATGTCGAAGAGCGCGGCGGAAAAGATCATCGGCGGCATCCGGGAAGCAGGGCAGGCGATGGACGGCGCAACGGCCGCCCGAATGAAAAACGGACGCCGAAGGCGTCCGTCCATGACAGCAGGCTGTTACTCGCCCAGTGCGGCGCGGGCTGCCTTGACGGCCGCGCGCACCTGGTCGGGCGCCGTGCCGCCCGGATGGTTGCGGCTGGCGACCGAACCCTCGAGCGTCAGGTAGCCGAACACGTCGTCGCCGATCAGGTGCGCGACGTTCGGCAGTTCCTGCTTCATCTCGTCGAGCGTCAGGTCGGCGAGATCGATGCCGCGGTCGTCGCAGATCTTCACCGCGTGCGCGACGGCTTCGTGCGCATCGCGGAACGGCAAGCCGCGCTTCACGAGGTAGTCGGCGAGGTCGGTGGCGGTCGAGAAGCCCTGCAGCGCGGCCGCGCGCATCGCGTCCAGCTTCACGGTGATGCCCGCGACCATCTCGGCGAAGATCCGCAGCGTGTCGGCAACGGTGTCGACCGTGTCGAACAGCGGCTCCTTGTCTTCCTGGTTGTCCTTGTTGTACGCGAGCGGCTGGCCCTTCATCAGCGTCAGCAGCGCCATCAGGTGGCCGTTCACGCGGCCCGTCTTGCCGCGCGCGAGCTCGGGCACGTCCGGGTTCTTCTTCTGCGGCATGATCGAGCTGCCGGTGCAGAAGCGGTCGGCGATGTCGATGAAGCCGACGCGCGGGCTCATCCACAGCACGAGTTCTTCGGAGAAGCGCGACACGTGCGTCATCACCAGAGCGGACGCCGCCGTGAATTCGATCGCGAAATCGCGATCGGACACGGCGTCGAGCGAGTTCGCGCAGATGCCGTCGAAGCCGAGCGTCTTCGCCACTGCATGACGGTCGATCGGGTAGCTCGTGCCCGCGAGCGCGGCCGCGCCGAGCGGCAGGCGGTTCACGCGCGTACGGCAGTCGCGCATGCGTTCCGCGTCGCGCGTGAACATCTCGACGTACGCGAGCAGGTGGTGGCCGAACGTGACGGGTTGCGCGACCTGCAGGTGCGTGAAGCCCGGCATGATCGTGTCGGCATTCTGTTCCGCGAGGTCGAGCAGCGCGCCGCGCAGGTCGTTCAGCAGGCCGCCGATGCGGTCGATCTCGCCGCGCAGCCAAAGGCGGATGTCGGTCGCGACCTGGTCGTTGCGCGAGCGGCCCGTGTGCAGGCGCTTGCCGGCATCGCCGATCAGTGCGGTCAGGCGCGCCTCGATGTTCAGGTGCACGTCTTCCAGGTCGAGCTGCCATTCGAATTCGCCGCGCTCGATCTCGCCCTTGATCTGCGCCATCCCGCGTTCGATCGCGGCCAGGTCGTCGGCGCTGATGATCTTCTGCGCGGCGAGCATGTTCGCGTGCGCGAGCGAGCCGGCGATGTCGACGAGCGCGAGGCGCTTGTCGAAAAACACCGACGACGTGTAGCGCTTGACCAGTTCCGACATCGGTTCCGAGAAGCGGGCCGACCAGGCCTCGCCCTTTTTGTGCAGTTGGGACGTCATGGCGATTCTTCGAAGGGGAGTTGGGCGGCGTGCGCCGCCGAGGGAATCCTGCAATTCTAGCATTCGCGGGCCTGCCGGCCGTGGCCCGCACGGGTCGGTCCGCTCAGTCGCGCACCAGCACGACGAGCTTCAGGTCCTCGCGGTGCGCGGGTTTCAGCGTGATCTGCTGGTACACGAGGCGGCCGTCGGCCGGATGGTCGAATTCGCGCAGCCCGCCTTCGCGTTCGAACACGTCCTGCGACGCCCAGTACTGCGCGAACGCGTCGCTGCCGGCGGTCAGCGCGTCGATCAGCGCGCGCGTCGGCGCGTCGGCCAAGTGGCGGATCGAATCGGCGCGGAATTCGGCCGCGAGCCGCCGGGCGCGGGTTTCCCAGTCGACAATCAGCGTGCGCGCGGCCGGCGACATGAACGTGAAGCGCAGCAGGTTGCGGTCGTGCTCGCCGTCGAGCCAGCCGGAAAATAGCGCGGCGGCCGGCGCGTTCCACGCGAGCGCGTTCCATTGCCGGTCGAGCACGTACGCCGGTGTGGCGATTGCCGCGACGGTCGCGGCGAGCGTCGGCGGCAGGTCGCCGCCGGCGACGTCGGGTTCGGCCGGGTCGCGCTGCGCGGCCAGCTCGAACAGGTACGCGCGCTCGGCCTTCGACAGCTGCAGCGCGACGGCAATACGCGCGAGCGCGTCGGCCGACGCCGACACCGGGCGGCCCTGTTCGATCCACGTGTACCAGGTCGGGCTGACGCCGCACAGCTGCGCGACTTCCTCGCGCCGCAACCCCGGCGTGCGGCGGCGCGGGCCGGGCGGCAGGCCGACGGCCTGCGGCGACAGCCGCTCGCGGTGGGCGCGGATGAATTCGCCGAGCGCGCGGGCGGGCGTGGCGTCGAGCGGCGGGACGGAGGAGGACGGCTGGTTCATGCGGAAACGGCGAAAGGGCCGCGGGGACGCGGCAAGGTTCAGACAGGTGGATCGAATACCAGAATAACTGCTTAACTTGTACTGGTACAGGCGCGGGCCTATTGTAGCGTCTCGCGCGCTGGCAGGGCAGCGGGCGTCCCCCACAACGCGTTGCACGGGGCCGGAACACGCGCGGAAGCGCCCATGCCGGCCGCTGCATCAAGGAAAGGAGCGAACGATGAAACACCACGACCAGGTCGCCGACGCATTCGGCACGACGGCCGCCGCCTATCTGACGAGCACGGTTCATGCGACGGGCGCCGACCTGCAGGCGCTCGCCGATGCGGTGAGCGCGACGCCCGATGCGACGGTGCTCGATCTCGGTTGCGGCGCCGGCCACGCGAGCTTCGCGGTCGCGCCGCACGTGCGCGCCGTGGTCGCCTACGATCTCGCCGCGCCGATGCTCGCGACCGTCGACGCGGCCGCGCGCGAGCGCGGGCTCGCGAACATCCGCACGCAGCAGGGGCCGGCCGAGCGGCTGCCGTTCGACACGGCGACGTTCGACTGGGTCGTGAGCCGCATGAGCGCGCATCACTGGCACGACATGCGCGCGGCGCTCGCCGAGGTGCGCCGCGTGCTGAAGCCGGGCGGCCGCGTGCTGATGATCGACATCGCCGGCAACGACCATCCGCTCCTCGACACGTACCTGCAGGCCGCGGAAGTGCTGCGCGACGCGTCGCACGTGCGCGACTACCGTGCCGACGAATGGCTCGCGATGTTCCGCGAGGCCGGCTTCGACGCGCAGGTGCACAGCCGCTGGCGGCTGCCGATCGATTTCGACACGTGGGTCGCGCGGATTCGCACGCCGGCCGACAGCGTGACGGGCATTCGCGCGCTGTGGGCGCATGCCCCCGACGAAGTGCGCGCCTACTACGCGGTGCAGCCCGACGGTTCGTTCGAGCACGACGGGCTGCTGATCGACGCGCATTGACGGGCGGCGCGCCGTGGCATGAAAAAAGCCGCGATACGCATGATCGCGTCTCGCGGCTTTCACGATGCAGGCCGGCGCGCAACGCGTGCGCGCCGCACGCGGATCAGCCCGTGTTGCGCAGGCCGGCCGCGATCCCGTTGATCGTCAGGTGAATCCCGCGACGCAGCCGCGCGTTCGTGTCGCCCGCGCGGTGACGCTTGATCAGCTCGACCTGCAGGTGGTTCAGCGGATCGAGATACGGGAAGCGGTTCTTGATCGAGCGTGCGAGCAGCGGGTTGGTCGCAAGGCGGCCTTCGTGCCCGGTGATTTCCGCGAGCGCCTGCGACGTGCGCTCCCATTCCGCGACGATCCGCTCGAACACGTGCTTGCGCAGCTTGCGGTCGGACACGAGCTGCGCGTAGCGCGACGCGACCGCGAGATCGGTCTTCGCGAGCACCATGTCCATGTTCGACATCAGGTTCGAGAAGAACGGCCAGGTCTTGTTCATCTTCTTCAGCAGCGCGACGCGCTTCGTGCGCTCGGCGTCGTCCTGCGCGCTGTCGAGATACGCGCTCACCGCGCTGCCGAAGCCGTACCAGCCGGTCAGCAGCAGCCGGCACTGGCCCCACGAGAAGCCCCACGGAATCGCGCGCAGGTCCTCGATCTTGCGCTGCTTCGGATCCTGCAGCTTGCGCGACGCCGGGCGGCTGCCGATGTTCAGCTCGGCGATCTCGGTGATCGGCGTCGACGAGAAGAAGTAGTCGGTGAAGCCCGGGGTTTCATAGACGAGCGCGCGGTACGCGGCCATCGCCGAGTCGGACAGCGTCTGCATCGCGGCTTCGAACGCGGGCAGCTGCGCCGGCGCGTTCGACTGCGGCAGCAGCGAGGCTTCGAGCGTCGCGGCGACGACCGTCTCGAGGTTGCGCCGGCCGATCTCGGGGTTCGCGAACTTGCTCGCGATCACCTCGCCCTGTTCGGTCAGGCGGATCTGGCCGTTCACGGTGCCCGGCGGCTGCGACAGGATCGCCTGGTAGGTCGGGCCGCCGCCGCGGCCGACCGTGCCGCCGCGGCCGTGGAACAGCCGCAGCGTGATCTTGCGGTCGCGGAACAGGTCGACGAGCGCGAGTTCCGCGCGATACAGCTCCCAGTTCGACGTGAGGAAGCCGCCGTCCTTGTTGCTGTCCGAGTAGCCGAGCATCACTTCCTGCTCGGCGCCCTGGTGCGCGATCAGCGCGTCGATGCCCGGCAGTGCGAAGTATTCGCGCATGATGCGCGCGGCGTCGCGCAGGTCGGGAATCGTCTCGAACAGCGGGATCACCATCAGGCTGTTGCGCGCGTCGCCGCCCGGCACGCCGAGCGTGCCTTCGAGCAGGCCCGTCTCCTTCTGCAGCAGCAGGACTTCGACGAGGTCGCTGACGGTTTCCGTATGCGAAATGATGTAGTTGCGCACCGCGCGCGCGCCGAATTGCGCACGGACTTCGCGCGCCTTCTCGAACACGCCGAGCTCGCTCTGCGCGAGCGCCGAGTATTCGAAGTACGGCGAGCGCAGCGGACGCGGGTCGGCCAGCGCGGCCAGCAGCACGCGCAGCTTGTCTTCCTCGGCGAGCGCCGCGTAGTCGGCTTCGACGCCCGCGCGCGCGAACAGCTCGGCGACCACCGCTTCGTGGATGTCGGAGCTCTGGCGCAGGTCGATGCTCGCGAGATGGAAGCCGAACACTTCGGCCGCGCGCACGAGCGGCGCGAGGCGCGGCGCGGCGAGCGACGTGCCGTGGTGCTCGTCGAGCGACGCGGTCAGCACCTTCAGGTCGGCGACGAACGCTTCGGAATCCGGATACGGGATCGCGCGCACGGGCGGGGCGCCGCGGCCCGCGCTGCGCACGGGCACCGTGCCTTCGCCGACGCGCACGCGCGCGCTCGCCGCGAGCCGCGTGTAGATGCCGATCAGCGCACGGCGATACGGTTCGTCGACGCGGTGCGGCGACTGGTCGGGCGAGGCGGCCGCGAGCGCCTTCACGGCGTCGTTCGCGCCGACGAGCAGGTTCGATACCGACAGCTCGGCGCCGAGCTTGTGCACCTGTTCCAGGTAGTGCTCGAGGATCACCGCGGCCTGGCGGTTGATCGCTTCGTCGAGCGTCGGCGCGGTCACGTTCGGGTTGCCGTCGCGGTCGCCGCCGATCCAGCTGCCCATCTGGAAGAACGCGGGCACGCGGGCGGACAGGCCGTGCTCGGCGAGCGCGGCCTCGATGTCGCCGTACAGCGCGGGCAGTTCGTCGAGGAACGTCGCGCGGTAGTACGACAGCGCGTTCTCGATCTCGTCGCCGACCGTCAGGCGCGAGTCGCGCAGCATGCGCGTCTGCCACAGCGCGGTCACGCGCGCACGCAGCATCGCTTCGTTGTACTGGCGCTCGCGCGCGGTCAGTTCCTGGTCGCGCTCGGCGAGCAGGCGCGCGATGTCGTGTTGCGCGTCGAGGATGCTCTTGCGCTGTACTTCGGTCGGGTGCGCGGTCAGCACGGGCACGATCAGCGCGTCGTCGAAGAAGCGCTGCAGCAGGCGCTTCGACGCGTTGCCGGTCGTCTTCAGCTGTTCGAGCGCGTACGCGACCGTGCCCGGTTGCGCTGCCGAGCCGGCCAGCGCGTGGATGCGGCGGCGGCGGTTGTGGTGGCGGTCTTCCGCGATGTTCGCCAGGTGCGAGAAATAGCTGAACGCGCGCACGACGCTCACCGTCTGCTCCGGCGTCAGCTTGCGCAGCTTCTTCTCGAGCGTCTGTGCGGCTTCGCTGTCGTCCTCGCGGCGGAACTTGACCGCGGTCTGGCGGATCGTCTCGACGACGTCGAATACCGTATCGCCTTCCTGTTCGCGCACGACGTCGCCAAGCAGGCGGCCGAGGAAGCGGATGTCCTCGAACAGCGGACGGTCCTTGTCGTCGCGCGTGCGCGTGCCGGCCTTCGGCGCGGCGGCCTTGCGGGCAGCGGGGCCGGCGGCTTTGGCCGCGCGTTTCGTCTGACGTATCGGGTCTTTCGGTTTCGTTGCCGTTTTCGCACGGCCGTTCGCGGCGGTGGCGACGGTGTCCGTCGAGGCGTCGGAGGAGGACAGGGCAGCATTGCGGCGCGCCGTACGCGCCGATCCGGAAGACTTCACGATGGGTTTCCTTGGGAAAGCTCGAGTCAAAAGGAACTGCGGAAACTGCGGGAACTGCGGTCAAGCAACCAGCTACGTGCGGCACATCCGCGCATTGGCGCCGCGACCCGCACAGGGGCAGGCCGGGCGCAGGCTCCGGGCCCGGGCGGGCCGGGGCGTGCGTGCTACCATTGTTCGATCTTCAATCCCGTCCTTCGATGTTCCAGCAATGAATTCCGAGACCCCTGCGGCCGGGCCGCAACAGGCACAGCCGCCCGCGACGTTGACGATTGCTTCGCGAGAGAGCCGCCTGGCGATGTGGCAAGCCGAACATGTGCGTGATGCGCTGCGCAAATTATATCCAGCTTGTGACGTGAAAATCCTCGGGATGACGACCCGCGGCGATCAGATTCTCGATCGCACGCTGTCGAAGGTCGGCGGCAAGGGCCTGTTCGTGAAGGAACTGGAAAGCGCGCTGGCCGACGGCCGCGCCGATCTCGCCGTGCATTCGCTGAAGGATGTGCCGATGGCGCTGCCCGACGGCTTCACGCTCGCGGCGATCATGGAGCGCGAAGACCCGCGCGATGCATTCGTGTCGAACGACTTCGCGTCGCTCGACGCACTGCCGGCCGGCGCGGTCGTCGGCACGTCGAGCCTGCGCCGCGAAGCGATGCTGCGTTCGCGCTATCCGCATCTGGAAGTCCTGCCGCTGCGCGGCAACCTCGACACGCGTCTCGCGAAGCTCGACCGCGGCGACTACGCGGCGATCATCCTCGCGGCCGCCGGCCTGAAACGCCTCGGCCTCGAAGCGCGCATTCGCACGCTGCTCGACGTCGAGGCCAGCCCGCCCGCGGCCGGCCAGGGTGCGCTCGGCATCGAGATCGCCGCGCACCGCGACGACGTCGCCGCGTGGCTCGCGCCGCTGCACGACCCGCAGACCGCGCTCGCGGTCGAGGCCGAGCGGATGGTGTCGCGCGCGCTCGGCGGCAGCTGCGAGGTGCCGCTTGCCGCGCACGCGGTGTGGCGCGCGGGCGAACTGTACCTGACGGGCCGCGTGTCGACGACCGACGGCAAGCGCGTGCTGACGGCCGAGGAGTGCGGCGCCGTGATGACCGTCGCCGATGCGCTCGCGCTCGGCCGCGCGGTATCCGACGAGCTCGAGGCGCAAGGCGCGCTCGACATCGTCCAGGCACTGCTCGCCGGCTCGCAGGCCGCGGGCAAGGGCGACGCCTGATGGCGGGCGGCGCGCGCGCGTTCACCGCTGTCCTGACGCGTCCGGACGGCCAGTCCGATGCGCTCGCGTCGCAACTCGCCGATGCCGGTTGCGACGTGCTCGAATTTCCGCTGATCGACATTGCGCCGGTCGACGATCCGGCACCGCTCGACGCCGCGTTCGCGGCGCTTGCCGACTACGCGCTGGTGATTTTCGTGTCGCCGAACGCGATCGACCGCGCGCTCGCGCAGTACGGCGCGATCTGGCCGAACGCGCTGCCGGTCGGCGTGGTCGGGCCCGGCAGCGTCGCGGCGCTCGAGCGTCACGGCATCGCGGCACCCGCGCATCGCGTGATCGCGCCGCAGGCGCCGGCCGACGGCGGCGTCCCCCATTACGATTCCGAGAGCCTGTTCGCGTGCATCGAGGCCGCGTTCGGCGGCGCGCAGGCGCTGGCGGCCAAGCGCGTGCTGATCGTGCGCGGCGACGGCGGGCGCGAATGGCTCGCCGAGCGCCTGCGCGAGGCCGGCGCGGACGTCACGCTCGTCGCCGCCTACCGGCGCGTCGTGCCGGAGCCGCGCGTCGGCGCGTGGGAGCGCGTGCACGCGCTGCTCGACGGCCAGCCGCATGCGTGGCTCGTCACGAGCTCGGAAGGCGTGCGCAACCTGCACGAGCTCGCGCGGGCGCACCTGAACGATGCCGAGATCGACGCGCTGAAGCATGCGCCGCTCGTCACGCCGCACCCGCGGATCGAGCAGACCGCTCGCGCATTGGGTTTTGATAGGATTACGCTGACCGGCGCGGGCGATGAGCGCATCGTCCGCGCGTTTCGAACGATGGCCGACGAGGCCGTCCAACCGGCGACAGCCGCACCGGTGACTAAACGCATGACAGATACCAACGATTCCAAAAGCGTCGCTTCCCAGCCGGCCGCTGCATCCGCGCCGCCGTCCAGTCCCCCTTATCGCGCGCCCGAGCCGCCCGCGCGCCGCGGCGGCAGCGCAGTGCTGTGGTTCGTCGTCGTCGTGCTCGGTTGCGCGGCCGGTGTCGGCGGCTACGCGCTGAACCGCAAGATCGACCGCCTCGACGGCACGTTCGTCACGCGCCAGAAGGCGCTCGACGCGCAGGCGGCCGAAACGCGCATGAAGACCGAGCAGGCGCTCGCGAGCACGCACCAGGTCGACACGCAGCTCGCGCAGCTCGACGGCAAGCTCGCCGACGCGCAGAGCGCGCAGCAGGCGCTGCAGCAGCAATACCAGGACCTGTCGCGCAACCGCGACGCGTGGATGCTCGAGGAAGTCGACCAGATGCTGTCGAGCGCGAGCCAGCAGCTCCAGCTGACCGGCAACACGCAGCTCGCGCTGATCGCGCTGCAGAACGCCGACGCGCGTCTCGCGACGTCGCAGAGCGCGCAGGCCGTCACGGTGCGCAAGGCGCTCGCGCTGGACATCGAGAAGCTGAAGGCCGCGCCGGCCGCCGATCTCACGGGCCTCGCGATCAAGCTCGACGACGCGATCGCGAAGATCGACGCGCTGCCGCTGTCCGGCGAGGCGATCGTGCCGCACGCGGAGCCGAAGGCCGCACCGGCCGAGGCCGCATCGCCGGCCGTGGCCGGCGAGCCGCGCTGGAAGGTGTGGTGGCACGACTTCTCGGCCGGCCTCGGCCAGCAGCTGAAGAGCCTCGTGCAGGTCCGCCGGATCGACAACGCGGATGCGATGCTCGCGTCGCCTGACCAGGGCTACTTCGTGCGCGAGAACGTGAAGCTGCGCCTGCTCACCGCGCGGCTGTCGCTGCTCGCGCGCAACGACAGCGCGATGAAGGCCGACCTGCACGCCGCGCAGGCGTCGCTCGGGAAGTATTTCGATCAGGCGTCGAAGGACACGCAGACCGTCGAGGATCTGCTCAAGCAGGTTGACGGCGCATCGCTGACGGTTGCGGTGCCGAACCTGAACACGAGCCTGAACGCCGTTCAGCAGTTCAAGAGCCGGGGGTAACGATGACGCTTCGAGGAATCGTCTGGCTCGCGGTCCTGTTCGCGATCGCCGCGGCGCTCGCCACCGTCGGCCGTTTCGACGCGGGGCAGGTGCTGCTCGTCTATCCGCCGTACCGGATCGACGTGTCGCTGAACCTGTTCGTGATCGCCATCGTCGTGCTGTTCATCGTCCTGTACGCGCTGCTGCGCATCGTGCGCAACATCTGGCGCATGCCGCAGCGGGTCGCCGCGTATCGTGCGCGTTCGCGCAACGAGAAGGCACAGGCGTCGCTGCGCGACGCCATTTCGAACCTGTACGCAGGCCGCTTCTCGCGCGCGGAGAAGGCCGCGCGTGAAGCGTTGACGGTCGATGCGAACCTGGGCGCCGCGAGTCTCGTCGCGGCCACCGCCGCGCACCGGATGCACGAGTACACGCGCCGCGACGACTGGCTGTCGAAGGTCGATGCGCCCGAATGGCAGGACGCACGGCTGCTCGCGGCGGCCGACATGCGCGCGGATGCGCGCGATGCCGACGGCGCGCTCGCCGCGCTGGCCGACATGCAGGCCGGCGGCAAGCGCATTCATGCGCAGCAGGTCGCGCTGCGCGCGCAGCAGCAACTGAAGAACTGGGCCGAGGTGCTGAAGCTCGCGAAGGCGCTCGAGAAGCGCGAGGCGCTGCATCCGGCCGCGGCCGTGCGGCTGCGCCAGCAGGCTGCAGAGAACCTGTTGCGCGAACGCCGGCACGACCCGGATGCCCTGCTCGAAGTGTGGCAGTCGCTGTCGCCGGTCGAGCGCCAGTCGCCGCGTCTGGCCGATCTCGCGGCCGACCTGCTGGTGCCGCTCGAGCGTCGCAACGAAGCGCGCCGCATCGTCGAGGACGCACTCGCGCACAACTGGGATGCCCGTCTGCTGCGCCGTTACCCGGACACGGCCGGCGCCGATGCGCTGCCGCTGATCCAGAAGGCCGAAGGGTGGAAGAAGGATCATCCGGACGATGCCGACCTGCTGTTCGCGCTCGGCCGCCTCTGCCAGCAGCAGCAGCTGTGGGGCAAGGCGCAGTCGTTCCTCGAAGCGGCGCTGAAACTGGCCGACAACGAGGCGCTGAAGGTGCGCGCGCATCGCGCGCTCGCGCGCCTGTTCGAGCATCTCGGCGAAACCGACAAGGCCGCGAAGCACTATCGCGAAAGCGCGCTCGCGATCACCGTGGTCTGACAGCGGCGCTGTACTGCACGGCGTAAAAGCCCCGAACGCCCAGCGGCCTTCGGGGCTTTTTTTCGTCCCTTCTTTCCGTCCCTTTTTTCGTCCGTTATGCGCCGAGCCTGCGCAGCAGGTCGTCTTCGTTCGCGACGAACCAGACCGACTGTCCGCGATTGGATTCGCGAACGAGCGCGCGCAGTGCTTCGCTGCGCGCGAGCCAGCGGTCGATGTCGCCGACCACACCGAGCCGGACGCCGTAGTTGACGAGTTTCTGCAGCACGGTGCCGGCCAGCCCGCTGTCGAGCCGGTAGAAATCGTCGTGCAGCGCGTCGGCGGGGATCGCGATCCAGTCGGCTTCGTGCTCGTGCGCGAGCGCGACGAGCTCGAGCGCATCGCTTTCCCGCTGCACGAGGGCGGCGAAAGGATCGCGGACCAGCACACGGCTGCCGGCTGCCTGAATGATTCGGTGGTGCATGTGGGTAGGTTCCGTCGATGCGAGAAACGCGCGCACGTTGTCGCGCTGCCCGCGGATGAAATGGGGCTGCTCCGGAAGAAACAGGACCTGCGCGTGCGGCACGAGGCGCGTCAGGCGATCGCGCGTGTCGCGTGAATCGAGCATCACGTCGCGGCCGCCGACGATCGCCAATACGGGCGTGGACAACGTGCGGAGCGTCGCGTCGTCGAATACCGGGATCGGTTCGAGGCGCGGGCGGAAGCCGCGGTCGATCGCGCGCATCAGTGCGAGCGCGTCACGCTCCGCCGGCGTGGACGGCCGCGGCAGGCGGCCGAGTACGCGCCGCCGCACGCAGGCGCGCCCGGCATCGCCGAGCAGCAGCAGCGGCAGCGCCCACCACAGAAACGGCTTCTGCCGGCCGATCCCCGACGGGCAGAGCAGCGCGAGCCGCGTCACGCGCGCGGGGCGCCGCAGCGCGAAATCGAGCGCCGTTCGCGCCCCGAGCGAGATGCCGACGAACGCGACGCGCGACACCTGCAGGCCGTCCAGCACGTCGTCGAGCCACTGCGCGTACGCGTCGCCCGCGAGCGGCGGCCGTGACGGCGCGCTCGGTCCGGCTTCGCCGATCACGTCGATCGCGTAGAGCCGGAAGTCCGTCGCCCATTCGGCCGCATCGTGCTGCCAGCTTGCCGCCGTCGTCTGCGCACCGTGGATCAGCACGACCGGCGGCGCGTGTTCGGGCCCGCAGGCGATCACGTGCGTCGGCCCGTGGCGCGTTTGCACCGTGATGCGCCGATGCCCGGCCGGCCAGTGCGACAGCGCGGCCGCGTAAGCGGCGCGAATCGCACGCGCGTGGCGCGGCGACCGGAAGACCGTGCTCATGTGCCGCTTTTCTGCAGCAGCATGTCGAGCGACGACATCAGCGCAGCCGTGTCGGCCGGCGTCGCGGCGACGACGACCTTGACGAGGCTCGATGCGGGATCGAACGTGACGTCGATCCGCACGGGGTCGACATACGACGTGCGGCCGGACGCCATCGCGTGCAGCGACCGCGACAGGTACTGGTGCAGCGACTGCGACGCGTCCGGAATGTCGACGATGCTGGTGACGCGCACCGCACGCGGCACGGGCGCGGCCGGTGTCGTGGGCGCGAACGCGGCGAGGTCGGTGTCGAGGATGCGGTATGCGCGGCCGACCCGCGTTGCGCGCAGCTTGCCGTCGCGAATGAACCGCAGGACAGTCTTCGGGTGAACGCGCAGGCGGGCGGCGGTGTCTTCGACGGTGTGGAACATGGTCGGCAATTGATTCCCTTGATGTTCTTTATTGTTCCATATAAATAGGAGTATAGGGGAGTAATTTGGCGAATAAGGTGCCATCATCCAGCTGGCGTGGCAGCTGCCCGATCCGGGGCGCGCCTGCCCGGAATGGAAAACGCCCCGGCGACCGGAGGGATTCCGGTTGCCGGGGCGTGCCGGGGGCCGGCAGTCGGCCGGCGTGTCCGGTGAGACGCTATGCGCCGCGCATCACTTGTCGACCAGCCGTTTCGGCACCGACAGCGCGAGCAATCCGCCGAGCACGAGGAACGCGGCGAGCATATACATGCCCGCATCGTTGGCGCCCGTCGCCTGCTTGAGCCAGCCCATCAGGTACGGGCTCAGGAAACCGGCGAGGTTGCCGATCGAATTGATCATTGCGATGCCGGCCGCGGCGGCCGCGCCGCCGAGGAATGCGGTCGGCAGGCTCCAGAACAGCGGCAGCGTCGTCAGGATGCCGATCGTCGCGAGCGTGAGGCCGAGCATCGCGAGTGCGGTCTGGTGCGCCCAGATCACCGACAGCACGAGCCCGAGCGCGCCGATCGCGGCCGGAATCGCGAGGTGCCAGCGGCGTTCGCGGCGCTTGTCCGCGCTGCGGGCGATCAGGATCATCGCGACCACCGCGGCCGCGTACGGAATCGCCGACAGCAGGCCGATCATGATCGTGTCGGTCACGCCCGTCGCCTTGATGATCGTCGGCAGCCAGAAGCCGACGCCGTAGAGTCCCATCACGAACGAGAAATAGATCAGCGCCATCAGCCACACGCGCGGGCTCGACATCACCGCGCCGAGCGGCAGGTCCTCCTTGGTGGCTTCTTCCGCGTCGACGTTGCGGGTGAGCAGCGCCTTTTCCTCGTCGGTGAGCCACGTTGCCTTCGCGATCCGCTCGTCGAGCGTGAAGAACACGAGCACGCCGGCGAGCACCGACGGGATGCCTTCGAGCAGGAACAGCCATTGCCAGCCGTGCCAGCCGCTCACGCCGTCGAACGCCTTCAGGATGAAGCCCGAGATCGGCCCGCCGATCACGCCGGACAGCGCGACGGCCGTCATGAAGAACGTCGTCATCCGGCCGCGCCGGTGCGCGGGATACCAGTACGTGAGGTAGAGGATCACGCCGGGGAAGAAGCCCGCTTCGGCGACGCCGAGCAGGAAGCGCATCACGTAGAACATCGCGGGCGTCGTGACGAACATCGTCAGGATCGAGATCACGCCCCAGGTCGCCATGATGCGCGCGATCCATACGCGCGCGCCGACCTTGTGCAGGATGATGTTGCTCGGCACTTCGAACAGGAAATAGCCGAAGAAGAAGATTCCGGCGCCGAGCCCGTACACGGTGTCGCTCAGGTTCAGGTCGCTCGCCATCTGCAGCTTCGCGAACCCGACGTTCACGCGGTCGAGATACGCGACCACGTAGCACAGCAGCAGGAGCGGCACGAGCCGCCACGACACCTTTCGGTAGGTTGCTTCCTCGAATGCGCCGGACGAGCCCGGCAGCGATTGCGTCGATGTTGCCATGTTGTCTCCTGTCGATCCAAGTTAGCGCTTTAGCGGTTGCTTGGATCCCATGTACCGCTGTCCTTGTAGTTGGCCGGAGCAGACGCAGCGGCGTGTCCGATCCGGTTTCGTGTGAAGCAAGAAGGGTAATCGTGCCGCCTGTTACAGCTAGATGCAGCGCCCGCCGTCGACTTCGAGGCAGACGCCGGTGATGAATTCGGCTTCGTCGGACGCAAGGTACAGCGCGGCGTTCGCGATGTCCTGCGGCGTCGAGAAGCGGCCGAGCGGGATCGTCGCGAGGAAGCGACTGCGATTTTCCGGTGTGTCCTCGCAGCCCATGAACTCGGTCATCAGCGCCGTCTCGCCGAGCACGGGGTTGATGCAGTTCACGCGGATGCGGTCGGCACCGAGTTCGGCCGCGAGCGACTTGCTCGCGGTGATCATCGCGCCCTTCGTGCTGTTGTACCAGACGAGGCCCGGGCGCGGCCGCACGCCGGCCGTCGACGCGACGTTCACGAACACGCCGCCGCCCTGCGCACGGAAGTACGGCACGAGGGTCTGCACGCACCAGAACAGGCTCTTCATGTTGACCGCGTATACGCGGTCGAACTCGGCTTCCGTCACGTCGAGCACGGGTTTGTTGCGGTGCGTGGTGCCCGCGTTGTTCACGACGATCTGCACCGCGTGGAAATCGTCGAGCGCGGCCTGCAGCAGCGCATGCCAGTCTTCCTGCTTCGACACGTCGCCGGCCACCGCGATCGCCTTGCCGCCCGCGAGCGCGATCTCGCTCGCGACGCGCTCGGCTGCCGCGCCGTTCAGGTCGTTGACGACGACGTTCGCGCCTTCGCGCGCGTACGTCTTCGCGATGCCTTCGCCGAAACCCGAGCCGCCGCCCGTGACGATGGCCGTCTTGCCGCTCAACCGCATGGTGTGTCTCCTGTGCTGGTTATGAGAGTCGTCGTGTGTCGCGATGCGGCCGGCCGCGTATCGCGCGCCGCGCGTTCAGCCGTGGCGGATCGCGATCGTCTTCAGCGCGGTGAAGCCGTACAGTGCCTCGAAGCCTTTTTCGCGGCCGTGGCCCGAGTGGCCGACGCCGCCGAACGGCAGTTCGACGCCGCCGCCCGCGCCATAGTTGTTGATGAACACCTGGCCCGCGCGCAGGCGCCGCGCAAGACGCATCTGGCGCGCACCGTCGCGCGTCCAGATGCCCGCGACGAGGCCGTACGGCGTGCCGTTCGCGAGCGCGACGGCTTCGTCTTCGTCGACGAAACGCATCGCGGCGAGCACGGGGCCGAACACTTCTTCCTGTGCGAGGCGGTGCGGCGGCGGTACGTCGCGCAACAGCGCAGGGGCCTGGTAGAAGCCGCTTTCGGGTGCGTCGGCGACGACCTGCCCGTGCGCGGCCATCGGAATGCCGTCGTGCTGCGCGTCGGACAGGAAATCCCACACGCGCTGCTGCTGCTTCGCGTTGATCAGCGGGCCGCAGTCGAGATCGGCGCGGCTCGGGCCGACACGCAGGCCGTTGAACGCGGTGGCGAGGCGCTCGACGAGCGGCTCGTACACCGCGCGCTCGATCAGCACGCGGCTGCCGGCCGAGCAGGTCTGCCCGCCGTTCTGCACGATCGCCGACACGAGCACGGGCAGCGCCGCTTCGAGATCGGCATCGGCGAACACGATCTGCGGCGACTTGCCGCCGAGCTCGAGCGTGACGGGCACGTGGTTCTCGGCCGCCATCTGCGCGACCAGCTTGCCGGTGGCCGGCGAACCCGTAAACGAGATGTGGTCGATGCCAGGATGGCGCGCGAGTGCGGCGCCGGCTTCATGGCCGTAGCCGGTGACGATGTTGAGCGCGCCGACCGGCAGCCCGGCTTCGGCGGCGAGCTCGGCGACGCGCAGCACGGACAGGCACGCGTCCTCGGCCGGCTTGACGACGCAGGCGTTGCCGGCCGCGAGCGCCGCGCCGACGCTGCGCCCGAAGATCTGCATCGGGTAGTTCCACGGCACGATGTGGCCCGTGACGCCGTGCGGCTCGCGCACCGTCAGCACCGTGTAGCCGGCCTGGTAGGGGAGGGTTTCGCCGTGCAGCTTGTCGGCGGCGCCCGCGTAGAACTCGAAGTAGCGCGCGAGCGCGGCCGCGTCGGCGCGCGCCTGCTTCAGCGGCTTGCCGGTGTCGCGCGCCTCGATCGCGGCGAGTTCCTCGATCGAATCGGCGACGCGCGCCGACAGCCGCATCAGCACGCGGCCGCGCTCGGCTGCGCTCGTGGCGCCCCACGGGCCCGCGAAGGCGTCGCGGGCCGCGGCGACCGCGCGCTCGATGTCGGGTGCGGTACCGCGGGCGATCGTCGCGAACGGCTGGCCGTCGGACGGATCGACGACCGCGATGGTTTCCAGTTGTGCGGGCAACGTCCATTCGCCCGCAATGAAGTGCTTCGCCTCTTCCATGCCTGCTCCTGTCCTGCGCTGACTCGGTTTCCATGCGTCGCGGCCGGCCGACCGGCGACGGCGCTTCAGCGCCGAGGCAGGCCCCGTGCGACGCGGCCGGCGATTCGATGGCCGACCATCCGGAACGATTATCGCGCCGATCGTCATCCGGACGCCACCGGTCGATTGGCTATAATGGCGCATTCCCTTGGGGGACGCCCGCGGCGGTGCAACGGCCGCGGCGCCCTGTCCCGAATTCCCATCGACCTACAGAGAGTGCTCATGAGCTTCAATCATGTTCCGGCCGGCAAGGACCTGCCGCAAGATTTCAACGTGATCATCGAGATTCCCGCGCAAAGCGATCCGGTGAAGTACGAGGCGGACAAGGAACTGGGCCTTCTCGTCGTCGACCGCTTCATCGGCACGGGCATGCGCTATCCGGTGAACTACGGCTACATTCCGCAGACGCTGTCGGGTGACGGCGATCCGGTCGACGTGCTGGTGATCACGCCGTTCCCGCTGCTGGCCGGCTCGATCGTGCGTTCGCGCGTGCTCGGCATGCTGCAGATGACCGACGAGTCGGGCGTCGACGCGAAGCTGGTTGCCGTGCCGCACGACAAGGTCTGCCCGATGACGGCGAACCTGAAGTCGATCGACGACGTGCCCGAGTACCTGAAGGACCAGATCAAGCACTTCTTCGAGCAATACAAGGCGCTCGAGAAGGGCAAGTGGGTGAAGGTCGAAGGCTGGGCCGGCATCGAAGCCGCGCACAAGGAAATCACCGACGGCGCCGCGAACTACAAGAAGTAAGCGGCGTACCGGCCGGCGGCCGGTTCGTACGGAACGCAAACCGCGCGTGTCTCCTCAGGAGGCCGCGCGGTTTTGTTTTGTGCGCGCGGGTTTCTTGCGTGCGGGTGTGGGGGCCGGCGGGGGCGAGGCGACCGGTGAACCCTTCGTGCGTTTTACGCGGGGCGCGGTAACGGAGGGCGCGATCTCTTTCACGGCTTTCGCGGCCGACGAACGGCGACGAGCCGGTGCGGGCGCGGCGTCTTCGCGGCCGTTCGCGACGGGTTTGCCGGCGGCGACCGGGGTTTTCCTTTTCGATGACGCGGATCCGGACGTGTTGGTCTTCTTTACCGACGCGCTACCCGGCGAGGTCTTTTTTGCGACTGTGTCGGTGCCGGTTTTCTCACGTTTCGTGTCCGGCGTGGCCTTCGCGGCCTTCGGGGCTTGCTTGCCTTTTGCAGGCTTCGCAGACTTGGCGACTTTCCCGGTCGTCGCGTTTTTGCCGGCAACCGGATCCGTTGCAACCGCCTGCGCCGTATCGTCGGCGGCTTCCGCCTTTACCTTCTTCCGTCTGCGCGTGCCAGCCTTCAACCCGGCCGCGTCTTCGCTTTCATCGAGCGTCACCACGACAGGCAACACCGATTCGAGCGTCCGCAATCCGGTCGCCAGCTCGCGCTTCTGCGCGGCCGTGAGCTGCTTCACCCAGTACTCGGCGCGCGACGCACTCGACCGGTCGGGCAACGGAAACGATGCGAGCACCGCGCGCGGCTTGCGCGAGCGCGTGTAGCGCGCGCCCTTGCCGGACGCGTGTTCGTCGAAGCGCGCGGCAACGTCGGTCGTGATGCCCGTGTAGACGCTGTCGTCGGCGCATTCGATCAGGTACAGAAACCAGGACATGGCAGGGCGGCGGGATGCGAAGCCGCCAGTGTCTCAGAAAAAGCGCCCGTCAACGCCACCGGTCGCCGTGCCCGTCGCGAAAGCGGCTCGGCGCCGCACCGAGTTCGCGGGTGAAGAAGCGCGTGAATGCGCTCGTCGACCGGAAGCCGACGCGCGCGCCGATCTCGCCGATCGGCAGCTGTGTGTTCAGCAGCAGGTCGCGCGCTTCGCCGAGCCGCGCCTGCGCGACGAGCGCATGGAACCCGACGGCCTCGCGATGCAGCCGCCGGCGCAGCGTCCAGCGCGACATCGCGAAGCGCGTGCACACGTGCTGCATCAGCGTGTCGGTCGGCACGTCGACCTCGTCGGACGTGCGCAGCCAGTCGCGCACGCATTGCGCGACCGACGAGCCGAACGTCGAGCGCGCACGCACGCGCTCGCGAGCGGCGTCGGCCGCGTGACGCTGGATGCCGGCGAGCGGCGCGTTGTAGCGCTCGAACGGCGTGTCGAAGTGCGCGGAGCGCAGCACGAGGCGGTTGTGCGCGGCGTCGAACGATACCGGTGCGCCGAGCATGTCGCGCAGCGCGGCAACGGGCGCGAACGCGCGGCCGGCGAATTCGGCGTCGTCGATGCGGGCGTGCGGATCGTACAGGCGCGCGAGCGCCGCGAGGATCGCGAGGTTCGTGAATGCGCTGCCCGCGTGCCGGCCGTCGCCTTCGTTCACGTATTCGAGCGCGATCGCGTCGCCGTTCTCGTGCGCGAACACCCAGTCGACGTTGCCGATCAGCTCGCGATAGTGCAGGTAGCCGTGCAGTGCGTCGCGCAGCGTCGCCGCATTGCACGTGACGCCCGCGAGTTCCGGGAACGGCACGAGCCACGGCACGACCTGCGGCGGCGGCCGATGCCACGACAGCGGCCAGCCGCTCGTCAGCTGCATGGCGGCCACATGCCGGTCGCCCGCGATGCGGCGCGTGTCGTCGGCGAGTTCGGCCGGCCCGATGCCGAGCGTGTCGAAGAGCGGTGCGGGATCGATGCCGTTCGCGCGCGCGTCTTCGCACAGCCAGCGGTAGATCCGGACGGATACCGATTTCTGTTGCAACTCCATGTCTGTCTCCCTGTCGTCATGCCGTTCGGGTTTGTCCCCGCTGCGAGAGGTCAACGCATGCTCCTGCCGGTCAAGCGTGGTGACCGGTCAATTTTTAGACTCTGGAGTCGAGCCACAAGTACAACAGAACGATTCTGGAGGATCAATGAAAACTTCGCTGTTCCGGTGTTCGACGATTGCGTCCGCGTGCGCGCTCACGGTGCTGCTCGCATCGTGCGGCGGCGACGACATCCACGCCCCGGCCGACCCCGATGCGGCGGCCGACCAGCGCGCGGCCGCGCTCGTCGCGCAACTGACGACCGACGAGAAGCTGCAGCTCGTGCACGGCACGGGCATGCCCGCACTCGACCTGGGCGGCCCGTTCCCGGCCGGCGCGCTGAACGGCGCGAGCTACATCCCGGGCGTGCCGCGGCTCGGCATTCCGGCGGTCAGCAGCGCCGATTCGGCGGGCGGCGTGAACGTGAAGAACGCGCGCGTGACCGCGCTGCCGGCGCCGGTCGCGCTCGCGGCGACGTGGGACCCGGCGCTCGCGGGCACCTACGGCACGCGCATCGCGCTCGAATTGCGCGCGCTCGGTTTCGCGGAAGGGCTCGGCGGCGGCGTGAACCTCGCGCGCGAGCCGCGCAACGGCCGCACGTTCGAATACATGGGCGAGGATCCGGTGCTCGCGGGCACGCTGAGTGCCGCGCGCACGCAGGCGACGCAGGCGCAGAAGGTGATCGCGACGATCAAGCATTTCGCGTTCAACGACCAGGAAACCAACCGGATGACGATCGATTCGGTCGTCGACGAGCGGACCATGCGCGAGGCCGAACTCCTCGCGTTCGAGATCGGCGTGAAGGACGGCCAGCCGGGCAACGTGATGTGCTCGTACAACAAGCTGAACGGCGTGTACGCGTGCGAGAACCCGACTCTGCTGACGACCGTGCTGAAGAACGAATGGGGCTTCAAGGGCGTCGTGCAGTCGGACTGGGGCGCGACGCATTCGACCGTCGCGGCCGTGCAGGCCGGGCTCGACGAGGAGCAGCCGGGCGCGGCCGACGACGGCAACGCGCCGCTCGGCTCGTACTTCAACGCGAAGCTGCGCGCGGCGCTGCAGGCCGGCAGCGTGTCGGCCGCGCGGCTGAACGACATGGTGCAGCGCAAGCTGCGCACGCTGATCCGCATCGGCGTGATGGATGCTCCGCCGAAGGCGGGCGGCGCGATCGACGAGGCCGCCGGCAACGCCGATGCGCTCGCGATCGCGCGGCAGTCCGCCGTGCTGCTGAAGAACGCAGCCGCGCCGGGCGATGCGCAGCCCGTGCTGCCGCTCGCGGCCGGCGCGCTCAAGTCGGTCGTCGTGATCGGCGGCCATGCGGACGCGGGCGTGCTGTCGGGCGGCGGCTCGGGCGCGGTGCCGGCGATCGACGGCAACGCGGTGACGACCTGCCAGCAACCGGCCGACATGCTGTTCGGCGGCTGCGCGACCTGGTACAAGTCCGCGCCGCTCGCGGCGATCCGCGCGAAGGCGCCGAATGCATCGGTCAGCTATCTCGACGGCACCGACGCGAATGCCGCGGCGAGCGCGGCCGCGCAGGCCGATGTCGCGATCGTGTTCGCGACGCAGTGGCAGACGGAAGGGCTCGACCTCGCGAGCCTGTCGCTGCCCGACGCGAAGGCCGATCCGTACAACCAGCAATACGACCAGAACGCGCTGATCGCGGCCGTCGCCGCGAAGGCGAAGCGCGTGATCGTCGTGCTCGAGAACGGCAGCCCCGTGCTGATGCCGTGGCTCGCGAACGTGCATGGCGTGCTCGACGCGTGGTATCCGGGCGCGCAGGGCGGCCAGGCGATCGCCGACCTGTTGTTCGGCGACGCGAACCCGTCGGGCCGCTTGCCGCTGACGTTCCCGAAGCAGGAGGCCGACCTGCCGCAGCCGACGATCGATCCGTCGCGCACGCAGACCGTCTATGCGGAAGGCCTCGCGTACGGCTATCGCTGGTTCGATGCGAAGGCGATCGAGCCGCTGTTCCCGTTCGGCTACGGGCTGTCGTACACGACGTACGGGTTGTCGGCGATGTCGGCCAAGGCCGACGCATCGGGCAACGTGACGGTCGGCGTGACGGTGACGAACACGGGCGCGCGGGCCGGTGCGCAGACGGTGCAGATCTACGCGGCGCTGCCGGCGTCGCTCGGCGAGCCGCCGAAGCGGCTCGTCGGCTGGACCAAGGTCGCGCTGCAGCCGGGCGAGGCCCGCACGGTCAGCGTCGCGGTGCCGGCGCAGCGCTTCGCGGTCTGGGATGCGAATGCGCATGCGTGGCGGATCGGCGCGGGCAGCTACACGCTGTCGGCGGCCGCGTCGTCGCGCGATCCGCAGGCGCTGTCGCAGGCGGTGACGCTCGCCGCGCACTGAGCCGGGGGCGGCCGTGCGTGATGTGGCGAGGCCGGTCGCGGCCTCGCTGCATCTTTGTATGCTACGCGCTGCCGCGCCGGAACGGATCGTGTTCGCGCAGTTCGTCGACGTACGCGTGGATATGTTCGGTCTCGCGTTCGAGAAAGCGCGCGACCGCGTCGGAAAACGCCGGGTGCGCGAGCCAGTGGGCGGAGTGCGTGACGGTCGGCAGGAAACCGCGTGCGAGCTTGTGTTCGCCCTGCGCGCCGCCTTCGAACGTATCGAGCCCGGCCTCGATGCAGAATTCGAGCAACTGGTAGTAGGCCGTTTCGAAATGCAGGCAGGGCACGTGCTCGATCGCCCCCCAGTAGCGGCCGTACAGCGTGCCGCCGCCGTGCTCGTCGCGCCGGTATACGGCGAGCGCGCTCGCGATCGGCCGGCCGTCGGCTTCCGCGATCACGAGCAGCAGGTTCTCGGGCATCGTCGCGCCGATCGTGCGGAAGAAATCGAGGTTCAGGTACGGGCTCGAAAAGTGCTCGCGGTAGGTCTGCCGGTAGCAGCGCGAGAAGAAGCGCCAGTCGGGGTCGGTAATCTGGTCGCCGGTCAGCCGCCGGAACGTTACGCCCGCATCGTGCACCTTGCGCCGCTCCGCGCGGATGTTCTTGCGCTTCTTCTGCTCGAGCGTGCCGAGGAAATCGTCGAAGTGGCGGTAGCCGTCGTTGAGCCAGTGGAACTGCACGCCTTCGCGCAGCATCATCCCCATCGATTCGAGCAGCCGCGCTTCGTCGCCGGTCGGGAACAGCACGTGCAGCGACGACACGTCGCTCTGCTCGGCGAACGCGAGCAGCGTGGCCGCGAGCCGGCGGCGCGCGTCGTCGTCGGCCGCGAGCAGGCGCGTGCCCTGCACGGGCGTGAACGGCACCGCGCACAGCAGCTTCGGGTAGTAGGGCAGGTCGTTGCGCTGGTACGCGTCGGCCCACGCCCAGTCGAACACGTATTCGCCGTACGAATGCTGTTTCGCGTAAACCGGCGCGGCGGCGGCGAGACGGCCGGTGCGCTCGTCGGTCAGCGTGACGAAGTGCGGCGACCAGCCGGTATCGTCGACCGCGCAGCGTGCGACGTGCAGCGCGTCGAGGAATTCGTGGCGCAGGAACGGCGTCGGCTGCGCGTCGCGTGCGAGCAGCGCGTTCCATTCGTCGGCCGGCACCTCGGCGGGGGACGACAGGATGCCCGTGCGATAATCGATGCGTTCGTGTTTCAAGCGTGAATCCGTACCGTTGGATGTTGCCGGATGCGTGCCGCCATGGCGCGCGTCCGGGCCGATTTCGTCAGCCGTTCAGGGCGCGCCGCCGGGCTGCGCCGATCCCGCCATGAAGACCCGACTCGCACTTGCCCAGATCAACGTCACCGTCGGCGACTTCGCCGGCAACGTCGCGCGGATCGTCGCGGCCGCGCGCGCCGCGCACAACGATGGTGCGCAGCTGATGGTCGCGCCCGAACTCGCGCTGTCCGGCTATCCGCCGGAAGACCTGCTGCTGCGGCCCGCGTTCTACGCGGCGGCGGCCGCCGCGCTCGATGCCCTGGCCGATGCGCTGAAGGCGTTCGACGGGCTCGCGGTGCTGGTCGGCCATCCGTTGCGCGGTCCGGGCAGCGATGCGCGCGCGCCAGGCGTCGATGGTAATGCAAACCGCCCGATCGAGCGCGGCGTGCCGCCCACCGATACCTTCAATGCCGTGTCGCTGATCGTCGGCGGCGAGATCGTCGGCACCTACCGCAAGCAGGATCTGCCGAACGCCGAGGTGTTCGACGAGAAACGCTACTTCGCGACCGACACCGAGCCGCTCGTGTTCGAGCTGAACGGCGTGAAATACGGCGTGATCATCTGCGAGGACGCATGGCATGCCTCGGCCGCGCAGATCGCGAAGGCGGCCGGCGCGCAGGTGCTGCTGATCCCGAACGGCTCGCCGTACCACATGAACAAGGAAGCGGTGCGCGTCGACATCCTGCGCGCGCGGATCCGCGAGACCGGGCTGCCGATGGTGTACGTGAACCTCGTCGGCGGCCAGGACGAGCTCGTGTTCGACGGCGGCTCGTTCGTGCTCGACGGCGAGGGCGCGCTCGTCGCGAAGATGCCGCAGTTCGACGAAGGCCATGCGATCGTCGAATTCGACGGTGCGCGGCCGCTGCCGGGCGCGATCGCGCCCGAGCTGTCGACGGATGCGCAGGTGTACCGTGCGCTCGTGACCGGCGTGCGCGACTACATCGGCAAGAACGGTTTTCCCGGCGTGCTGATCGGGTTGTCGGGCGGTGTCGATTCGGCGCTGGTGCTGGCCGTCGCGTGCGATGCGCTCGGGCCCGGACGCGTGCGCGCGGTGATGATGCCGTCGCGCTTCACGGCCGACATCTCGACCACCGATGCGGCGGAGATGGCGCGGCGCGTCGGCGTGCGCTACGACGAGATCGCGATCGCGCCGATGTTCGACGCGTTCCGCGCGGCGCTCGCCGACGAGTTCGCGGGCCGCGCGGAAGACGCGACGGAGGAGAACATCCAGGCGCGCATCCGCGGCACGCTGCTGATGGCGCTGTCGAACAAGTTCGGCTCGATCGTGCTGACGACCGGCAACAAGAGCGAGATGGCGGTCGGCTACTGCACGCTGTACGGCGACATGGCCGGCGGTTTCGCGGTGATCAAGGACATCGCGAAGACGCTCGTGTACCGGCTCTGCCGCTATCGGAACGAAACGGCGGACTACCCGCTGCGCGACGTGATCCCCGAGCGGATCCTGACGCGCGCGCCGTCGGCCGAGCTGCGCGAGAACCAGACCGACCAGGACAGCCTGCCGCCGTACGACGTGCTCGACGCGATCATGCGGATGTACATGGAAGAAGACCGGCCGCTCGCCGAGATCGTCGCGGCCGGTTACGCGCAGGCCGACGTCGAGCGCGTGACGCGGCTCATCAAGGTCAACGAATACAAGCGCCGCCAGGCGCCGATCGGCATCCGCGTCACGCACCGCGCATTCGGGCGCGACTGGCGCTACCCGATCACGTCGCGGTTTACCGAACGTCTCGATTGAGCCGTGCTGGGCCGGATGCGGCTCGCCGGCTTACAATCGGGAACGCGATTTTTCATCCAAACGAGCATTGAGGGACAACCATCATGAAACGCATCACCGCCATCATCAAGCCGTTCAAGCTGGACGAAGTCCGCGAAGCGCTCGCCGAAGTGGGTCTCACGGGCCTGACCGTGACGGAAGTGAAGGGCTTCGGCCGCCAGAAGGGCCATACCGAGCTGTATCGCGGCGCCGAATACGTCGTCGACTTCCTGCCGAAGATGAAGATCGAAGTGGTCGTCGCGGAAGCGCAGGTCGACCAGGTGATCGACGCGGTGATCGGCGCGGCGCGTACCGGCAAGATCGGCGACGGCAAGATCTTCGTGTCGGACGTCGAGCGCGTGATCCGCATCCGCACCGGCGAAGAGAACGAAGCGGCCGTCTGAGCGCCGCGTTCGTCACCGGGCCGTACCAAGTCGGTCCCGCCGAATAAAAAACGGTGCGGATACCCGGTTGGGTACCGCACCGATACGCGCCTCTCGCAGCAGCGTGGAAAGTGTTGTCGAATCGTTCTTTGACGGCGCCTGATCAGAACAGGTGCTGGATACCGGCGTAGACGCCGGTCTGGCTGCCGCCCGGATTCGGGTTGCCCGTCGACACGGCCGTACCGGCGCCGTTCGCGTTCAGGCCGAAGTTGGCGTTCTTGCTGTTGCGCACCGTTGCGACCTGCAGGTCGAACAGCGTGCGCTTCGAGATGTTGTACGAGCCGCCGACCGTGTAGATGTTCGCGTTGCCGCCGCCGTGGTTCGCGTTCACGTGATACACGGCTGCGATCAGCGCCGCTGCCGGCGTGGCCTGCCACGTCACGCCGCCCCACACCTGCTGGGTGCCCGTCACGCCGGCGTTCACTGCCGGGCCGCCGCTGCCGTCGGCGCGCGATGCCTGGTAAGCCGCCTGAACCTTGAACTGGCCGAGGAACACGTTCACGCCCGCGAAGTATTCACGCGAGTAGTTGAACACGTCCGAGAAGCGGCCGTTGCTGTCGCGCGTTTCGTCGTAGATGCCGCGCAACTGGAACAGCGAGTTCGTATAGGTGACCTGACCGCCCATTGCACGGCCCGGTTGGCCGGCCGTCGTGTTGCCGTTGAAGCTGGTCGAGTTCGAGAACGAGAACTGGCCGTAGAAGTCGAGGCCGTAGAGCGAAGGCGACTGGTACGACACGTTGTTGCTGGTCTTGTTCCAGTTGCGGCCGCGCACCAGCGAGGCCGTCGACCAGGCCGACTGGCCGAACGGGTCGAAGTCCCACACGCCGTTGGCGATCGCGAGTTCGCGACCCAGCAGCAGCGTACCGTAGCGGTCGTTGGAGATGCCGACGGTCGCGAAACGATCCCAGATCGAGCCGCTGAAGCCGCCCGTCATCGTGTTGAACGCGCCTTCGAGGTGGAACAGAACCTTGTTGCCGCCGCCGATGTCCTCGCTACCCTTCAAGCCCCACAGGCTCGTGCCCCAGTCGCCGCTTTCCGCGCGCACTTGGTGGCCGTTTTGCAGGCCGTTCAGGTACTCAAGGCCGGCATCCAGGCGACCATACAGCGTGACGCTGCTCTGCGCGTGCGCCGTCACCACCCCAGCAGCCATCAGCGCGGCCGCGACCAAAGCTTTCTTCATCATCTCCTCCATACCCTGTCAAAAAGTCAACCCAGACTGCACGAGATGCCCGGAGCGCGAGCGCCGGGCAAAAGCGGGATAACCAGGGAGACCTCGTGCAGGGCCGGTAAGCGCGGCACGCGGGCAAGCAGACGGAAAACCGTTGAGCGGTCCCGCGCAGCCGGGTCGGCCTGCGGGGTCTCCTTGTTGTGTCGTGAAGCTAAACTACATTTCACGAACTTCGTTTTGCTACTTTGGTTACTAATTTAGCAAAAATACAATTTTGTGGCGATGGAAATCGTTGTTTGACTAACCGCTGTCGCCAAATTGCCATGCAACACGGTGCGCAACAGGTGCACCTGGGGTTGGCGATTACCGGAAAACCCTTGTCCTGCAAGGGAGACACGAATTCCGCGAATAGGGGTCAAGGATTGCCACTATTGACGTTGCGAAAGCGCGGGCGTAAGCGCGAAAGTCGCGAAATTGGTAAGTATTTCGTAATGATTCGGGCAGTTTCGGCGACTGCCGGGTGGCGCCTGAAACGCCCGCCGCGCAAGGCGTGCGGCACTCAGTCCGGGCCCGGCCGCGCGGCGAGCAACTGCGCGCGAATCCAGCGGTGCGCATCGGTGCGTGCATGCTTCGCGTGCGAGTAGACCTTCACCGTGTAGCGCGGAATCTCGAACGGCGCCGGAAACAGGCGGATCGGCGCCGCGTGCCGCAGCGCCTGCGCGGCGCGGTTCGGCACGGTCATCAGCAGTTCGGATTCCGCGATCACGAACGGCGCGGCCAGCACCGTCGGCAACTGCACGGCGACGTGCCGCGCGAGGCCGAGCCGGTCTAGCACGTAGTCGACCACGCCGCGCGATTCGTTCCACGGCGTGACGACGACGTGGCGGGCGGCCAGGTACTGATCGAGCGTCAGCCGCCGGCGGATCGCCGGATGCGCGGCGCTCGCGATCACGACGTAGTCGTCGGAGAACCAGTCGAAATCCTCGATGCCCGGCGCGTCGGCCGCCGATTCCTCGTGATAGCCGAGCGCGAAGTCGATGCGGCCGGCCGCGAGCTCGTCCACGGATATCTTCCGGTCGGAATGCACGACGCGGATCCGCAGGTGCGGTGCGACGTGCTGGATCCGCGCGAGGAATGCCGGCAGCACCGCGAACGTGGTGTAGTCGGTCGCGGCGAACACGAACGTGCGGTCGCTGTGCGCGGGATCGAAGCGGCGCGCGCGGGCGAGCCCCTTCGACATCGCGTCGAGCGCGTCGCCGGCCCACGTGGCGATGTCGTCAGCGCGCACGGTCGGCTGCATTTCGTTGCCGAGGCGCACGAACAGCGCGTCGCCGATCGCGTCGCGCAGCCGCGCGAGCGCGTGGCTCAACGCGGACGGGCTCAATGCGAGCTCGTGCGCGGCTGCCGCGACCGACCGGTGGCGGTACAGCGCGTCGAACACGAGCAGCAGGTTCAGGTCGAGGCGGCGCAGTTCAGGATGCATCATGTTCAGGTAAGGATGAAGAAACTGCACTTCCTGCAGGCATGGCATGAACGTAGCATGACGGTTCGATCGGTGCCAGCGCACGCGCATGGCGTCGCTTTCCGTTTCAAGTCCGGGCCGGAGGAGGGCTCAACCCGTGCAAATCGATATCCGTTCCGCCACCGTCGCCGACGTGCCGCTGATCCTGCGGTTCATTACCGAGCTGGCCGTCTACGAGAAGGCGGAGCATGAAGTGATCGCGACGCCCGCGTCGCTCGAACGCAGCCTGTTCGGCGAAGGCTCGCCGGCGCGTGCGCTGGTCTGCGAGGTCGACGGCGAGCCGGCCGGCTTCGCCATCTATTTCTTCTCGTATTCGACCTGGCTCGCGCGGCAGGGCCTGTATCTCGAGGATCTGTACGTGTCGCCGCGTTTTCGCGGGGCGGGCGCCGGGCTGCGGCTGTTGAAGACGCTCGCGCGGATCGCGGTCGAGTCGGGCTGCGGCCGGTTCGAATGGAGCGTGCTCGACTGGAACGAACCGGCGATCCGCTTCTACGAGAGCGTCGGCGCGGCGCCGCAGAGCGAATGGGTGCGTTACCGGCTGGCGGGCGATGCACTGCGCGCATTCGCCGACGGCGCGCCGGTGAGCGCCGCGTAAACGCAAAACGGGCGCCGCGGGGCGCCCGTTCGAACGGCGTGCGTTTCGTGCGGGTTACTTGAGGCTGCCCGACAGGAACCCGCGCAGGCGTTCGCTCTTCGGGTTGGCAAACACCTCGGACGGCACGCCTTCTTCCTCGACGCGGCCCTGGTGCAGGAACATCACGTGGTTCGACACGTTGCGCGCGAAGCCCATCTCGTGCGTGACGACGATCATGGTGCGGCCTTCCTCGGCGAGCTTCTGCATCACCTTCAGCACTTCGCCGACGAGTTCCGGGTCGAGCGCCGACGTCGGCTCGTCGAACAGCATCACGTCCGGATGCATCGCGAGCGCGCGGGCGATCGCCACGCGCTGCTGCTGGCCGCCGGACAAATGCGACGGATACTGCTTCTCGACGCGCGGTGCGAGGCCGACCTTCTCGAGATACTCGCGCGCGCGATCCTCGGCTTCCTTCTTCGGGATGCCGAGCACGTTCACGGGCGCTTCCATCACGTTCTCGAGCACGTTCATGTGCGACCACAGGTTGAAGTGCTGGAACACCATCGACAGCTTGGTGCGCACGCGCTGCAGCTGTTTCGTATCGGCCGCGCGCAGCGCGCCCGTCTTGTCGAGCGCGGTGCGCACTTCCTCGCCGTCGACGAAGATGCGGCCCGCGTTCGGCTGCTCGAGGAAGTTGATACAGCGCAGCATCGTGCTCTTGCCGGAGCCGGACGAGCCGATCACGCTGATCACGTCGCCCGAGTTCGCCCTCAGCGACACGCCTTTGAGCACCTCGTTGTCGCCGTACCGCTTGTGGAGTTCGTCGACGAAAAGCTTCTGGGTCTGGGAATTCATCAATATTCCTGCGAAAACTTACTTGCCTTGCGGGCGCAGATACGCGAGCCAGCGGCGCTCGGCCTGGCGGAACAGCCACACGAGCGTGAACGAGATCACGAGATAGAGCAGGGCGGCGATGCCGAACGCGTGGAACGACATGTAGGTCGCCGAGTTGACGTCGCGCGCGATTTTCAGGATGTCCGGCACGGTCGCGGTGAACGCGACGGTGGTCGCATGCAGCATCAGGATCACTTCGTTGCTGTACAGCGGCAGCGCGCGGCGCAGCGCCGACGGCAGGATCACACGGCGATACATCGTGAAGGTGGACATCCCGTACGCGCGCGCGGCTTCGATCTCGCCGTACGACGTCGCCTTGATCGCGCCGGCGAAGATCTCGGTGGTGTACGCGCAGGTGTTCAGCGTGAACGCGAGCAGCGTGCAGTGCATCCCGTCGCGGAAGAACGCATCGAGCATCGGCGTGCCGCGTACGGCCTGCAGGCTGTAGAGGCCCGTGTAGCAGAGCAGCAGCTGCACGTAGAGCGGCGTGCCGCGGAACACGTACGTGTACAGCCACACGGCGCTCGACAGCCACTTCTTCTTCGACACGCGCGCCACGGCGAGCGGTATCGACAGGCAGAAGCCGAGGCCGATCGACACGACGAGCAGCCACAGCGTGATCGCGACACCGGTGATGCGATAGCCGTCGGTGTAGAGATAGTTGCGCCAGTATTCTTGGATGAGTTCGATCATAGGTCAGCCTTGCGGACACCGGTCGAGTAGCGCTTTTCGAGCCACATCAGCACGAAGTTCGAGATCGTCGTGATGGCGAGATAGACCGCACCGGCGATCAGCGTGAAGAAGAAGAACCGCAGCGTGCCCTTGCCGGCATCCTGCGAGGCCTTCACGACGTCGGCCAGGCCGATGATCGACACGAGCGCGGTGGACTTCACGAGCACCTGCCAGTTGTTGCCGATGCCCGGCAGCGCGAAGCGCATCATCTGCGGGAACATGATCCGCGTGAACACCTGCCAGTTCGTCATCCCGTATGCGCTGCCGGCTTCGAGCTGGCCGCGTGGGACCGACAGGAACGCGCCGCGGAACGTTTCGGTGAAGTACGCGCCGTAGATGAAGCCGAGCACGAGCACGCCGGCGAGGAACGGGTCGATGTCGATCTGGTCCCAGCCGAGCGCGTCGGTCGCGATGTTCAGCCAGATCTGCAGGCTGTAGAACAGCAGCAGCATCAACACGAGGTCGGGTACGCCGCGAATCAGCGTCGTGTAGACGGTGCCGACGCCGTTCGTCACGCGGTTGCGCGACAGCTTCGCGCCGGCGCCGAGCAGCCCCAGCAGGAACGACAGCGCGAGCGAAAGCACCGCCAGTTTGACGGTTTGCCAGGTGCCAGCGAGGATCAGCGGGCCGTAGCCTTGTAGAAACATATGGGGTCCCTGGTGTGGTCCCTGAGGGCGCACGTCGTGCGCCGCGAAAGACGCGTCCGCCAAGCTGCGCGGAACGCCCCGTGCGTATCATGACCGTCCGCCCCGGCAACGGTGCCGGGCGAGCCCGTCGCGCGAGCGGCGGGCAAGGGGGCGGGCGGCGCGTGGTTGACTGCCTGTACTGCACGGATACGGGGCCGCCCCCGCATCCGTTGCTTCTTCCGGTCGGCGCTCAGCGGGCCGGAGCCGAATAGACGCTGAACGAGAAGTACTTGTGCGACAGCCGGTCGTACGTGCCGTCCTTGTGCATGTCGGCCAGTGCCTTGTTGATCTTGAGCTTCAGGTCCGTATCTTCCTTGCGCAGGCCGATCGCGGTGCCGTCGCCGATCGTCTTCGGATCCTTCACTTCCGGCCCGGCGAACGCGAAGCCCTTGCCGCGCGGCGTGCGCAGGAAGCCGTAGTCGGCCTGCAACTCGTCCTGCAGCGTCGCGTCGAGGCGGCCCGAGCCGAGATCGGTATAGACCTGGTCCTGGTTCTGGTAAGGAATGATCGTCACGCCCTGCGGTTCCCAGTACGCCTTCGCGTAGGTTTCCTGCGTCGAGCCCTGCTCGACGCCGACACGCTTGCCCTTCAGCGACGCGACCGTCGGCAGCAGCGGCGAGCCGGTCTTCGCGATCATCCGCGCCGGCGCGTCGTACACCTTGTCGGAGAAGTCGATCTGCTCGCGGCGCTTGTCCGTGACCGTCAGCGACGACACGATGACGTCGTACTTCTTCGCTTTCAGCGCCGGGATGATCCCGTCGAGATCCTGCGCCACCCACACGCATTTCACGTCGATCCGCTTGCAGATTTCCTTGGTGAGATCGACGTCGAAACCGACGATCTCGCCGCTCGGCGCGGTCGACTCGAACGGCGGGTAGCTGGCGTCGACGCCGATCCGCACGGTCTTCCACTCCTTCGCGAAGGCGCTGCCCGCCACGAGGGCGAGGGCGGCGCACAGGGCGGCCTTCTTCATTTCCATCCTTCTGTTGCTGACTTTCCGGGGACGCTCGCGGCCGGTCGTATCGGGCGCCGCGGCGTATTCTAGATGGCCAAAATTCGCCGAACGGCGCTTGGGCATGGGCGGTCGCCGCAACGGCGAACGCCAAAAGGGCGGTATTTTACCCGAACGCGATACCCGGAAAACCGCAATCCGGCGCGTTCGATCGATTCCTCGATTCGGCTGTTGCGACAATCGCGATATTCGCAACGAATATTCTGGCGATTGGTTGCGCAAGCGCAACGATGCGGTGCGCCGACGGCGGATTGTGGTGCGTTCGGTGTCCCCCTACAGTGGAGGTAAACCCGAACAAGTAATCTGCCCCCGGAGTGTCCGCGCCATGTTCCAGATCCGCCGCGCCGAAGACCGCTGCCACACGCGCCAAGGCTGGCTCGAATCGCGTCACAGCTTTTCGGCCGCCGGCCGCGCCGCGAACGCGCATCCGCCGGTCGGCGCGCTGCACGTGCTGAGCGAGGACCTGATCGCGCCGACGCGCGGTTTCGGAATGCAGCCGCGGCGCGACGTGGAGATCGTGACCTGCGTGCTGGACGGCACGCTCGCGCACCGCGACAGCCTCGGCTGCGGCGCGATCGTCCGCGCCGGTGGTATCCAGCGGATGAGCGCCGGCACGGGGCTCATGCACAGCGAAACCAACGCGTCGCGCGACCGTCCGCTGCATCTGCTGCAGATCTGGCTGCAGCCGGCCGAGCGGGGCGGGCGGCCGGGCTACGAGGAACGGCATTTTGCCGACGACGAGAAACGCGGCCGGCTGCGGCTCGTCGCGGCGCCGGACGGCGGCGACGGTGCGCTGACGATGCGCTCGGACGCCCGCATCTTCGCGGGGCTGATCGACGGCGAAGAGACGGCGACGTTCGACGTGCGCGCCGGGCGCAGCACCTATGTGCACGTGGTGCGCGGCGACGTCGAGGTCAACGGCCGTGCGCTGGCCGCCGGCGACGGCGCGCGGATCGGCGGCGTGGACACGGTGGCGTTCGCGCGCGGCCGGACGGCCGAGGTGCTGCTGTTCGACGTCGCCTGAAACGAAACAGGGGACGCGGGCCGGTGCCCGCGTCCCCTCCGGTGCCGCTCCGGGAAGCGGCCTGCCGGCTTACTGCGCCGGCGCCGATGCGCCCTTGGCGGCGCGATGCTGCTCCCAGCGCTCCTTCATCTTCTCGTGGCGCTGCTCCATCTTCGCGAACTGCTGCTTGAGCGCCGTGCTGACCATCGTCTTCTGCTGGTCGTTCAGCCCGTTGTAGAACGTGAGCCACGCGGCGGACGTCTGCTCGCGCAGTTGCGCGTTCTGCGCCTCCGCCTGCTGGCGCGCCGAATGCATCGCGCTCAGGTCGAGGATCGGCTGGTTCTGCTGCGCCTTGAACTGCTCGCGCATCTGCTCGTGGCTCTTGCGCATCGCGTCGTGGTTCTGCTTCATCGTGCTGACGGCCGCCTGCCATTGCTGCTCCTGCGACGCGTTGAGCTTCAGCTGGTCGTGCAGTTTCATGATCGCGCCGAACGGGCCGCCTTCGTGCCCGCCGTGCATCTGGTGCATGCCGGGGCCGCCCGGAGGCGGCATGTCGTCGGGCTGCGCGGCGTGCGCGGTGCCGAATGCGAGAGCGAGCACGGTGGCGGCCGCAATGGCCACGCGGGAAGTCTTCTTATACATTTCAGAAACTCCTTGAATCCAAAGGGTCCGGCGATGCGGTGCCGGGAAAGCCGGGTACCGCATCCGGTAAGACGCAGGTTAGCGATGCAGGCTCCGGCCGGTGTTACGTGGGGCGGCGGCCCGGTTACCGCGCATTACAGTTCCCTTGCGCGGTAACCCGCAGTAACCCTTTCGTCCCTTTGTTTCGTTCTTCGACTCCGCCCTCGCGCGGTAAACTTCGAGCCATGACTACCCAGATCCTCATCGTCGACGACGACCAAGAACTCCGAGACCTGCTGCGCGACTATCTCGTGCGCCAGGGGATGGAAGTGTCCGTGCTGCACGACGCGGCGACGCTCGAGAAGCGCCTCGAGCGCGAGCGGCCCGACCTGATCGTGCTGGACCTGATGATGCCGGGCGTGGACGGCCTGACCGCGCTGCGCCAGCTGCGCGCGGCCGGCGACGACATCCCCGTGATCATGCTCACGGCACGCGCGGACGACGTCGACCGCATCGTCGGGCTCGAGCTCGGCGCGGACGACTACCTCGGCAAGCCGTTCAACCCGCGCGAGCTGCTCGCGCGCGTGCAGGCCGTGCTGCGCCGCCGCCGCGCGACGCCGTCGGCGGCCGCGCCCGAGCAGCGCGAGCCGTTCGCGTTCGGCCGTTTCCTGCTCGACTTCCAGGCGCGCACGCTGTCGGTCGACGGCAAGCCGGCCACGCTGTCGAGCAGCGAATTCGCGCTGCTGAAGATCTTCGTGAACCATGCGCTGCGCACGCTCACGCGCGAGCGCCTGCTCGAGCTGCTGCACGGGCCCGAGTACGACGGTACCGACCGCGGCATCGATGTCCAGGTGTGGCGCCTGCGCCGCATCCTCGAAACGGATCCGTCGACGCCGCGCTTCATCCAGACGGTGCGCGGGCGCGGCTACGTGTTCGTGCCCGACGGCGAGGCTCATGCGCAAACCCATTGATTCACTGTTCGGGCGGCTGGCGCTGCTCGTCATCGGTGTCCTGCTCCTGTCGCACTTCGCGTGGTTCTTCGCGATGCGGCTCGAGCGCAACCAGATGCAGACGCGTTATGCGGTCGAGGAGGCCGCCTTCCTCGTCGACGCCGTGCGCCAGCACGTCGCGCGCACGCCGGACCAGCCGCTGCCGTCGCGCGTGCGGCTGGTGTCGCCGGACAGTGCCGACGTGCCGAAGGGCGGCAATGCGGGGCTGCCGCCGCCGCTCAAGCGGTTTCGCGACGACGTCAGCGAGCGCATGCCGCCCGGCACGCAGGTCGAGATCGGCACACCAGGTCATCCGCCCGTGCTGTGGGTGAAGGAGCCGGCCGACCGCAACTGGATCGTCGTGCCCGTGCAGCCGCTGCGGCCGCCGCGTTCGCTCGACCGGATGCTTTTGTGGCTCGGCACGATCTTCTCGGCCGGCGTGATCGCCGCGCTGTTCGCGGCCTGGCAGCTGCAGCAGCCGCTGCGCTCGCTCGCCCGCGCGGTCGCGCGGTTCGGCCGCGGGCAGCCGGTGCCGCCGCTGCGCGAGCGCGGCCCGCGCGAGCTGCGCCAGCTCACGCACGGCTTCAACCAGATGGTGGAGCAGGTGTCGCAGGCCGAGAGCGATCGCGCGGTGATGCTGGCGGGCGTCGCGCACGACCTGCGCACGCCGCTGGCGCGGATGCGCCTGCGGGCGGAAATGATGGACGACGCACGGTTGCGCGACGGCGTCGTGCGCGACGTCGACTCGATGTCGCACATCGTCGATCAGTTCCTGGTGTTTGCGCACGGCGGGGCCGATCGCAGCGAACCGGTGCCGGTCGATCAGGCATGCGAGCGGATCGCACGCAGCTATCGCGCCGTCGCGCCGAACGCACCGACGGTCCAGACGCGGCTGGAGGCCGATCCAGGCTTCCGGCTGCCGACCGCGACGCTCGACCGGATCCTGTCGAACCTGCTGGACAACGCGCATGCGTATGGCGCACCGCCCGTGTTCGTCGAGACGGCGCGCACGCCGGCCGGCTACGTACTGTCGGTCAGCGACAGCGGCGGCGGGATCGCGCCGCGCGACCTCGCGGCCGCCACGCGGCCGTTCGTCCGGCTCGACCCCGCGCGCGGCGGGAACGGCCACAGCGGGCTCGGGCTCGCGATCGTCGAACGGCTGGTGCTCAGGCTGGGCGGCGCATGCGACATCGGCAACCGCCCCGAAGGCGGCCTGCGCGTCGCGATGACGTTCCCGTTCGAGGCCGTGCCGAAGGACGAACCCCACGCACAGGCTGCATAGGCAGCTGCGGCGCCTGCCCGGCCGGGCAGGCGCCGCGCGGCATCATTCGCCGAACAGCGTGCCGAGCGTCTCGGCCGCGTTGCTGTCGATCGTGTTGTAGGTCACGGTGGTGGCCTCGAAGATGTAGACGGTCGTATACCGGCCGAGGCGCTCCAGGATTTCCTCCTGCAGCGATTCCGGTACGACGTTCATGTTCAGGTACCACGCCGTCGACGACAGCCGCGTCTGGAACGACCCGTACTCCTGCATCAGTTCGTAGAACGCGTCGGCATCCTGATCGCGGCAGACGATCACCAAGTTTCCTGCCATTCCCTTTCCTCCCGCTCGTCGATCGATCCCCAAGGGGGCTAGCCCCGATCATACCCGCTTCGCCGCATCCGGCTCGTGACGCCCGACACGGTTTGCGCCCGCGTGCGGCTGGCGGGTTCCCGACCGGGCCGGATCACGGCATAATTCGGGCCTGCTGCCGGCCGAAGGTCTCAGGCCGGGTTGCGCCATGCCGCGCACCGGCCGTCCGCCCGCGCGTCGGGCACGGTCCGTGCGCCGGCCCCGGACGGTTGTACCTGAAATACAGGTTGGTGTAGTGTCGTGCCGTCGCGGGCCGACGCGCCCGGGATCGCGGGCGCAGCTTGCACGCACGGCGCGTCGCGCGTGCGCGAGATCGTCAGTCAATCGAATTACCGCGCCCGTGCGCTTTGCCATGAATCAACATCGACTGCCGGCTTCGTTCGGCCTTACCGGGGAGGGCGCCTGATGAACGTCGGATTCTTCAATCCGAACCGGACCGCCAACGCGTCCGCGTGGCGCGTGCTGCCGAACCGGTGGGACTTCATCGCGTTTCCGCTGATCATCTGCCTGATCGCGATGGCGGTCGTCGGTTTCCACGAAACGATGGCGCCGATCGGCGTGCTGCAGACGCAGAAGATCTCGCTCGATCCGTCGAACCTGCCCGAATACGCGTTGCGCACCACGCTGCGGATGCTGGCCGCGATGGTCGCGTCGCTCGCGTTCACGCTCGTCTACGGCACGCTCGCGGCCAAGAGCCGTCGCGCGGGCATGGTCCTGATTCCGATCCTCGACATCCTGCAGTCGGTGCCGGTGCTCGGCTTCATCTCGTTTACCGTCACGTTCTTCCTCGCGCTGTTCCCGAGCCGCGTGCTCGGCGCCGAGCTCGCGGCGATCTTCGCGATCTTCACGAGCCAGGCGTGGAACATGACGTTCAGCTTCTACCAGTCGCTGCGCACGGTGCCGCGCGACCTCGACGAAGTGGCGCGGAGTTTCCACCTGACGTCGTGGCAGCGCTTCTGGAAGCTCGAGGTGCCGTTCTCGATGCCGGGCCTGATCTGGAACATGATGATGTCGATGTCGGGCGGCTGGTTCTTCGTCGTCGCGTCGGAGGCGATCACCGTCGGCAACCAGACCATCACGCTGCCGGGCATCGGTGCGTATCTCGCGCAGGCGATCTCGGACAAGAACCTCGGCGCGATCGGCTGGGTGATCGTCACGATGACGGTCGTGATCCTCGCCTATGACCAGTTCCTGTTCCGCCCGCTCATCGCGTGGGCCGACAAGTTCCGGATGGAGAACACCGCGTCGGGCGATGCGCCGCAGTCCTGGCTGCTCGACCTCGTGCGCCGCACGCGCCTGATTCATCAGCTGCTCGTGCCGGCCGGCTGGTTCTTCGCGAAGGCCGCGCGGATTCCGCTGCGCCTGCCGCTGTCGGGCGCGATGCGCTTCTCGCTGCCGAAAGTCGAGAAGAAGGCGTCGCGCACGGTCGACATCGCATGGGCGATCCTCGTGCTGCTCGGCACGGCCTATATCGTGTGGCGCGTCGTCAGCTTCGTGTCGACCGGCGTGACGATGGCCGAGGTCGGCCACGTGATCGTGCTCGGGCTCATCACGCTGCTGCGCGTGGTCGTGCTGATCACGATTGCTTCCTTGATCTGGGTGCCGATCGGCGTGTGGGTCGGGCTGCGTCCGAAGCTGGCCGAGAAGCTGCAGCCGCTCGCGCAGTTCCTCGCCGCGTTCCCGGCCAACCTGCTGTTCCCGGTGTTCGTGATTGTGATCGCGCGCTTCCACCTGAACGCCGACATCTGGCTGTCGCCGCTGATCGTGCTCGGCACGCAGTGGTATATCCTGTTCAACGTGATCGCCGGTGCAACCTCCTACCCGAACGACTATCGCGAAGCGGCGACGAACTTCCGCATCCGCGGCTGGCAGTGGTGGCGGCAGGCGATCCTGCCCGGCATCTTCCCGTACTACGTGACGGGCGCGATCACCGCGTCGGGCGGCGCATGGAACGCGAGCATCGTGTCGGAAGCCGTGCAGTGGGGCAACACCAGGATCGAGGCGCATGGCCTCGGCGCGTACATCGCGCAGACCACGGCCGCCGGCGATTTCCCGAAGATCATCCTGGGCATCGCCGTGATGTCCCTGTTCGTCACCCTGTTCAACCGCCTGCTGTGGCGCCCGCTGTATGCCTTCGCCGAAGCGAAGCTGCGGCTCGACTGAGTCCGATTGAGAGCGAAACGCGATGCACAATCCGAATGCTGTAAACGCCCCCGTCCAGACGTCCCAGCCGCCGCGCCTCGGTGAGGAAATCCTGCGGGTCGATCACGTCTGCCGCGGCTTCAACAAGACGCAGGGCGAGCTGCTCGTGCTCGACGATGCGAACCTGTCGCTGCGCGAAGGCGAGATCGTCGGGCTGCTCGGCCGGTCCGGCTCGGGCAAGTCGACGCTGCTGCGCATCATCGCCGGCCTGATCGAGCCGACCGGTGGCGAAGTGACCTACCTCGGCAAGCCGCTGAGCGGCCCGGCCGAAGGCGTCGCGATGGTGTTCCAGACCTTCGCGCTGTTCCCGTGGCTCACCGTGCTGCAGAACGTGGAAGCCGGACTGGAGGCGCTCGGCGTCGGCGCACGCGAGCGGCGCGAGCGTGCGCTGGCCGCGATCGACCTGATCGGCCTCGACGGTTTCGAGAACGCGTACCCGCGCGAGCTGTCGGGCGGCATGCGCCAGCGCGTGGGCTTCGCGCGTGCGCTCGTCGTCGACCCGACGATCCTGCTGATGGACGAGCCGTTCTCGGCGCTCGACGTGCTGACGGCCGAGACGCTGCGTACCGACCTGCTCGACCTGTGGACGCAAGGCCGCATGCCGATCAAGTCGGTGCTGATCGTCACGCACAACATCGAGGAAGCCGTGTTCATGTGCGACCGGATCCTCGTGCTGTCGTCGAACCCGGGCCGCGTGATCGCCGAGATCAAGGTGCCGTTCAAGCATCCGCGCAACCGGCTCGACCCGGCGTTCCGCAAGCTCGTCGACGACATCTACGCGAAGATGACCGCGCGCCAGACCGGCGAAGCGACGAAGAAGGGGCTCGAACTCGGCAGCTGGCTGCCGCAGGTGTCGACCAACCTGATGGCCGGTCTGATCGAAACGCTCGCGATGGCGCCGTACCACGGCCGCGCGGACATGCCGGAAATCGCGCGCACGCTGCATCTGGAGGTCGACGACCTGTTCCCGATCGCCGAAGTGCTGCAGTACCTCGGCTTCGCGGACGTGCGCGAAGGCGACGTGTTCCTGACGCCGCCGGGGCGCGTGTTCGCGGAATTCGGCACGCAGGAGCGCAAGCTGATGTTCGCGGATCACCTGCTGAAGCACGTGCCGCTGGCCGCGCGGATCAAGAAGGTGCTGAACGAGCGTCCGGGCCATCGCGCGCCGCGCGTGCGCTTCGAGCAGGAGCTCGAGGATTTCCTGTCCGACGGTGCGGCCGAGGAAACGCTCGATGCGGTGATCGACTGGGGCCGTTACGGCGAGATCTTCTCGTACAACGACCAGACCGAGATCTTCAGTCTCGAGGACGTCGAGTCCTGAAATAGGCGGGGCCGCGCGGTTTCCGGCGAGGCGAGCGCGCCGCGCATCGCGCCGTTACTGCAAATTCCCCCACCGGTCGACCGCCGGTTCCGCCGACGCCCACTTCCAGTGCGTGCCTTGCTGGCACGCATTCGCGAAATACCAGCTGGCCTTGTCGCCGTCCTTCACCGAGAACGTGAATTCCTTGCACAGCGCGAGCGGCGTCGAATAAGCACGCGCGACGCGCACTTCGCCTTCGCCGTTTTCCAGCGGCAGCGTGTTCTTCACCTTCCACGGCTTCACCTCGCCGACGGCCAGGCTGCCGGCCACCTTCGCGATCGCATCCTGCTGGTTCTGATGGAGCTGCTTCATCGTGCGGTTGACGGCCTCGTCGGTCGCGGCCTGCACGGCGATCCCGACGCCGACGCCGACCGCCGGGTTCGCGGTGACGAGGCCCGTCGCCGCGCCGGCCAGTGCGCCGCTCGCGGCGCCGACCGAGCCGCAGCCCGACAGCGCGACCGTCGCCGCGCACAGTGCGCCGATGGCCGCGAGACGGATCGCGACGCTCATTGCAGCGCGCCCCAGCGTTCGGTCGCCGGCTCGGCCGAGGCCCATTTCCATACGGCGCCGTCGCGGCAGAGGGTCGCGACGTAGAACGCGGATTGCGCGGCCTTGTCGGGTTTGGCGGGCGTGTCGACCGCGAACACGATTTCCTTGCAGTCGAGCGGGCCGACGCTGATCAGCCGGCTCACGGTCACGCGGCCCTGTTCGTCGTCCTCGATCGGGAACGAGTGGTGTGTCGACCACGGCGCGACGCCACCGACGTCGAGCGGCCCGGCCGCCTTCGCGATCTGTTCCTGTGTGTAACGGTGTGCGACGCGCTGCGAGTACTGGACGCCGGCCCGCGCGCCGGCCACGGCGCCGAGGCCGATGCCCGTCGCGACGGCGGCGTTGTTCGTGACCTTGGAAGCGATCGCGGCGCCCGCGATACCGGCGCCGGCTGTCGCGCCTTCGCTGTACAGCGAGTTGCAGCCCGACAGCAGTGCGGCCGTGGCGATGATGGCCAGCACGACGCGCGCCGGCATGGCCCGACGCGGCGATTCGAAACGAATGTTCATCCCTGAGTGCAAGTCCTGTCTGGGTGAGCGGCGGCGCATGCACGCCCTGATGCCGCATCATTGTTTCGCAATTGTCATAGGAAAACTGCAAAGCTTTGACAAATCGCCGGCCGGCATGCCGCGTGCGCACGCGCGGCGTTATTGTCGGATAGATGGTTGGCCAGGGGTCGAAACGTTACAAATTGAAGGTAATTGTTACCTTGGCGTGCAAGGAACCGACCTAGACTGTTTTGTTATGGAATGTTTCTACGACGGCCTCGAGCCGCGCCGCACATGAGACACCCAGCCATGCGTCGTTCAAAACGGTTGTCACACCAGCCACCTGACACGGGGGCAGACCGCCCGCGTCCGCAGACCGACGCGCCGTCGGCACCGCCTGCCGGCGCGCCCGACGAGACGCCGTCCGACGGCGATCACAACCAGGGCGGCGCTCGCCCGGAAGGGCTCGACTACCAACGCGATCTCGGCCAGGAGCAGGACGCCTGATGCTGTCGTCGCCGCATTCCATCGCCGTATTTCATTGCATTTCTCGGAACTGAATCGCCGCACGGCCGCCTTCGGGCAGTCGTGCCCGCTTGGGCGCGCGTCGCGCGCCAGCCAATCGAATCGAGGAGGGGAAGCCGCATGAGCAGATTGATCGTGGTATCGAACCGTGTCGCCGCCGGCGAGGACACGCGCCCGAGCGCGGGCGGCCTGGCCGTCGGCGTGATGGATGCGCTGAAGGAAAGCGGCGGCGTCTGGTTCGGCTGGAACGGCGAGATCGTAGGTGCGCCCGCCGCCGAACCCGCGATCCAGCGGGATGGCAACGTCACGTATGCGACGGTCGGGCTGACCCGGCGCGATTACGATCAGTACTACCGCGGTTTCTCGAACGCGACGCTGTGGCCGGTGTTCCACTACCGCGGCGATCTCGCGCGCTTCGATCGTCAGGAGTACGCCGGTTATCTGCGCGTGAACGCGATGCTCGCGAAGCAGCTAGCCGCGCTGCTGCGGCCCGACGACCTGATCTGGGTACACGACTACCATTTGCTGCCGTTCGCGCATTACCTGCGCGAGCTCGGCGTGAAGAACCCGATCGGTTTCTTCCTGCACATCCCGTTCCCGTCGCCCGACATGCTGCGCCTCGTGCCGCCGCACGAGGAACTCGTGAAGTTCATGTGCGCGTACGACGTCGCAGGCTTCCAGACCGAGGCCGACGAGCAGGCATTTACCGACTACATCGAACGGCGCGGGATCGGCGCGGCAAGCGACGACGGGATGCTGCACGCGCACGGCCGGGTCGTGAAGGTCGCCGCCTATCCGATCGGCGTGAATCCCGACGCGATCGCGCAGGCGGCCGTCCAGTACGGCACGCGCAAACCCGTGAAGATGCTGCGCGAGGCGCTCGACGGCCGCAAGCTCGTGATGAGCGTCGACCGTCTCGACTACTCGAAGGGGCTAGTCGAGCGCTTCCAGTCGTTCGAGCGGATGCTCGCGAACGCGCCGGGCTGGCAGGGGCGCGTGTCGCTGTTGCAGATCGCGCCGCCGACGCGTTCCGACGTGCAGACCTACCAGGACATTCGCGAGACGCTCGAAGGCGAAGCCGGCCGCATCAACGGCCGTTTCTCGCAACTCGACTGGACGCCGATCCAGTACCTGAACCGCAAGTACGAGCGCAACCTGCTGATGGCGTTCTTCCGGATGTCGCAGGTCGGCTACGTGACGCCGCTGCGCGACGGGATGAATCTCGTCGCGAAGGAGTACGTCGCATCGCAGGACCCGGCCGATCCGGGCGTGCTCGTGCTGTCGGAGTTCGCCGGTGCGGCGGCTGAGTTGACCGGCGCGCTGCTCGTCAATCCGTACGATCTGTCGCAGATGGCCGAGGCGCTGGAACGTGCGCTGTCGATGCCGCTCGCGGAGCGGCAGGCGCGTCATGAGGAGAATCTCGCGCGGCTCCGTGACAACGACCTGTCGGTCTGGCGCGACACGTTCGTCGCCGACCTGCGCAGTGTCGCGGCGGCTGCGTCGGTCACGCAGCGTGCGGGCCGGCGGGTTGCGCATGCGTGAGTTCGCACCGGGCGCCGGTGCCGAGGACGAGGCGACGGACGCTGCCGTCGGCCGCTTCTTCGTCGTGACGGGCGGCCCGGGTTCGGGCAAGAGCACGCTGCTCGATGCGCTGGAGCGTGCCGGCTTTGCGCGCTCGCAGGAGGCCGGGCGCGGCGTGATCCGCGACCAGATGGCCATCGACGGCCTCGCGCTGCCGTGGCGCGACCCGGCGGCGTTCGCCGAATTGATGCTGAGCTGGGAGCTGCGTTCGTATCACCTCGCGCGGCAGGCGCGCGGGCCCGTGTTCTTCGATCGCGGCGTGCCGGACGTGGTCGGCTACCTGCGGCTGACGGGCCTGCCGGTTCCCGCGCATGCGGAAGCGGCGGCCCGCCGTTTCCGCTATCACCGCCGCGTGTTCATCGCGCCGCCGTGGCCCGAGATCTATGCGCAGGACACCGAGCGCCGGCAGGATTTCGCGGAAGCCGAGCGGACCTACGACGCGATGGTCGATTGCTACACGTCATATGGTTACCGGCTGATCGAGTTGCCGCGCGTCGGCGTAAAGGCGCGCGTGCGCTTCGTGATGGACGCGCTCGACGCCGCGTGACGCTCGTCGTGCGTGCGACGCGTGGCGCATGGCCGTGTCAGGTCGCCGCGTCCGGCCGTGGCGACGTGATGCGCAGCATGCTCACGACGGCCGCCACCGCAGCGAATGCCGTCGCGACATAGAGCGCGATCGTCGGCCCGCGATCGGGCGACAGGCCGAAAATCAGGGCGACCAGTGCCGCGCCGAGCGTCTGGCCGGTCAGGCGCGCGGTGCTCAGCATGCCGCCCGCGCCGCCGCTGCGCTCGCGCGGCGCCGACGACAGCATCGCGCGGTTGTTCGGCGACTGGAACAGCCCGAAGCCCGCACCGCACAGCGCCATCCGCCACACGATGTCGACGGTACCCGGATGCGGGCCGATCGTCGCGAGCGACAGCAGACCGGCCGCAAACAGCGCAAGCCCGATCCCGCCGAGGATGCCGGCCGAATAGCGGTCCGACAGCACGCCCGCGAGCGGCGCGGCGAACACGATCACGAGCGGCCACGGCGTCATGTAGAGCCCCGTCTCGACCTGCGAGAAGCCGAGCGAATTCTGCAGCCAGAACGGCAGCGCGACGAACGCGAGCATCTGCGACGTGAACGACGCCGTCGACGTGTAGACCGACAACGCAAACATCGGGATGCGCATCAGGTCGACGGGCAGGAGCGGCGCCGGCTGCGACAATTGACGCTTCACGAAGAAGTAGCCGACGACGACCGCGACCGCCAGCTCGGCCGCGACGTACGCGTGACCCTCGCCGTGGCCGAGCCCGTCGACGGCCGTGATCAGCAGGCCGAACACGCACGCGTTCATCAGCGCGCTCGGGAAATCGTACGGCGCGTCGTGCAGTGGGTTGGCCGGCAGTGCGCGCACGCTGCCGAGAACCGCGGCGATGCCGATCGGCACGTTGACCGCGAACAGCCACGGCCACGATGCGAACGACAGGATCGCGGACGCGACCGTCGGCCCGATCGCCGACGACAGCGCGACGACCATCGCGTTGATCGACAGCCCGCGCCCGAGCATCGACGACGGATAGATCATCCGCACGAGCGCCGCGTTGACGCTCATGATGCCGGCCGCGCCGAACCCCTGGATCACGCGCATCACGGCCAGCATCGGCAGCGAGCCGGCAAGGGCGCAGCCGAGCGAGGCCGCGGTGAACAGCGCGAGCCCGGCGATGTAGATGCGGCGATAGCCGATGCGCTCGCCGAGCGACGCGAGCGGCAGCAGCGTGATCGTGACTGCGAGCTGGTACGCGTTGACGATCCAGATCGACGCGGCGTCGGATGCATGCAGGTCGTGCGCGATCGTCGGCAGTGCGACGTTCGCGATCGCGCCGTCGAGCACGGCGAGCGTGATGCCCAGTGCGACGCAGACGATCGCCCAGTAGCGTTGCGGAAGCGGCAGGCCGGTATCGGCGTTCATGACGGGAGCCAGAGCGTGGTTGTCCGCGCGCCCGCTTGCCGGTTGCGTGCGCAACCATGCGAAAAGGGTGGAGGCGGCGATGAACGGCCCGGCCGGCGCGGCTGCACCGGATCGGGGCCGGTCGAGTGTATCACCGGGCCGCGTGACGTGACGCCGACGCGCGCACTCAGCCTTCGAAGTCGAGACCGCCGAGCCGCACGAGCGGTTCGGCCTGCGTGCGCGACGCGAGATCGATGTCGCGTGCGCCCTGCCATGCACCCAGCTTCTTCGGCAGCGCGGCGAGGTAGTGCTCGAAGCGCTGCGGGCCGTCCTCCGCCATCAGCCGCTCGATTTCGTCGGTGTCCCAGGTCAGCTCGAGATTCAGCGGATGCTCGAAGCCGCTCACATGTTCGTGCGGCGCGCTGCGGATCTGCACGCGCGTCGGATGCCCGTGGCCGCCGTACGGGACGACGTCGGTCAGCACGTGCTCGGCGAAGAAGGCGGCGATGGCCTGCGCGATGCGCGGCGCGAATTCGGTATCGAAACGGCGGGCGGTTTCGGGCTGCATGAAGGCGTCTCCTGTATGCCGAAAATCGTAGCACGGCGGCGCGGCGTTCCGGTGGGCGTGACGCCGGTAATCGCGCGTTACCACTTGCTGCATCTATTACGGCCGCGTGCCGCCACAATGCATCGCATCCAGTACCACTTCGCGTGGGAGTCCATCATGAAAAAGATTGCCGCAGTGTGTGTCCTCGCCGGTTCGCTCGCCGTCGCGGGCCCGGCGTCCGCGCATGGCCGCGACGGCGGCGCCGTCATCGGCGCCTTGATCGGCGGTGCGGTGCTGGGCGCGATCGTGACGTCCGCGATGAATCCGCCCGTCGCGTATCAGGCGCCCGTGTACCAGGCACCAGCCTATCAGCCGCCGACGTACTACCAGGCGCCGGCCTACCAGCAGCCTGCGTATCCGACCTATCAGCAGGCGCAATATCAGGACGACGGCCCGAACTATTGCTACGACCGCTATCGGCGCGCGTACGTGTGCGGCGCGCCGGTGCAGGGCGGCTACGCGCAGCCGGCCGGCTGGTAGGCGGGCGTATGCGACGCGTGAACGGGCAGGGCGCCGGCCGGCACCCGCCGACGTTCATGTCGCGGGACCGGACGACAAAAGGCCCTCGCTTCCTGCGAGGGCCTTTGTGTTTGTGCGGCTGTCCGTTCGCTTGCGTGATCCGCGGCCGGCCATCGGCGGGGCCTGCGCGGATACAAACGGTTGCAATTGCGCGTCAGTGGCGATGGCCGCCACCGTCGTCACCGCGCCCGCCGCCGTCGTTCCAGTCGCCGCGGCGGCCGCCGCGCCCCCAGCCGTTGCCGTGGTTGCCGCGATCGCCGTCCCAGCGATGGTAGTCGCGCCGGCCGCGATCCCAGTCGCGTCCGCCGCCGCCACCCCAGATGTTGACCGTACCGTACACGGGGGACGGCGCGTACGCGTAGCCGGGATCGGAATAGTAGGGCTGCCCGTAACCGTAGCCGTATCCGGCGTCCGGGGCGACGACGCAGCCGGCCAGCAAGGTCGCGACGCCGGCGGCAGCAATGAGCTTCAGCATGATGTTCTCCGTTGATTGCCCTATAAGTACCGCGCGCGGGAACCGGCAGCTGTTTGCAATTGTGTCGGCAAATTACAGTGGCGTAAGGTCCTGATGCGAAAGTGTTAGCATCCGGGGCTCATTTGCTTTTCAGGAGCACATCGATGAAATTCGCGATCCGGGCCGCGCTGGCCGCTTTCTGCGTCACGACTGCCGCTGCGTGCATGGCGAGCCCCGCTTCGGCGCCCGCCGTGCCGGCCGAGTCGATCAAGATGTTTCCGCAGGCGGCGGCCGGCCAGCAGCGCGTCGTGATCGGGCTGCCCGCGCTCGAGAACGAAGGCGATGCGCGCGTCGAGCTGATGATCGGCAAGACGCTGCAGACCGATTGCAACCAGCAGTGGTTCGGCGGCGAGCTGACCGCCGAGGACGTGAAGGGCTGGGGCTATACGTATTACCAGCTCACCGACGTGAAGGGGCCGGCCTCGACGCTGATGGCATGCCCGGGCCAGGCGCCGCAGCAGCGGTTCGTGCAGGTACGCGGCGACGGCCAGCTGCTGCGCTACAACAGCCGCCTGCCGCTCGTCGTCTACGTGCCGGACGGCTTCGAGGTGCGCTATCGCGTGTGGCATGCGTCGAAGGACGTGCAGCACGCAGCGAAGCAGTAACCTGCCGACGCGGTCGCGCGCGGCGATGTCCTGCCGCTACGCGCCGCCCGTGCCGCGCGCGCCGACGAGCGCCGGCCATGCGGCCAGCGCGGCTTGCGCGACGGCCTCCAGATCGCGGCGGCTCGCGCCGTCGCGCGCCTGGATCGACATGCCCTGCTGAACCGTCACGTAGTACCGCGCGATCGCGTCGAGGTCCGCGTCCGCCGAGATCTCGCCGGTCGCGACGCCTTGCCGGAGACGATCCCGCAACGCGTCGACCGTGCGCTCGCGCATCGCGATCAGCGTTTGCCGGACCGTATCGGAACGCTCGGCCGGATGCAGCGCCGACAGCACGATCAGGCAGCCGGCCGGCTTCGAGCGCCGCGTGAACACGCGCGCGGTATCCATCAGGTAGTTTCGTATTGCGTCGTGCGCGCTGCCGGCGTGTTCGACGCCATCCCAGATTTCCCGTCCCTCCGTCGCGCGGTAGTGCTCGAGCGCCTGCCGGAACAACGCTTCCTTGCTGCCGAACGCTGCATACAGGCTTGGCGACGCGATGCCCATCGCGGTCGTCAGGTCCGTCATCGACGCACCTTCGTAGCCGAGACGCCAGAACACCTCCATCGCGCGATCCAGCGCCGCTTCCTTGTCGAAGCTTCTCGGTCGGCCCCGTTCAGCCATTGCGTCCGTCCCTTCGTCAATTTCTGTATCGATCGATAAAATAAATCAATTGACTGTGGTGCGCAACTTGCCACATTCTGTGCCGATCGTTACATAAATAAGGAAAGGAACCGACATGAACCGACTTCAGGGCAAGCGTGCACTCATCACGGGCGGCAGCCGCGGCATTGGCGCGGCGATCGCGAAACGGCTGGCGGCCGATGGTGCGGACGTTGCGATCACGTACGAAAAATCGGCCGAGCGGGCGCATGCCGTCGTCGCGAGCATCGAGGCGCTGGGCCGCCGTGCCGTCGCGATCCGGGCCGACAGTGCCGATCCGGTTGCGGTGCGCGACGCTGTCGACCGTGCAGCGGAGGCGTTCGGCGGGCTCGACATCCTCGTCAACAACGCGGGGATTTTCCGCGCCGGCGCGCTGGACGACCTCACGCTCGACGATATCGACGCGACGCTGAACGTGAACGTGCGCGCGGTGATCGTCGCGTCGCAGGCGGCGGCGCGGCATCTCGGGGAGGGCGGGCGCATCGTGTCGACCGGCAGTTGCCTCGCGACGCGCGTGCCCGACGCGGGGATGAGCCTCTATGCGGCTAGCAAGGCCGCGCTGATCGGCTGGACGCAGGGGCTCGCGCGCGATCTCGGCTCGCGCGGCATCACGGTCAATATCGTGCATCCTGGATCGACCGATACCGACATGAATCCGGCCGACGGCGAGCACGCCAGTGCGCAGCGTTCGCGGATGGCGATTCCGCAGTACGGCAAGGCCGATGACGTTGCGGCGCTCGTGGCGTTCGTCGTCGGGCCGGAAGGAAGGTCGATCAATGGCACCGGGTTGACGATCGACGGCGGTGCGAACGCGTAAGGACCGATGCCCGGCGCGATTCAGCCGGGCGGGGCGGGGTCCGTTATCGGCAGCCGAGCTGCCGATGCTCGGCTTCGAGGTCGGCCCGTTTATCATAGGCGCGCAGTTCGTTGCGCGGCTTGCCGTCCGGGCCGAAGCCGCGCACGACCTTGTGGCCGCGGTCGGGCGCGTGCGTGACCGCGTCGATGCCCGCGGCCAGTTCGCGGCAGCGGGCGTCGGACGATGTGCTTTCCGGATGCGGTGCGGCTGCGGTCGTGACGTTGGCGATGCCCGGGCTGACATAGCGCGGCTTGGCGGGCGCCGTGCCGGTATCGGTGGCGTTCGCCGGGCAGGTCAGGGCAGAAAGTATGGCCAGCGCCGCGAGGGTTCGAATCATGGTCGGGTCCGGATACGGGAAAAGGTTCGGGATTCTACGCAATGCGCGGTGCCCGTCCGTGCCGATTGGACGAAGTGCGATCGCATGTCGCATGTCACGGCGATGAATCGGAGAGGATCGCCAACGATTTGTATGTGCGACACACAGTGCGACGCGTAGCGGACGAAAGCCTCATTTACAAAGGTGCCGCGCGTACTTAGGATGGCGCCATCTCGGGCTCGTCGGAAATCCTATGCGTACAGTCGATCGAGCGATGCTCGCCGCGTTTTGCCTTGGCCTCGCCGCGTGTGGCGGTGGCGGCGACAATGCGGCGCCGGCGGCGCAGACCGTTGTGGGCGCACCTGCCTCGCCCGCCGAACCTGCCAGCGCGGCATCCGGCACCGCGCCTTCATCGACGACTCCCGCCAGCCCTGCGCCGGCGTCCAGCCCCGCCGGCACGACATCGGGCAACGCGCGCTTGCCCACGCAGGGTGCAAATTCCACGATCGTTGCGGACGTGACTGTCTATCCGGCCGCCGACGGCAGCGATCAGGCCGATGCGCTGCAAAAGGCATTCGACGGCCTGAAGGCCGGCCAGCGCCTGGTCATCGCGCCGGGGCGTTACGTCGTCGGGCATTCGCTCACGGTGAGCGTGCCGCAGGCGGTGATTGCCGGATACGGCGCGACGCTGGCCGCTACGAATCCTGCGGACCAGACGATCTTGATGAGCGGCACCGGTTCGACGCTCGTCGGCGTGACGCTGGCCGGCACCGGCACGACGCGGCTCACGACGCCGGCCTCGACCAAGGTCGAGGTGACGGGCACGGGTGTCCAGGTGCTGCGCGTGACGATCGACGGCGGCGCGAGTGCGGGGATCTTCGTGTTCGGCGGCAACAGTGTCGCGATCGTCGGCAATACCGTCCACGCGACGCTGGCCGACGGCATCCACGCGACCAACGGATCGATCAACGTGCTCGTGCAGGACAATACGGTGACGGCCACCGGCGACGACCTGATCGCCGTCGTCAGCTATATCGGCGACGGCCGTATCAGCAGCAATGTGCTGATCGACCATAACGCGGTGTCGGGCAATGCGTGGGGGCGCGGCATTGCGGTGGTCGGCGGGCAGGCCGTGACGATCTCGAACAATACGGTCGACGGCGTGCAGAAGGCGGCGGGCATCCTGGTGGCGCAGGAGGACAGCTGGAACTCGTATGGTGCGTCGAACGTCGCGATTACCGGCAACGTCGTGACCAACATCCAGAATTCGAACGTGAACAACAACGGGCTGCAGCCGACGCAGCAGGCGGCGCTCGAACTGGACACCTGGACGGGCACGGTGACGAACGTCGCGGTGACGGGCAACAGTGTGTCCGGCTCCGGTTATGCCGGTTTCCGCGCGTATGGGAACGTGTGTTCTTTCAGCGTGACGGGGAATACGTTCTCGGCGATCGCTGGTGCGCCGGTGTCGCTGCTGGCGAACGGGTGTGCGGCGAGCCAGATGGTCGTCGATGCGAACCGGCTGGGGGATGGCAGCTTGCTGGCGCTGCCGTCGGGGGCGTCGGCGAAGGGGACGTTTGCCGTGACCGGTGCGGATGCGAGTTTGATGCCGCAGGTAAAGACATTCTGATCGGCCGAGATCCCTCGCTTCCGCTGACTGCAGTAGCTTCTGCGCGATGTTCCGCAGGGAGTCCGCGTTGTCGCGACGCAGTCGGTTTCCCGCACGGAAGCGACGACAAATAAAAAGCCCGCTTGCTGTCGCAAAGCGGGCTTCGATGTTGGTTGCGGGGATAGGATTTGAACCTATGACCTTCGGGTTATGAGCCCGACGAGCTGCCAGACTGCTCCACCCCGCGGCGCGAAGTGTACTCCATACTGTTGCAGTGCGTCAAACGACTGGCGACATGGCCGTCGGCAGATATACATGCACCGGCCGGGTGACGAGAAACGGCCGGTCGTGATCCTGCTGGCAGACGACTGGAGAAATGGCCGATGACGTCGAACCTCGAGGCGGCGCGCGCGATGCTGCAGTTTACCGGGCGGACGAAATGTACGCGGCGGCGAAGTGATTCGGCGCTACGCCAAATTTACGCCAAACTCACCGATGAGGCTTGCGGTATAAGGCCGGGATGGAGTGTCGCTGGTCCCCCCGACAGGAATCGAACCTGTATCTAGCGCTTAGGAGGCGCTTGTTCTATCCATTGAACTACGGGGAGAGCCATGTCCGGGCAATCGCGCGCGAAACGCGAACCGGACGGCAGTGTGGACAGCGCGCAGAGTATAGCAAAGGCGCGGCGCGTCGGCGGGGCGGAATGCGCACCGACGCGCGTATCGCGTAATCAGCCGCGATCGAAACGGAAAATCAGAAATCGACGACGACGAAATCTTCCTTGCCCACGTCGCACAGCGGGCAGCGCCAGTCGGCGGGGATGTCGGCGAAACGCGTGCCGGCCGCGATGCCTTCGTCGGGCAATCCTTCCGCTTCGTTGTACACCCACCCGCAAATCAGGCAGACCCAGCTCTGGTATTCGGTTACTTCGCTCATGTAGCGCTCGGCAAAATGAAAATTCGGTGATGCCGTCCGCAGCCTCGCCGGCGGACGAAAGGCGCAATGGTACCGGAATTTCGCCGAACACCTCCGCAACGTCGTTTTAAACGTACGCATCGCGAACAACCGGCGTCGTCGCATGGGGTGGGCATGCAGTGTATGCTTCGTGGGCCTGTCAATCTGTAGGAGGAAAGGATGTTCAACAAAAAGTGGATCGCGGGTGCAGTGTGTGTCGCGGCGCTGGCCGTGTCGACGCTCGCGCGTGCCGAAGCGCGCGTGTTCTTCGTCGAGCCGCAGGACGGCGCGACGGTGTCGAGCCCCGTGCACGTGAAGTTCGGTCTGGAAGGCATGGCGCTCAAACCGGCCGGCGACATGACGCCGGATACCGGCCACCATCACCTGCTGATCGACGGCAAGCCAGTGCCGAAGGGCGACGTGATCCCGGCGAGCGACCATTCGCTGCATTTCGGCAAGGGCCAGACCGAAACCGACGTGAAGCTGGCGCCCGGCCAGCACACGCTGACGCTACAGCTCGGCGACGGCGCACACCGTTCCTACGGTCCCGAAATGAGCTCGACGATCACCGTCAACGTGAAGTAATTGCACATCCGCGCGGGCGCCCGGTGCGCCGCGCGCGGAATGGCCGATCGGCCGGCCGCGGCGTATCGGGCCGGCCTTTGTCCATTCGTGCAGGCATGCAACCTGCACGGCCGGTACCCAGCCGGAAACCGGCCGCCAGCCGTTCATCGCACCGCGCCTGCGCGTGTCGCGCGCCGATTGTGGCGCTCGTCCATCCGGCCAAGCCGGTGCCGGCGTCCGCGACCGGTACAATGGGCGCTTCCGATTCCTCTCTTCGCCGTCTCCCCATGTCGCTCTATTCCATTACCGGCGCGCAGCTCGCGTTCGGTCACGTCGCGTTGCTCGATCACGCGGATTTCTCGCTGGAAGCCGGCGAGCGCGTCGGCCTGATCGGCCGCAACGGCGCGGGCAAGTCGTCGCTGCTGAAGATCGTCGCCGGCCTCGCGAAGCCCGACGACGGCCTGATCACGCGCCAGCAGGAACTCGTGACCGTCTACGTGCCGCAGGAGCCCGAGTTCGAACCGGGCGCGACGATCTTCGACGCGGTCGCGTCGGGGCTCGCGCATACGCGCGAACTGCTCGAAGAATTCGATTCGATCGCGCACCGCCTCGCGGATATACCGGAAGGCGCCGAGCACGACGCGCTGCTCGCGCGGATGAATGCGCTGCAATCGTCGCTCGACGCGCACGACGCGTGGAACTGGCGCACGCGCGTGTCGATGACGCTCGCGCAGATCGGCCTGGTAGACGGCGACGCGAGCGTCGACGCGCTGTCGGGCGGGATGCAGAAGCGTGTCGCGCTGGCACGCGCGCTGGTGCTGCAGCCCGACGTGCTGCTGCTCGACGAACCGACCAACCACCTCGACTTCGACGGCATCCGCTGGCTGGAAGAACTGCTCGTCTCGCAGCGCGCGGGGCTGCTGTTCATCACCCACGATCGCGCGTTCCTCGACCGCGTCGCGACGCGCATCGTCGAACTCGATCGCGGCCGGCTGCTGTCGTATCCGGGCAATTTCTCCGCCTACCAGACGCGCAAGGCGCAGCAGCTCGAAGTCGAGCGCGTGGAAAACGACAAGTTCGACAAGCTGCTCGCGCAGGAAGAAGTGTGGATCCGCAAGGGCGTCGAGGCGCGCCGCACGCGCAGCGTCGGCCGCATCGCGCGGCTCGTGCAGATGCGCAACGAGCGCGCGGAGCGCCGCAATTCGCAGGGCAACGTGAAGCTCGACGTCGCGCAGGGCGAGAAGTCCGGCAAGATCGTCGCGGAGCTGACCGACGTGACGAAGCGCTACGGCGGCCGCACGGTCGTCGACCGTTTCTCGACGACGGTCATGCGCGGCGACAAGATCGGCTTCGTCGGTCCGAACGGCGCGGGCAAGACCACGCTGCTCAAGCTGATCCTCGGCGAGCTGAAGCCCGACGAAGGCACGGTGCGCACCGGCACGAACCTGCAGGTCGCGTATTTCGACCAGATGCGCGCGCAGCTCGACCAGGACAAGAGTCTCGCGGATACGATCAGCCCCGGCAGCGAATGGGTCGAGATCGGCGGCGTGCGCAAGCATGTGATGAGCTATCTCGGCGATTTCCTGTTCGCGCCGGAACGCGCGCGCTCGCCGGTGAAGTCGCTGTCGGGCGGCGAGCGTAACCGGCTGCTGCTCGCGCGCCTGTTCGCGCGTCCGGCCAACGTGCTGGTGCTCGACGAACCGACCAACGACCTCGACATCCCGACGCTCGAGCTGCTCGAAGAGCTGCTGGCCGACTACGACGGCACGGTGCTGCTCGTCAGCCACGATCGTGCGTTCCTCGACAACGTCGTGACGTCGGTGATCGCGGCCGAGGGCGACGGCAAGTGGCGCGAATACGTCGGCGGCTTCAGCGACTGGCAGATCCAGAGCGAGCGTTCGGAGCAGCTCGCGCAGCAGGAAGCCGCGAAGCGCGCGGTCAAGGAAGCGGCGCCGCTGAAGGAAGACGCGGCGAAGAGCGCCCCGGGCCGCAACGCGCAGCGCACGGTGAAGCTGTCGTTCAACGAGCAGCGCGAGCTCGATTCGCTGCCGGAGAAGATCGCCGCGCTCGAAGAGGAGCAGAAGACGATCAATGCGCGGCTCGAGGACGGTTCGATTTTTGCGAAGGATCCGGCGGAAGGCACGCGCCTGACCGAGCGCTTCGCGGCGATCGACGACGAGCTGCTCACCGCGCTCGAACGGTGGGAAACGCTCGAGGCGAAGCGCAAGCCGGCGTGACGCGTGCGGCGCACGCCGATCTCGTGATTGGCGTGCCACGCGGAACCAGTAAAATACCGCGCGTTCAGGGCCGCGCAGCGCACGCCGCGCGCCCGCTTTCGGAGCAGTCCAAGCACACCGTTGTTTCGATTCGCTTTTTTACGGAACTCAACGTTTTGTCCACGACGTTATCCACACGAGGTGTGGACAACGTCCCGATGAATGACGAAATTCAGCGCCTATGTCAACGAAGAAACCCAGCGCGGCCTATAGCGAAGCATCGATCAAGGTGCTCAAGGGTCTCGAGCCGGTCAAGCAGCGGCCCGGCATGTACACCCGTACCGAGAATCCGCTGCACATCATCCAGGAAGTCATCGACAACGCGTCCGACGAGGCGCTCGGCGGCTACGGCAAGCAGATCACGGTCACGCTGCACGCCGACCAGTCGGTCTCGGTCGAGGACGACGGCCGCGGCATCCCGTTCGGCATGCACCCCGAAGAAGGCGTGCCGGTCGTCGAGATCGTGTTCACGCGCCTGCACGCAGGCGGCAAGTTCGACAAGGCCGCCGGCGGCGCCTATACGTTCTCGGGCGGCCTGCACGGCGTCGGCGTGTCGGTGACGAACGCGCTCGCGACGCGCCTCGACGTGACGGTGTGGCGCGACGGCAAGATCGCCGAGCTTGGCTTTGCCGAAGGCGACGTCGTCAAGCCGCTCGCGACGCAGGGCGCGGGCCGCGGCGAGAAGAAATCCGGCACGCGCGTGCAGGTGTGGCCGAATCCGAAGTACTTCGATTCGCCGAACCTGCCGCTCGGCGAGCTGCAGCGCCTGCTGCGCTCGAAGGCCGTGCTGCTGCCGGGCGTCGAGGTCGTGCTCGTCAACGAGAAGACCGGCGAGCGCCAGACGTGGAAATATGAAGACGGCCTGCGCGGCTACCTGCTCGACGAAATGAACGGCAGCGAGCTGCTGATCCCGCTGTTCGAAGGCGAGCGGTTCGCCGATTCGCGTTCGGGCGACGATACGTTCGCCGAAGGCGAGGGCGCGTCGTGGGTCGTCGCGTGGAGCGAGGAAGGTTCGCTCGTGCGCGAGTCGTACGTGAACCTGATCCCGACGCCGGCCGGCGGCACGCACGAATCGGGCCTGCGCGACGGCCTGTACCAGGCCGTGAAAAGCTTCGTCGAACTGCACAACCTGCAGCCGAAGGGCGTGAAACTGCTCGCGGAAGACGTATTCGCGCGCGTGTCGTTCGTGCTGTCCGCGAAGGTGCTCGATCCGCAGTTCCAGGGGCAGATCAAGGAACGCCTGAACAGCCGCGACGCGGTGAAGCTCGTGTCGTCGTTCTCGCGTCCGGCGCTCGAACTGTGGCTGAACCAGCACGTCGAGCACGGCAAGAAGCTCGCCGAACTCGTGATCAAGCAGGCGCAGGCGCGCACGCGCGCCGGCCAGAAGGTCGAGAAGCGCAAGAGCTCGGGCGTCGCGGTGCTGCCGGGCAAGCTGACCGACTGCGAGACCCAGGATATCGAGCGCAACGAGGTATTCCTCGTCGAGGGCGAGTCGGCAGGCGGCTCCGCGAAGGCAGGCCGCGACAAGGAATACCAGGCGATCCTGCCGCTGCGCGGCAAGGTGCTGAATACGTGGGAAACCGAGCGCGACCGCCTGTTCGCGAACAACGAGGTGCACGACATCTCGGTGGCGATCGGCGTCGATCCGCACAGCCCCGACGACACCGTCGACCTGTCGAACCTGCGCTACGGCAAGATCTGCATCCTGTCGGACGCGGACGTCGACGGCTCGCACATCCAGGTGCTGTTGCTCACGCTGTTCTTCAAGCATTTCCCGCAACTGATCGAGCGCGGCCATGTGTACATTGCTCGTCCGCCGCTGTTCCGTGTCGATGCGCCCGCGCGCGGCAAGAAGCCCGCGCAGAAGCTCTATGTGCTCGACGACGGCGAACTCGAAGCGACGCTCGACAAGCTGCGCAAAGACGGCGTGCGCGAGACCCAGTGGAGCATCAGCCGCTTCAAGGGCCTCGGCGAAATGAGCGCCGAGCAGCTGTGGGACACGACGATGAACCCCGATACGCGCCGCCTGATGCCCGTGAAGCTCGGCGAGCTCGACTACGAGGCGACCGTCGCGCGCATGACGATGCTGATGGGCAAGGGCGAGGCAGCCGCGCGGCGCGGCTGGCTCGAGGAAAAGGGCAACGACGTCGAAGCGGACATCTAAGCCACGCATCCGCGCGGTCGGGCATGACGCCCGGCCCGGCCCCACGCCACTTACGAATACGGAATTCAGATGGACGACAACACTTCCGATCTCTTTGCCAGCCCCGACGCGCCCGAGAGCGACGCGCTGACGCTCGGCAACTACGCGGAGCAGGCGTATCTCAGCTACGCGGTCAGCGTCGTGAAGAGCCGCGCGCTGCCCGACGTGTGCGACGGCCAGAAGCCGGTGCAGCGCCGGATCCTGTTCGCGATGAACGAAATGGGCCTTGGGCCCGACGCGAAGCCGGTGAAGTCGGCGCGCGTGGTCGGCGACGTGCTCGGTAAATATCACCCGCACGGCGACCAGTCGGCGTACGACGCGCTCGTGCGTCTCGCGCAGGATTTCTCGCTGCGCTACCCGCTGATCGACGGGCAGGGCAACTTCGGCTCGCGCGACGGCGACGGCGCGGCGGCGATGCGTTACACGGAAGCGCGCCTGACGCCGATCTCGAAGCTGCTGCTCGACGAGATCGACCAGGGCACGGTCGACTTCATGCCGAACTACGACGGCTCGTTCGAGGAGCCGAAGACGCTGCCGAGCCGCATGCCGTTCGTGCTGCTGAACGGTGCGTCGGGCATCGCGGTCGGCCTTGCGACCGAAATCCCGTCGCACAACCTGCGCGAAGTCGCGGCCGCGGCGGTCGCATTGATCCGCAATCCGAAGCTCACGCACGCGGAGCTGATGAACCTGATTCCCGGCCCGGATTTCCCGGGCGGCGGCCAGATCATCTCGAGCGACACCGAAATCTCGGCGGCCTATGAAACGGGCCGCGGCAGCCTGAAGGTGCGCGCGAAATGGAAGATCGAGGATCTCGCGCGCGGCCAGTGGCAGCTCGTCGTCACCGAGCTGCCGCCGAGCACGTCGGGCCAGAAGGTGCTCGAGGAAATCGAGGAGCTGACCAACCCGAAGCTCAAGCTCGGCAAGAAGACGCTGACGCCCGAACAGCTCAACACGAAGAAGGCGATGCTCGACCTGCTCGACGCAGTGCGCGACGAGTCGGGCAAGGAAGCGGCGGTGCGGCTCGTGTTCGAGCCGAAGTCGCGCACGATCGACCAGACGGAATTCGTGAACACGCTGCTCGCGTACACGAGCCTCGAGTCGAACGCGACGCTGAACCTCGTGATGATCGGCGCCGACGGCCGGCCGGGCCAGAAGGGCCTGCTGACGATCCTCGACGAGTGGGTGAAGTTCCGCCAGCTGACGATGACGCGCCGTTGCCGCCATCGTCTCGCGAAGGTCGACGACCGCATCCACATCCTCGAAGGGCGGATGATCGTCTTCCTGAACATCGACGAGGTGATCCGCATCATCCGCGAGTCGGACGAGCCGAAGTCCGCGCTGATGAGCGCATTCGGCCTCAGCGAGCGTCAGGCGGAAGACATCCTCGAGATCCGGCTGCGCCAGCTCGCGCGGCTCGAGAAGATCAAGATCGAGAAGGAACTCGAAGCGCTGCGCGACGAGAAGGCGAAGCTCGAGGAACTGCTCGCGAACGAAAGCGCGATGAAGCGGCTGATGATCAAGGAGATCGAGGCCGACGCGAAGCAGTACGGCGACGATCGCCGCACGCTGATCCAGCAGGAAAAGCGCGCGACGTTCGAGGCGAAGGTGGTCGACGAGCCGGTGACGGTCGTCGTGTCGCAGAAGGGCTGGGTGCGTGCGCTGAAGGGCCACGGGCTCGACCCGGCCGCGTTCACGTTCAAGGCCGGCGACAGCCTGTACGCGGCGTTCCAGTGCCGCACGCCGGACCGGCTGATCGCGTGGGGCAGCAGCGGCCGCGTGTACTCGGTCGACGTGTCGGTGCTGCCGGGCGGGCGCGGTGACGGCGTGCCCGTCACATCGCTGATCGAGCTCGAATCGGGCTCGCACCTGATGCACTACTACGCGGCGCCGGCCGACCAGCAACTGCTGCTCGCGTCGAGCAACGGCTTCGGCTTCCTCGCGAAGGTCGGCGACATGGTGAGCCGCGTGAAGGCCGGCAAGGCGTTCATGACCATCGATGCGGGCGCGGTGCCGCTCGCGCCGATGCCGGTGCTGCCGAACGCGACGCAGGTCGCGTGCCTGTCGAGCGGCGGCCGTCTGCTCGTGTTCGGGATGGACGAGATGAAGACGCTGTCCGGCGGTGGCCGCGGCGTGATCCTGATGGCGCTCGACGACAAGGAAACGCTCGTGCAGGCGCTCGCGATCGATCCGGCCGGCGTCGTGCTGATCGGCACGGGCCGCGGCGGCAAGGCGCAGGACGAGACGCTGTCGTACGCGGGGCTCGCGCCGCACATCGGCAAGCGCGCCCGCAAGGGCCGCGCGCCGGAGACGAAGCTCAAGGTCGTCAACGAACTGCGTCCGCTGCTCGGCTGACGCAGGGCCGGTTCGGCCGCGATCGAAGGCCGCACGTCCGCTTCGGCGGTGTGCGGCCTTTTGCTTGAAGGCGGCGGTTCGGGTAAGCAGGCGTGGCGCTGTCACGCTGAACTTGCAAAATATTGTGAAATCGCGCCGAGGGTCTGAACCGAGGGGCAACCGGCCGGTCGAACGTCGCTTGATGCCGCGCTCGACGCGGCCGTTCGCCGCTCCCACTCATCACAGGATTGTCGCCATGTCCCATGCCGTTGCCGTCGCGCTGTTTCTTCACCTGCTGGCCGTTGCCGTGTGGGTGGGCGGGATGGTCTTCGCGCACTTCTGCCTGCGTCCGGCGCTGTCGGACCTGTCGCCGCAACTCCGGCTGCCGCTGATCGAAGGCGTGTTCGGCCGTTTCTTCAACTGGGTGGCGGGCTCGGTGATCGTGATCCTGCTGTCCGGCGGCTTCCTGCTCGTGGCATTCGGCGGTGCGCACGCGACGTGGTCGCTGCACGCGATGGCCGGCCTCGGCGTCGTGATGATGCTGATCTTCGGCCATATCCGCTTCGCGGTGTTTCCGCGCATCCGTCGCGCGGTGCAGGCGCAGAACTGGCCGGACGGCGCGCGCGCGGTGAATGCGGTGCGCCTGCTCGTCGTCGTGAATCTCGTGCTCGGCGTCGTCACGATCGGCGCGGCCGTGCTGTCGCGCGGTTTCTGACCGGCGGCCAGCGGCCGTCAGCCACACGCCCGGCGGTGCGCGCCGCTACGCGGCCAGCATCGCATCGAGCAGCCATGCGCCGGCCGGGCCGAGCGGCCGGTTGCGCGACCAGACCGCATCGACTCGCACGCGACGCGGCCAGCCGCGCGAGCGTAGCTCGCACAGGCGATCGCGCGCGAAGTGCTCGACCATCCAGCGCGGCAGTTCCGCCCAGCCGAACCCCAGCACGGCCATTTCCAGCAGCATCAGGTAGCTTGGCGCCAGCCAGTGCCGGGTGCCGACGACGATCCGGTCGTCGGTGCCGCTGGCTTCCGTTTTCACATAGGTATTGAGGCGCAGTTCGCGCACGTCGCGCAGCGCCGCGTGCGGCACCTCGGCGTCGCCGTATTCGGCGAGCGCGTGCGTGCGCCCGACGAACAGCCCGATCTCCGATTCTTCCGCCACCGTCGCCGCGCCGATATCGGCCGGGTAGGCCGCGCGCGCAGCCATCAGCCCGAGCTGCGCGCGGCCCTGCTGGATCAGGTCGAGCACGTCCTCGTGCTCGGCGATCTGGCATTCGAGCTCGAGCGCCGGAAAGCGCCGTTCGAGCGCCATCAGCGTTTCCTCATAGCGTTTCGACTGGTACGTGTCGGACACGACGAGTGTCAGCCGCGCTTCCTCGCCGTGCGCGAGCCGCGCGGCCGTGCGGTCGATCGCCGCGCTGGCTTCGAGCGCGCGCTGCACCTGCGGCAGCAGCGCGCGCCCGGCGTCCGTCAGTGTCGGTGCGCGTGTCGAGCGGTCGAACAGCTGCACGCCGAGATCGATTTCGAGGTTCGCGATGGCTTCCGAGATGGTCGACTGGCGCTTGCCAAGCTTGCGCGCGGCGGCCGTGAACGAGCCGAGCAGCGCGGCTTCGGCGAACGCGAGCAGGGCTTCGGGGGCATGGTGCATGCGGCGCTCCGGGCTTCGTCATATCGGTAAAACCGATGATATCAAACTGGATTATGCCGATATCGCCGATCAAAATGGCCCGCATGAATGACGCAACGAATGGGAGGGCATCATGAAACGGACGAATAAAACGGTGACGGAACGGCTGCTGCACGCGCTGACGTTCGAGCTGGTCGCCATCGCGCTGTGCGCGCCGATCGGCGCGTGGCTGCTGGACATGCCGGTGTCGCACGTCGGCGTGCTGACGGTGATGGTGTCGCTGATCGCGATGGCGTGGAACATGACGTTCAACACGCTGTTCGACCGCTTCGAGCGGCGCGCGGGACTGACGCGCACGCTCGGCATGCGGATCGCGCACGCGATCACGTTCGAGCTCGGTCTCGTCGCGATGGTGGTGCCGGTTGCCGCGTGGTGGCTGAACGTGAGCCTCGTCGAGGCACTGCTGCTCGACCTCGGCATCGTGCTGTTCTTCCTGCCTTATACGTTCTGCTTCAACCTCGCGTACGACGCGCTGCGGGCCCGCTGGATGGCACGCCGGGTCGCGGTGCAGGCCGGTTGAGGCGCATCGACGCCGGCGCAGGCCGGCGGAGCAGGGTGACGGCCGCCGCCCGTCAGCGCGCGGCGGCCCACAGCCACACGCCGCACGTCACGGCGACTGCGCCGTAGACGGCATAGACGGGCACCTTGAAGCGCGCGAAGCACAGCGTCGCGAAGGCGCCCGTCAGCCAGTAAACGGGGTCGGCCGGCTCACGGTGCAGGATCTTCACGACGGCGACGACGAGAAAGCCCGTCGTCGCCGCGCGCAGCAGGCGCATCCCGTGCTCGAAGCGTGCATGGCGCTTGAGCCGGGACAGGTGATTCTGCGCAAACACGACGAGGCATCCCGACGGAATGAACAGCGCGGCCGTCGCGAGCAGCGCGCCGACCCAGCCGTCGGTCAGGTAGCCGAGAAACGGCACGACGTTCAGCAGCGGCCCCGGCGCCACCGGCGACAGCGCGAACGCCAGCGTGAAGTCGTGATCGGAGATGCCCGTCGCCGGCGAGACGAACAGCGTCTTGAGCACCGGCAGCGCGGAAAAACCGCCGCCGAACAGCGTCATGCCCGCGCCCGCGAGGCGCGGCCACAGCAGCTGCTCCTGGTAATCGCCTGGCAGCGGCATCGCGAACAGCACGACGAGCACGCCGAGCAGCACGAGCAGGTTGCGGTCGCGCTTCGACAGCGTGAAATCGACGGCATCGCGCTGGGTCGGCCCCGTCAGCCAGCCCGCTGCAAACGCAGCGAAGAGAATGCCGACGAAAGCGGCGGGACTATGCGCGAAAGCGAGCAGAATCGTCGACAGCGCGGCGATCACCTGCTCGAGCCGCGTGCGCGCGAGCGAGCGCAGCTGCTTGACCCACGTGACGCCGATCAGCGCGGCGAGCACCATCCCGAAGTGATTGATCAGCATCGGCGCGGCCAGCGAGCGCACGAGCGGCGTCTGGTAAAAGATCGCGAACAGCGTCATCAGGATCGAGAACGGCAGCACGCTCGCGACGCCGGCGACCCATGCGCCGGCACGGCCGTGCAGCGTCTGGCCGACCTGCACCGCCACGTTGCAGCCGACCGGGCCCGGCACGAGCCAGGCGAGCGCGACGAGATCGCCGAATACCTGCGGCTCGATGCGCTGCAGCCGTTCGACGTAGTGGCGTTCGAGCTGCGCCATCATCGAAAGCCCGCCCCACGAGATCGCGGAAATGCCGGCGACGACCTTGAACAAGGTCCATAGGGATGCCTGTGCCTCTTCGACACGGGCAGTCGCTTCGATTTCGACGGTTGTCATGGTTGTGCTATTGGCGCAGGGCCGGATCTCGCGCGTGTGGCCGGACCGGCGGCCCGCCGATACGTTGGCCCTCCCGATTGTCCGCCGTGCACCGTGACACTGCCATGCGCGAAAACGCTAGTTAATTAACTAAACGATCGGATCGAAAGTCGAAACAATTGCGGCAGCGCGCAACGCGCGCCGCGGCTGCAACCGCGACGTGCTCAGGCACCCGTGCTGCCCGTCGCGCGATGCGTGATGACGTTCGGATGGTCGCCGCGCACGCCGAAGCGGGCGATCAGCGCGGGAATGGCATCGGCCGGCACCGGGCGCGAGAACAGGAAGCCCTGTGCCTCGATCTCGCCGAGCGCGGACAGCCACGTGATCTGCTCTTCGGTTTCCGTGCCTTCGACGACGACGGTCAGGCCGAGCGAGCGGGCGAGATGCACGATCGACGACACCATCACGCACACGCTGCGATCGTTCGGGATCGCCTGCACGAACGAGCGGTCAACCTTCAGCGTGTCGACCGAGAAGCGGTGCAGGTACGACAGCGACGAATAGCCGGTACCGAAATCGTCGAGCGCGATGCGGATGCCGAGCTTCTTCAGCGCGACGATCTTCTCGGACACGAGCTCCGGATATTCCATCATCGCGGTTTCGGTGATCTCGAGTTCAAGCCGGTTCGCGTCGATGCCGGTTTCCAGCAGCGTGCGCGAGATCGTCTCGATCAGGTCGCCGCGCCAGAACTGCACGGGCGAGATGTTGACCGCGAGCGTCAGCGTGTCGTGGCCCTCGTCGCGCCAGCGTGCGATCTGCTCGCAGGCGGTGCGGATCACGAAGTCGCCGATCGGCACGATCAGGCCCGTCGATTCGGCGATCGAAATGAATTCGTTCGCGGAGATGATCCCGTGCTCGGGGTGATCCCAGCGCGCGAGCGCCTCGAAGCCGGTGATGGTGCGGTGCGTGAGGTCGATCTTCGGCTGGTACGCGAGGAACAGCTGCCCCTCGGCAAGCGCGACGCGCAATTGCTGTTCCCAGCGCATCAGGTGATCGGCACGGTGCGACAGGTGTGGCGCATAGAACTGGTAGCAGTTCTTGCCGGCGTCCTTCGCGCTGTACATCGCGAGGTCGGCCTTCTTCAGCAGGTCGATCTCGCTTTCGTTCGCGACGGTGTGCAGCGCGATGCCGATGCTCGCATGCAGCACGAACGAGCTGCCGCGCACGTCGAACGGCTCACCGAACATCCGGATGATCGCTTCCGCGAGCCGCACCGCGCGCCGCTCGACGTCGTCGCCCTTCATCACGACGACGAATTCGTCGCCGCCGATGCGCGCGAGCGAGCCTTCGTCGCCGACCGCATCGGCCAGGCGCGACGCGGTCATCTGCAGCACGATGTCGCCGGCATTGTGGCCGAGCGTGTCGTTGACGGTCTTGAAGTTGTCGAGGTCGATGAACAGCAGGCCGAGCCGCGACAGGCTCGCCGGCATCGACACGTCGTTGCGCAGCCCGCGCAGCGTCGCATAGCGGTTCGCGAGGCCGGTGAGCAGGTCGTATTCGGCGAGCTGCGTCATCTCGCGCTCGCGGCCGAGCAGCTTGCCGATCAGGCCCGTCGCGACGCCGAAGAACGCGAGCATCGCGAGCGTGATGAAGCTCGTCATCAGCAGGTAGACGTTGCGCGTGTGGGTGTAGTCCGCGAACTCTTCCGTCTGCGACAGCCCGACCATCACCGCGAGCGGGTAGCCGTCGAGGTGGCGGTACGACACGATGCGCGTCACGCCGTCGATCGGGTCGATGATCGTGCCCGTCACGCGCTCGGCGATCGGGTAGACGCCCGATGCCGAAAACGCGCCCGGCGCGTTGTTCAGCGAACCCGTGCGCCGCGCGAGCACCGTGCCCGTGTCGGACACCACCGCGATCACGCCTTCCTTGCCGATCGCCGCGTTGTTGTAGAAGTCGTTCGTGAAGTAGCTCGGGTCTTCCGACACGACGACGATGCCGGCGAAACTGCCGTCCGGATTGTTCAGGCGCCGCGTCATCTGCAGCGTCCAGTGGCTCGACACGCGGCCGAGCACGGGCTTGCTGATGAACAGGCGGTCGTCGTTGTGCGCGAGGTGGACCTTGAAGTGCTCGCGGTCCGACAGGTTGATCGGCTGCGGATGCAGATCGGCCGTGTTCGCGAACAGGATGCCCTTCGCGTTGACCAGCGACACCTGGATCAGCGTGTCGCTCGGCACGACGCCTTTCTCGACGGCGCTCGCGAGATTGAAGCGCCCGGGCGACTTCTCGAACTCGAACTTGACGAAGCGGGTAATCTGGTCGACCTGGTGGATCGCCTTGACCGTATGCTGCTCGAGCGCTGAAGAGAGGATGGCAGCGGAGGCGGCCGCTTCCTTGTAGGCGCTGTCCTTTTCCACGGACAGCCGCGCGATGATCACGGCCCACAGCAGCGCGAGCGCCAGCATCCCGAGCAACGGGATCGCAAAAAGCGCACGCCGGCGCGATTTGCGCGGCGCGCGCAGCGGCCGGGTCGGCGGCGTGTGGTTGGACCGGGCGGAGCTCATCGAAGCGGGTGGCGTCCTGCTCGCGTGCGCCATCCGTCTGGATGGCTGGCTTGGGTTGGGGTTATCCCGGCGTCTGTTCGTTCGCGGGATGCGCAACCATGGGCAGACGTCCGAAACAACGGATTAGGCCCGATATTACTGGCTGGAACGTTTTTGCGATAGCTGGGCGAATCGCGGGGGCGCCGGACGAGCCGGCGCCGTCGCACGTCGCAGAATGTCAGGCAGGTGACCTGAAGGTACCGTCGACGACCGTCACGACGTCGCCGCCGATCCAGGTCGACCCGTCTTCGTCATAGCTGACGGAGATGCGGCCTTCGCGGCCGATCGCCGTGCCCTGGCGGGCTGTATACGACGGGCCGGGGCGGCGTTCCTGCCGCGTCAGCAGCCCGGCCAGCGCGGCGTTCGCGCTGCCGGTGACGGGATCCTCGCCGGGGGTGCCGAACTGCCCGCCCGTCATCAGGCAGCGGATCTCGAACGTCGCGGGGCCGCCTGCGGCATGCGGTGCGTAGACGGCGAGGCCGTCCACGCCGTAGCGGCGCGTCAGCGCCTCCAGCGCGGCCGGATCGGGCGACAGGCCGATGCACGCGTCGGCCGACTTCAGCCGCACGACCAGCCACGGCGCGCCGTTGTCGACCGCGCACGGCTCGGCATCGAGGTCGAGCGCGTCGCTGCGCAGCGCGGCGGCCAGCACCGCGTAGTCCGAACGGTCGAGCGGCGTGACGCGCGCCGGCGGCGCGGCGAAGGCCCAGCCGCCCGCCTGCTCGCGCAGCGCGACCCGGCCGACCCCGCACTGCTGGATCAGCCGGCCCGGCGTGCGCGGCCGCGCGCCACTTTCCAGGAACGCGTGCGCGGTGCCGAGCGTCGGGTGGCCGGCGAACGGCAGTTCGCCGCCCGTCGTGAAGATCCGGACGCGATAGTCGGCTTCCGGATCCGTCGGCGCGCAGAGAAACGTCGTTTCCGACAGGTTCGTCCAGCGGGCGATCTCGCGCATGGCGTCGTCGCCGAGCGAATCGGCGTCGAACACCACGGCAAGCGGATTGCCCTTGAACGGCACCGACGTGAACACGTCGACCTGCTTGAAGCGGACGAGACGGCCGGGCATCGCGCCGTGCCCGTTACGCAACTTCGGCGATCAGCTCGATCTCGACGCATGCGCCGAGCGGGATCTGCGCGACGCCGAAGGCCGAGCGCGCGTGCTTGCCTGCGTCGCCGAACACTTCGGCGATCAGTTCCGACGCGCCGTTCGTCACGACGTGCTGTTCGGTGAAGTCGAGCGTCGAGTTGACGAGGCTCATCACCTTCACGATGCGCGTGACCTTGTTCAGGTCGCCGGTGTGCGCGTGCAGCGTCGCGAGCAGGTCGATCGCGATCGAGCGCGCGGCCGCCTTGCCGTCTTCCGTCTGCAGATCCGCGCCGAGCTTGCCGGCCCAGACCTTGCCGTCCTTCTTCGCGATGTGGCCCGACAGGTACACCGTGTTGCCGCTTTGCGCGCTCATCACGTAGGCGGCGGCCGGTGCGCCGGCGGTCGGGAGCTCGATGCCGAGCGACTTCAGTTTGTCGTAGACGTTAGCCATGCGTTCGATTCCTCGTAGAAAGTCGTGACAGGAAAAAGGGGATCAGAGGCGTTCGCGCAGCAGCGTGCCGAGGCGCGCCACGCCTTCCTCGATCTTCTCGGGCGGCACCGTCACGAACGACAGGCGCAGCGTGTTCTGCTGCGCGTCGTCCGCGAAGAACGGCGCGCCCGGCACGAAGGCGACGTGGTTGTCGACGGCCGCGGCGAGCAGCTTCATGCTGTCGATCTGCGCGGGCAGGTTCACCCAGATGAACATCCCGCCTTCCGGGCGGTTCCACGTGACGCCTTCCGGCATGTGACGCTCGAGCGCGCCGAGCATCGCGTCGCACTGCGCGCTGTACAGCTCGCGGATCGTCGGGATGTGCTCGTCGAGGAAGCCGTCCTTGATCACTTCGTGCGCGATGCGCTGCGTGAGCGTCGGCGTGTGCAGGTCGGTGGCCTGCTTGGCCTGCACGAGCTTGAAGTGGAGTTCTTCGGGCGCAATGATGTAGCCGATCCGCAGGCCCGGCGCGAGCACCTTCGAGAACGTGCCGAGGTGCACGACGTGGTCGGGCGCCATCGACAGCATCGTCGGCAGCGGTTCGCCGCGATAGTTCAGCGCGCCGTACGGATCGTCTTCCAGCACCGGGAACGGGCTCGACTGCGCGAACGCGGCGAGCGCGCGGCGGCGCTCGACGGGCAGGCGGCGACCGGTGGGGTTCTGGAAGTTCGGCTGCGCGTACAGCAGGCGCGCGCCTCGCGTGAGTTCGGGCGTCAGGCCTTCCGGCAGCAGGCCCTGTTCGTCGGTCGGCACCTGCACGTAGCGTGGCTCGTACAGCGAGAACGACTGCAGCGCGCCGAGGTAGGTCGGCGTTTCGACGAGGATCGGGCTGCCCGGATCGACGAGCGCCTTGCCGAGCAGGTCGAGCGCCTGCTGCGAGCCGGTCGTGATCAGCACCTGCGACACGCGCACGCTGTAGCGCTCGGCGATCCATTCGCGCAGCGGCAGGTAGCCTTCGGTCGCGCTGTACTGGAGTGCGGCGGCCGGTGCGTCGCGCAGCACGCGGTCGGCGGCGGCGCGCATGCGCTCGGCCGGGAACGTCGCGGGGGCGGGCAGGCCGCCGGCGAACGAGATGACCTCGGGGCGTTCCGTGACCTTCAGGATCTCGCGGATCGCAGAACTCGTCAGCTTGCGGGCGCGTTCGGAAAGCTGCCAGTGCGGCGGATGCAGGTCGCTCGGATTCATAGTCTCCTCGTTCGGATATCGTGGTCAGTCAAGAAAGGTCGTTCGGGCGAATCGCTTCGGCGCTGCCGGGTGGGCAGGCGCGAGCGCGATCGAGCCTTCGCGGCCGGGTGGGCAAACCGATCAGGCAAAACGTCCATTATGGCGCACCTCATCAACCGGCGCGAGCGGGGCGCGGGGCCGTGGCGACCGCCGAGCGGCGCCCGAGCACCACGGTGGCGATCACCGCGGCCGCGAACAGCCACGTCGACGCCGTGACCGTTTCGCCGAACAGCAGCGCGGAAAACGCAATCGTGAAGAAAATCTGCAGCAATTGCACCTGGCCGACCCGCGCGATGCCTCCCATCGCGAGCCCCGCATACCACGCGAAAAAGCCGATGAATTGCGAAAAGAGGGTCACGTAGCCGAACGCGAGCCACGTGCGCAGCGCGAGCGGGCCCGGATGCGCGGCATGCTGCATCCACGCGAGCCAGCCGACCGGCAGCACGAGGAACGGCGCCGACACGACGAGCGCCCAGCAGATCACCTGCCAGCCGCCGATCTGGCGTGCAAGGCGTGCGCCTTCCGCATAGCCGAGCGCGCCGATGCCGACCGCGACGAGCATCAGCGCGTCGCCGGCCTGCACGGTGCCGCCGCCGTCGCGCAGCGCGAACGCGATCACGAGCGCGCTGCCCGCTATCGCGCTGGCCCAGAACGCCTTCGACGGCCGCTCGTGCGACAGCCACGCCGCGTACAGCGCGACGAACAGCGGCTGCAGCCCGTTGACGACCGCGCCGTGCGACGCCGGTACCGATTTCATCGCCCACGCGGAAAACACCGGATACGCGATGATCACGCCGGCCGACGTGATCGCGAGGCTTTTCAGCTGCGCGCGGGTCGGCAGCGCTTCGCGGCGCCACCACAGCAGCAGGCCGGCCGGCACGGCGGCGGCGAGCGCACGGCCGAGCCCGTTGAGCAGCGGGTTGAGTTCGGACACGACGATTCGCGTCATCGGCAGCGTCAGGCTGAAGATCATCACGCCGATCAGGCCGAGCAGCATGCCCCGGGTTTCGCGCGAATTCATGTTGCAGGTGTCTCCGTATTGCAGGGTCGATGTAATCGGGAAAGCGGCGGGGCGGTCAGCGCAGCGTGCGTGCGCCGTGCGGCGTATCGAATTCGGCGACGAGCGCGGGCGGCCCGTCGGTGGATGCGAGGTCGAGCAGGTGGGCGGCGCCGAGCCAGTCGAGCTGCTCGCGGATCGTGTCCGCGTGCGGGTGGGCGCCCTTGAGCGCCTTCAGCGCGACGCCGTCGCCCGGCAGCGATTCGGCCGGGTGGCGCGCGCTGTCCCACTGGATCAGCGACGGCGCGATCCCGTCGCCCGCGCCCTGCCACGCGGGGAAGCTGCCGTCGTCGGGCACCGTGAGGCCCCAGCGCAGGTCGCCGCGGCTCATCGCGACCACGGGCGCGATGCGGGCCGGGTACTGGCTCTGCCACAGGGCAAGCTGGCGCGGGCGGTCGACGCGCGCCACCCAGTGCGCGAGAAACGGCCCCTGCGCGAGCCGCGCGTGCATCGCCGGATCGTCGAGGCCGAACAGCCGCGCGCGCGGCGGCGTGGCGCCTGCGTCGGGCGCCGGTGCGTCGGGATCGATCGCGATCACTTCGAGGTAGAGCCCGCCCCACGCACCGAACAGCGCATTGTGGGTCCGCATCAGCGGGTGGCGGCCGCCGCCGGCCGGTTCGATGCCGAGTGCGTCGGCAACATGGCGAACGCCTTCGTCGAGCGTGCGCGCGGCGATCACGAGATGGTCGAGTGTCAGGGAGCGGGCTGGCATGAACGTCGGTCGGGAAGCGAAAGTGTCATGGTAGGCGAGCGAGGTGCAGGGCGGCTGCCGGCCCGGCCGGCGCACCGGCCGCGAGGCGGGCCGGAGGGCGCGGCCCCGGTGCGGCGGGGCCGGAACGGCGGCCGCACGATCGCCATTCCGGTCAACTGTAATCGTCGCTACCGGCACAGTAACGGTACAATCGGCGCGATAGCCTTCGGTACAGTTGGAGCTGCCGCCCATGTCCACCGTCCCACTCGCCCAGATTCCCGTGCCGCACGATACGGCCACGCTCACGCTCGTCGACCAGCTGGTCCAGTGGGCGCGGCGGCGTATCGACGAACGCGTGTTCCGTCCCGGCATGCGGATGCCGTCGATCCGCAAGCTCGCGCTCGACAAGAGCGTGTCGCGCTTCACCGTCGTCGAGGCGTACGAGCGCCTCGTCGCGCAGGGTTACCTCGATTCGCGGCGCGGCTCGGGTTTCTACGTGCGCGAGCGCACGGCCGCCGGCCCGCAGCCGGCCGACAGCGTCGCGCGCGTGGCCGAGGCCGCGCCGGTGCACAACACGATCGACGTCGTCTGGCTGCTGCGCAACATGCTGCACACCGTCAGCCCGGAAAAAGGCCCCGGCCTCGGCTACCTGCCGGGCCGCTGGCTCGACGGCGAGCTGATCACCGGCGCGCTGCGCGCGCTCGGGCGCCAGTCGGGCGCGCAGATGCTCGGCTTCGGCACCGCGCAGGGCTTCCTGCCGCTGCGCCAGCAACTGCAGACGCGCCTCGCCGAAGTCGAGATCGGCGCGAAGCCCGAACAGATCGTGCTCGTCTCGGGGATCACGCAGGCGATCGACCTGATTTCGCGGATCTACATGCGCCCTGGCGACGCGGTGATCGTCGGCGATCCCGCCTGGTTCCAGATGTTCGGCCGCTTCGCGGCGCAGGGCGCGCAGCTCGTCGGGATGCCGTATACGCCTGACGGCCCCGATCTCGACGCACTCGAAACGCTGGTGCAGATGTGGCGGCCGAAGATGCTCGTGATCAACTCGGTGCTGCAGAACCCGACCGGCACGTCGCTGTCGGCCGCGCAGGCGTTCCGGATCCTCAAGCTCGCGGAAGCGTACGACTTCCTCGTCGTCGAGGACGACGTGTACGGCGACTTGTGCCCGCCGAGCTATCCGGCCACGCGCCTCGCGAGCCTCGACCAGCTGAAGCGCGTGATCTACCTCGGCAGCTATTCGAAGACGCTGGCGGCGAACCTGCGGGTCGGCTACGTGGCCTGCGCGCCGGAGATCGCGAAGGCCGTCACCGACCAGAAGATGCTGGTCGGGATGACGACGCCCGAGCTCAACGAGCGCGTGCTGTACAAGATCCTGACCGAAGGGCATTACCGGCGCCACGTCGAGCGGCTGCGCGCGCGGCTCGACGGCGTGCGCGACAAGACCGCGCGGATGCTCGAGCGCACGGGGCTCGGGCTGTTCACGATGCCGGCGGCCGGGATGTTCCTGTGGGCCGACACGGGCGTCGATTCGGACGCGCTCGCGGCCGTCGCGCACGAGGCCGGCTTCCTGCTGACGCCGGGCAGCCTGTTCTCGCCGCAGCAATCGCCGTCGACGTGGATGCGCTTCAATGTCGCGAACTGCGGCGATCCGGCGCTGCCGGGGCTGCTGGCGGGCTATATCGACTCGGCCGTGCGGCGCGCGTCGTGACACGGCGCGGCAGGCCGGCTCTTGAAACTGCGCGTGGCATCCCCAGATACGCGCGCAAACCGCTTGCGCCAGGCGGTTGTCCTTGACGGGCCCGCCGGCCTCGCGCGCCGGGCGCCTGCGCCACACCATTCAAGTTCAAGTAAGAGGAAACAACATCCATGGCACATGAAACGATGAGCTTTCAGGCAGAGGTCAAGCAACTCCTCCACCTGATGATCCATTCGCTCTACAGCAACAAGGAAATCTTCCTGCGCGAACTGGTGTCGAACGCGTCCGACGCGGCCGACAAGCTGCGTTTCGAAGGGCTCGCGGACAACGCGCTGTACGAGAACGATCCGAACCTGCGCATCCGTATCGGCTACGACAAGGCCGCGCGCACGATCACGATCGACGACAACGGCATCGGCATGAGCCGCGACGAGGCGATCGCGAACCTCGGCACGATCGCGCGCTCGGGCACCAAGGAATTCTTCACGAAGCTGTCCGGCGACCAGCAGAAGGATGCGGCGCTGATCGGCCAGTTCGGCGTCGGCTTCTACTCGGGCTTCATCGTCGCGGACAAGATCACCGTCGAGACGCGCCGCGCGGGCCTGCCGGCGAACGAAGCCGTGCGCTGGGAAAGCGCGGGCGAGGGCGATTTCACGATCGACGCGATCGAGCGCGCACAGCGCGGCACGACGATCACGCTGCACCTGCGCGAAGGCGAGGACGAACTGCTGTCGTCGCACCGCCTGAAGTCGATCATCCAGAAGTACTCCGACCACATCGCGCTGCCGATCCTGATGCAGAAGGAAGAGTGGGATCAGGAAAAGGGCGAGATGGTCCTGAAGGACGAGGACGAGACCGTCAACCAGGCGAGCGCGCTGTGGACGCGTTCGAAGAGCGACGTCACCGACGAGCAGTACACGCAGTTCTACCAGCACATCGCGCACGATCACCAGGATCCGCTCACGTGGACGCACAACCGCGTCGAGGGCCGCAGCGAATACACGCAGCTGCTGTTCGTGCCGTCGCACGCGCCGTTCGATCTGTGGAACCGTGACTATCGCGGCGGCCTGAAGCTGTACGTGAAGCGCGTGTTCATCATGGACGACGCCGAGCAGCTGCTGCCGCAATACCTGCGCTTCGTGAAGGGCGTCGTCGATTCGGCCGACCTGCCGCTGAACGTGTCGCGCGAGATCCTGCAGGAAAGCCGCGACGTGAAGGCGATCCGCGAAGGCGTGACGAAGCGCGCGCTGTCGATGCTCGAAGAGCTCGCGAACGCGGAAGAGGATACCGGCAAGGAGAAGTACAAGACGTTCTGGAGCGCGTTCGGCCAGGTGCTGAAGGAAGGCCTCGGCGAAGACCACGCGAACCGCGAGCGCATCGCGAAGCTGCTGCGCTTCGCGTCGACCCACGGCGATACCGACGCGCAGGACGTGTCGCTTGCCGACTACGTGTCGCGCATGAAGCCGGAGCAGAGCAAGATCTACTACGTGACCGCCGATACCTGGCAGGCCGCGAAGAACAGCCCGCATCTCGAAGTGTTCCGCAAGAAGGGCGTCGAGGTGCTGCTGCTGACCGACCGCGTCGACGAATGGATGCTGTCGTTCCTGCACGAATTCGACGGCAAGCCGCTCGCGAGCGTCGCGCGCGGCGACCTCGACCTCGGCGAGCTGAACGACGAGGAGAAGAAGGCGCAGGAAGAGGCGGGCGAAGCGATCAAGCCGGTCGTCGAGAAGATGAAGGAAGCGCTCGGCGACAAGGTGAAGGAAGTGCGCGTCACGTTCCGCCTGACCGATTCGCCGTCGTGCCTCGTCGCGGACGACAACGACATGAGCGGCTACCTGCAGCGGATGCTGAAGGCGGCCGGCCAGAACGCGCCGGCGATGCAGCCGATCCTCGAGATCAATCCCGAGCATGCGCTCGTGAAGCAGCTGAATGCCGACAGCGCCGATTTCGGCGACTGGTGCCATCTGCTGTTCGATCAGGCGCTGCTGGCCGAAGGCGGCACGCTCGACGATCCGGCGAGCTTCGTGAAGCGGACCAACGCGCTGCTGCTGTCGCGCGCCGCGTGAACGCACGCATGCGCTTCGACGGCGGCCAGGCCGGCTGGCGGGAGACGCCGCGGCCCGGCTGCTCGCTCGACCAGCGCGACTGGCTGACGCGCGGCGGGTCGCTCACCGCGCATCTCGCGCGGCTCGGCTGCGTGAACGTGCGCGTGACGCGCGAGGCCGTCGACTGCCCGTGGTTCGACGAGCCGGACGCGCTCGCCAGTTCGCCGCGCGCGCCGATGTGGGTGCGCGAGGTGATCCTGTCGGTCGACGGCACGCCGTACGTCGCTGCGCACAGCATCGCGCCGCTCGCCGCCAGCAAGGGCGTGTGGCAGGCAATGCGACGGCTGCGCACGCGGCCGCTCGCGGAATTGCTGTACAGCGATCCGCAGGTCGAGCGCTCGTCGCTCGTCAGCCGGCGCGTGATTGCGGGCCATCCGCTGTATGCGCTCGCGACCCATGCGCTGCAGGGCGAGCGTGCGCCGCATGCGTTCGCCGCGCGGCGCTCGGTGTTCCAGCGTCACGGCAAGCCGTTGATGGTCACCGAGTGCATGCTGCCGGCGCTGTGGCGCCATCTCGCCGCGCACGGCGACGGGCCGCGCTCGGCTGGCCCGGGCGGAGGCGCGTGATGCTGCAGGGCTTTCCGCCCGTCGTCTCGCCGGATACGCACACGATGATCCTCGGCAGCTTTCCGGGCGAGGCGTCGCTCGATGCCGCGCAGTACTACGCGCATCCGCGCAACCAGTTCTGGCGGTTGCTGGGGGCGGTGCTCGGCGAGCCGACGCTTCATGAACTGCCGTACGACGCGCGGCTCGTGTGCGTCCTTACGCACGGCATCGGCATCTGGGATGTCCTCGATGCGTGCCATCGGCAGGGCAGTCTCGATTCTGCGATCCGCAACGCGAAGCCGAACGACTTCGATTCGCTGCGCCAGCATGCGCCGTTGCTGAGGCGCGTGTGCTTCAACGGCAAGACGGCCGGGCGATTTGCCGACGTGATCGGCCAGGCCGGGTACGAGACGCTCGTGCTGCCTTCGTCGAGCCCGGCAAATGCGATGCTTTCGTTCGAGCAGAAGCTCGTGCAGTGGCGCGCACTTCGCGCCTGAGTCGCGTTGGATTCCGAGTATTCGATGTAGCGGTTTCGGGTGGGCGGCATCAGGTGTTCAAGTCGGGATGCGGTTTCAACGCGTTTCGGCTAACACGTGTGAGTTGATTCGACTCGACGGTCAGGCTCGCTGGAAGATCCAGGTTGCTCTCGCTCTACCGGTCAGGGCTTCACCTCGCCTTGCCGGGCGCCCGTGACCGAGGCAATGCGACTTTGTGCGGCGACGAGTTGATCATCGGTGGTCGCCACCAGCCACAGACGCGCATGCTCCTCGATCCGACGGTTGTGGTCCTTCAACGGCCCCATCGCGGCAGCGGCCTTCCAGACCACCGGGCCGACCCGGCTGCTCCTGCCCGACGGCGCGCCTACCAGCAGGCAGTAAGGTCCCAGCGGAAGCGATACGAACGGAAGCGCCGGACTGGCGATCACGCGCCAGTCGATGAAGGGTGTGTCGCTGATCAGCAGCGGCGCGGGCAAGCCGTAGAGCACGCTGAAATCGTACAGCGCCAGCTGCTCCCGCATGCCGACGTAAGTCCGCCGGATGTCGTCGACCACCGCCGCGCGGATCTCGTCCTCGAACATGGGTTCCTGCGCGTAGCGGGCCAATGCCTTGCGAGCCTCCCATTGATACGCGCTGAACAGGCCGATCTCCACGCAATCCTGCACCGCGCGCTGAACCTCCGCCACGGAACCGGCTTCCGCGGGCGTGCCCAACTGAGCCGCACGCAAAAAGCGGGCAAGTCCCGCCTCATGGATCGCGGGACCCTCCGCGGATGCGTCGTCGGCAGCGTTCTTGCCCAGGGGCACGTAGGTGTATTTCTCGGCTGCGAAATGCGATTTCTTGCCTTCGTCGAACTTGATTTCGCCATCGACGCAGTCGAGATAGCGCGTCCCGATTCGGCCGTGCTCCCAAACCCAATTTTTCAGGAACGGACGGAGTGGATGCAGTCTGTCGTGATCGGCCATTGAACCTCCAAGTTTTCCCGGTATGAGCCATTCCAGCAACCCGCCGCACACTCCGCACCGTCGCGGGGGCCCGCGCTACAACGCGAGCGTGCCCAGCTCCTCATAGGTACGATGCAGCCAGACCTTGACGCGCTGCCGCTCCAGCAAGCCGAGCCCCGTGGCCGCGCGGTCGGGATGATTGACCGCCGCCCAGAAGCTCGCGCTTTGTCGATCGATCTTCTGCATGGTCGTATCGGGCAGGCGGCGCAGCGTAATCACGCTGGCGCCAAGGGCCTCGGCCCTCTCGCGTTCGCCGGATGCCTCCAGAATCTCGAAGCGATCGCCGCGGACTTCATTCAGCACCAGCACCAGCTTGATTCGTCCGCCGAATTCGTCGAGCCATTGCCGCAGCAGATCGACCGAATCGCGTCCGGTGTCCATCACGTGCCACCACGTCAACGTGAGGCCGTGCTCTTCGGCAAAATCGACTACGTCCGAATCGTCGAGCCACTTGGCGAGCGACTGCCGCGTCTGGGCCGCGAGATCGACCAGTATGCGCCGCTGCGGATCTTCGAGCGCCGATTCCATGACCGGGTCGAGGCTGTCATGCTGGTCGAGCACGGCAGGCGCGGCAAAATCGGCATAGAACCGCAGTAGCGCGCCGTGCGATCGGTCGGTATCGAAGCCTACGAAGGGCATGCTCCGATCGATGAAGTACTGGGCCAGCACGCGGGCCGCGAGCGATTTGCCGACGCCGCCTTTTTCCCCGCCGATGAAGTGGATGTGACTCATGCTTACGAAATCCCGTGTGATTGAGCAGGTATGGCCAGAGCGGATGTTGGCAGGCTTCGATGACGTTACGGTGCCACCGGTCACGTCGAAAGAAAATGCGTGCGCCGCAGCAGCATGCTGTCTGATCAACGGCGGTGTCAAACTGAACAAAATGGCAATCGGTTCTGGCGATTGCAGGGGGCGGTGCCTGGCGGATGCGATGCCGTCGTTCGAGCAGAAGCCGGAGCGTTGACGCGGCCGTTGCTTCACATTATTGCGTCGCGTGGGAGTCGGGACGATTCAGCCGTTCAACAGAGCGCTGCCGCGGCGTATCGATGACGGAAGGAAGGGCGCTGCTGACGAACGGCGACCGCATAGGCTCGTGCGTCGCGCCCGACGCTCAATCGTCCTTGCCCCATCGCCATCCGGGCTTCTCGCCCTTGAGCCAGCAGACGGCGGTGAGCAGCGCGACCAGTACCACGATGCAGGCGCCGTACGCCACCGGCGAGCGTTGTGGCGGCGCGAGCCATGCACTCGCGAGGATGCCGATCGCGAACAGCAGCAGCACGACCCACCCTTGCCACGCGATAGGCAATCCCCATCCCCATCCGTAGCGTTTCGCGGGAAACCAGATTTTCTTGTCGTTCGAGGTCATGCGATTCCTCGTCGTCAATGGTAGTCGCTTTCTCGTTGGTGGCGGACTGCGAGGATCGTCACCGTCCGGCTGTCATCGATCTCGAATAACGCGACGTAGCCGGATACGCCGAATGGAATGATCAGTTCCCGGAGAAACGGCATGGACGGATGAACTTTGCGGCAGGTAAACGGCGACGATTCGAGCGTGGCGATTCCTGACGTTATGGCTGCCAACGCGCGTTCTGCCACATCGACCTCCGCATCGTCACGGTCGACGACGAAAGCATAAAGCCGGTCCAGGTCGTCCGGTGCGGCGGACGTAAAGCGAACCGTACAGGTCATCGAGCCTGTCGCTTTCTGTCACGCAGCGTATCGAGTCGTCGCCCCAGTCGTTCCAGCACTTCGACCGAAGAGACATACTCGCCGGTCCGTCGAGCATCGTCGCGTGATGCTATGCCGCGCGCGATGAATTCGCTTTGGAGACGTCGACGTTCGACGCCTTCGCGAATCGATTGCTCGACGAAGCTCGACAGCGTTTCGCCTTCCTGAAGGACATTCTCGGCGGCATCGCGTAATTCCGGTTCGACCCGGACAGACGGAAAAGTCGCAGTTTTCATCGTGGCCTCATTTGCATCGCAATTGCGATGCATTATCCCGCACGTCCATGCTGCCTGCAAGTCGCCCGAACGGCCGCTCGACCGACCGCTCTCGCCGCCGGCGGCTCATCCCCCACCAATGCTATCCTCTCGTCCGCTAAAACCAGCATCACCCAGCGAGATTCAATCATGACCCGACTGATCAAGCGCGCGTCCGCCGAGGCGCGTGCGTTCAAGCAAGGCAAGCCGTCCTCGTACAACGGCTCCGAAAAACTCCAACCGCCGCGCGTGAAGCGCCGCCCGGACATCGACGAACACGACGACGTGCCGGTGCTCGAAGCGCCGCGCAAGCCGCGTTTCGCGCCCGTGACGTTCTCCGAAGAGGGCGGCGTGCGCTTCCTGCACTTCGGCACGGAATGGGTGCAGGGCGCGATGCGGATCTCGAAGCCGCTGCACATCGAACTCGAATACGCGCAGCAGATGATGGCGTGGCTGCTGTTCCTCGAAACGCCCGAGCGGATCGTCCAGCTCGGGCTCGGCACCGGCGCGCTGACCAAGTTCTCGCACCGTTTCCTGCCGAACGCGAAGGTCGAGGCCGTCGAGCTGAACCCGGCCGTGATCGTCGCCGCGCGCACGATGTTCGCGCTGCCGTCCGACGACGCGCGTCTCGTCGTGCATGAAGCCGACGCGTGGGACTTCGTCAACGACCCGGCCAACCGCGGCACCACGGGCGCGATCCAGATCGACCTGTACGACGCGACCGCGCGCGGCCCGGTGCTCGACAGCGTCGCGTTCTACCGCGCGGTGCGCGGCTGCCTCGCCGACGCAGGCATCGCGACGATCAACCTGTTCGGCGATCATCCGAGCTTCGTACGCAACATGAAGCACCTGAACGCGGCATTCGATCACCGCGTGATCGCGCTGCCCGAAGTGCACGACGGCAACCGGATCGCGATCGCGTTCTCGGGGCCCGCGCTCGACGTGCCGTTCGCGCAGCTGGACGCACGCGCGACGCTGATCGAGGACACGCTGAAGCTGCCCGCACGCAAGTGGGTGAAAGCTTTGAAAGAAACGACCGGCGCCCGCGACGCGTCGTTCGCGATCTGACGCTTCATGCACCGGCGACAGGCCGGTGCAACCATGCGACAAGGGGCGGATCACCTCGGGTTCGCCCCCGCTTGACCGCATGCCCGCGGCTCCTATACTGGCGCGAAGCCAGGGGAGCCGCAGCCTACCCGTTTCGCCGCTCCTCTCGGTGCCGTACCCGCTCAACACAAGATCGATAACCGGGAAAGAAGAGGAGACGTCATGGCTCACGATGCCGACGCCAACCGAGCCGCCAAGCGCTGGCTCTGGCTGCTGGTACTGCCGCTGATCGCGATGGTCTGGGTACCGTCGTACAGCAAGATCGAACCGCAGTTGTTCGATTTTCCGTTTTTCTACTGGTACCAGTTGCTGTGGGTCTTCATCAGCGCGGTGATCACCGCGTTCGTCTATTTCAAGACCAAGAACGCGTGGAAGGCGAGCGGCCCGCAGGGAGGTGGGCAATGAACCTCGGCGCAACCTTCGTCTTCGTCCTGCTGTTCATCGGCGTCACGATCATCGGTTTCCTGGCCGCGAACTGGCGGCGCGGCGATCTCGCCCATCTCGACGAATGGGGCCTCGGCGGACGCCGCTTCGGCACGATCGTCACGTGGTTCCTGCTCGGCGGCGACCTCTACACGGCCTACACGTTCGTCGCGGTGCCCGCGCTCGTGTTCGGCGCCGGCGCGATGGGCTTCTTCGCACTGCCTTACACGATCCTGATCTATCCGTTCGCGTTCGTCGTGTTCCCGAAGCTGTGGAGCATCGCGAAGCGGCACGGCTACGTGACGGCCGCCGACTTCGTCAACGCGCGCTACGGCAGCCGGATGCTCGCGCTCGCGATCGCGGTGACGGGCATCGTCGCGACGATGCCGTACATCGCGCTGCAGCTCGTCGGCATCGAAGTGGTGATCGGCGCGCTCGGCTTCGATACGACCGGCTTCGTCGGCGACCTGCCGCTGATCATCGCGTTTGCGATCCTCGCCGCGTACACGTACACGTCGGGGCTGCGCGCGCCGGCCATGATCGCGATCGTGAAGGACATCCTGATCTACATCACGATCGCGGCTGCCGTCATCGTGATCCCGGCGAAGCTCGGCGGCTTCGGGCACATCTTCGCGAGCGTGCCGCCTGCGAAGCTGCTGCTGAAGGCGCCCGATGCAATGAGCCTGAACGGCTACAGCGCGTACGCGACGCTCGCGATCGGCTCGGCGCTCGCGCTGTTCCTGTACCCGCACTCGGTCACGGCGATCCTGTCGTCGTCGTCGGGCAACTCGATCCGCCGCAACATGGCGATGCTGCCCGCGTACTCGTTCGTGCTCGGCCTGCTCGCGCTGCTCGGCTACATGGCGCTCGCGTCGGGCGTGAAGGACATGCCGCAGTACGCGCCGTACTTCAAGGCGTTCGGCCCGAACTTCGCGGTGCCCGCACTGTTCCTCGAGTACTTCCCGTCGTGGTTCGTCGGCGTCGCGTTCGCGGCGATCGGCATCGGTGCGCTGGTGCCGGCGGCGATCATGTCGATCGCGGCCGCGAACCTGTACACGCGCAACATCCACCGCGAGTTCGTGAACCGCAACATGTCGCACGACCAGGAGACGCACGTCGCGAAGCTCGTGTCGCTGATCGTGAAGGTCGGCGCGGTCGCGTTCATCCTCGGGCTGCCGCTGACCTACGCGATCCAGCTGCAGCTGCTCGGCGGGATCTGGATCATCCAGACGCTGCCCGCGATCGTGCTCGGCCTGTACACGCGCGTGCTCGACCATCGCGGCCTGCTGGCCGGCTGGGCGGCCGGCATCGTGTGCGGCACGTGGATGGCGATCTCGCTGAAGCTGGCCAGCTCCATCTTCACGATCCACCTGTTCGGCCTCGCGATTCCCGGCTACGCAGCGGTGTGGTCGCTGATCGTGAACCTCGTGGTGGCGGTGGCGGTGAGCGTGCTGGTGCGCGTGATGGGGATGGCGCATGCGGAAGATCGCACGCGGCCGGAGGATTATCTCGACGTCGTCGAAGGCTGATAGGGGCCGTGGGCCGTGCGCGGCTGCGTGCCGCGCACGCGTCGCGCAGCAACGAAAACGCCCGCCCCTGCAAAGGTGGCGGGCGTTCCTTTTTACGTCAGCCCTGCGCGCGTTTCGCGAGATCCTCGCGTTGCGACAGGTCTTCGACGTTGACCATCCAGTGCACACCGAAACGATCCTTCGCCATGCCGAAGCCGAGCGCCCAGAACGTCTTGCCGAACGGCATCGTCACTTCGCCGCCGTCGGCGAGCGCATTGAACAGCTTCTGGCCTTCCTCGACCGTCGCCGGATTCAGCGACAGCGAATAGCCGGCGTGCGCGGCGCCCGCCGGCTGGCTGCAATCGCCGTCCGAGCACATGATCATCGAGTCGCCGATCGTGAAGCTCGCGTGCATCACCTTGTCGGCCATCTCCGGCGCCATCGGGTAGTCGGGGTTCGGCGGCGCATCCTTGAAGTGCATCTTGAACATCGTCTTGGCGCCGAGTGCCTTTTCGTAGAACTGAAGGGCTTCGTCGGCGCGACCGTAGAACGTCAGGTACGGTTGGACTTGCATCGTTGTCTCCTGTGATGGGCCGGGCCCGCGTGTCGGTGCGGGTTCGGCGTCGTGCAAGATTGACTGGGAAAGGGCGCGTCGGGAGGCGGCCGGCGCACCCGTGACGTGGATTGTAGTGCGCGCGCTTGACGATGGAATGAAAAATAAAAACGGCCGCGAACATCGTGTTCGCGGCCGTGTGCGGCGTGCTTGCTGACGGCTGTTGTCAGGGTTGCTGACAGCCGCTGACGCCCGTCGCGACTCAGCGCAGCGCGTCGATCAGCTTTTCGAGCTTCACCGCATCGGCGGCAAATACGCGGATGCCTTCGGCAAGCTTTTCGGTCGCCATCGCTTCGTCGTTCAACTGGAAGCGGAACGATGCCTCGTCGATCGCGACGCGCTCGGACGGCTTGTCCTGCAGCGATTCCGGCGACAGCTTGCGCGCGACCGTCTCGTTGCTGTCCTGCAGCTTCTGCAGCAAATCGGGACTGATCGTCAGCAGGTCGCAGCCGGCGAGTTCGGTGATCTGGCTCGTCGTGCGGAAGCTCGCGCCCATCACTTCGGTCGTGTAGCCGAACGTCTTGTAGTACGTGTAGATGCGGCGCACCGACTGCACGCCCGGATCGTTCGCGCCGCCGTCCTTCTCTTCGTTCCATTCCGCGCCGGCCTGCTTCTTGTACCAGTCGTAGATGCGGCCGACGAACGGCGAGATCAGTTGCGCGCCGGCTTCCGCGCACGCGGCGGCCTGCACGAGCGAGAAAAGCAGGGTCATGTTGCACTTGATCCCTTCCTTCTGCAGCACCTCGGCCGCGCGGATGCCTTCCCACGTCGACGCGAGCTTGATCAGGATGCGCTCGCGGCCGACGCCGGCTGCTTCGTACAGCTTGATGAGCTCGCGGCCCTTGTCGATCGAGCGTTGCGTGTCGAACGACAGGCGTGCGTCGACTTCGGTCGACACGCGGCCCGGGATCAGCTTCAGGATCTCGGTGCCGAATGCGATCAGCAGGCGGTCGATGATGAAATCGGTGCTTTCGTTGCGATGATCGCGGACGGTTTTCTCGAGGATCGGCTTGTACGCATCCTTCTGGACGGCCTTCAGGATCAGCGACGGGTTGGTGGTCGCGTCCTGCGGCTTGTATTGCGCAAGCTGCTGGAAATCGCCCGTGTCGGCGACGACGGTCGTGTACTGCTTCAGCTGGTCGAGTGCGGTAGTCATGGCGATTCGGAAGAAGGGCGCGGGGCGCCGGGTTCTCACGGGCCGCGCGAGCGCGGCGGCGAAGCGAAGCGGCGCAGGGCGCCGCTTCCGATCCATCATTTTAGGCCCGATTCGTGTCGAGCACGTTTTGGCGTGCCCGAGGCGTGCCGCAACGCGCGGCGAGCCGCGTCACGCGGGGCGTCTGGCGTTCAGGATCACCTGCGTGACGATCCCCGCGACGAGCCCCCAGAACGCCGAGCCGATCGACAGCAGCGTGAGGCCCGACGCGGTGACCATGAACGTGACGAGCGCGGCTTCGCGCTGCTTGACGTCCTGCATCGCGTTCGCGAGCCCGCTCATGATCGAGCCGAACAGCGCGAGCGCGGCGACCGATACCACGAGCGCCTTCGGCAGCGCGGCGAACAGCGCGGCGATCGTCGCGCCGAAGATGCCGGCGACCAGGTAGAAGGTGCCGCACCACACGGCGGCCGTGTAGCGCTTCGCATGATCCTCGTGCGCTTCGGGGCCCGTGCAGATCGCGGCCGTGATCGCTGCAAGGTTCACGCCGTGCGAGCCGAACGGCGCGAGCAGCAGCGATGCGAGGCCGGTCGTCGCGATCAGCGGCGACGACGGTGTCTGATAGCCGTCCGCGCGCAGCACCGCGATGCCCGGCACGTTCTGCGACGCCATCGCGACGACGAACAGCGGAATGCCGATGCTGACGATCGACGCGATCGAGAACGCGGGCATCGTGAACACGGGCTGCGCGAGCGCGATGTGGAAGCGGCTGAAGTCGAGCAGGCCGAGCCCGCCGGCCACCGCCGTGCCGACGATCAGCGTCGTCACGATTGCATAGCGCGGCGCGAGCCGCTTGACGATCAGGTAGGTGAAGAACATCGCGAGCACGAGCGCGGTCTGGAACTGCGCGGCGCGGAAGATCTCGATGCCGATCTCGAACAGGATGCCCGCGAGCAAGGCGGCTGCGATGCCGGCCGGAATGCGCTTCATCAGCGTGTCGAACAGGCCGCTCACGCCGACGGCCGTCAGCAGCAGCGCGCACACGACGAACGCGCCGATCGCCTCGCCGTAGGGCACGCCGGGCAGCGACGCGATCAAGAGCGCGGCGCCGGGCGTCGACCACGCGACGACGACGGGCGCGCGAAACCGCAGCGACAGGCCGATCGTCGTCACCGCCATGCCGATCGACAGCGCCCAGATCCACGACGAGATCTGCGCATCGGTGAGGTGGGCGGCGCGGCCGGCCTGGAACATCAGCACGAGCGAGCTCGTGTAGCCGGTCATCATCGCGACGAAGCCGGCGACGAGCGCCGACACGGACGTATCGGCGAAAAAGCGGCGGCCGCCGGCGCGGCTGGCGCTCGCGGTGGGCGAGGTGTTCATGCTATCTCCGGAGGGAGGCCGCTCGGACGCGGCCTTTGTATCTGCGACGGGGTTGCGTTACTTGCTGAGTGCGCGCATCGCGGTTTCGAGGCCGGCGAGCGTAAGCGGATACATGCGATGGCCGAGCAGGTCGCGGATCACCGCGACCGACTGCCGGTACTCCCATAGCCGCTCGGGCTCGGGGTTCAGCCAGGCATGATGGGGGAACTGGTCGGCGAGGCGGCGCAGCCACACGGCGCCGGCTTCCGGGTTGTTGTATTCGACCGAGCCGCCGGGCTGCAGCACTTCGTACGGGCTCATCGTCGCGTCGCCGACGAAGATCAGCTTGTAGTCGGGCGTGAACTTGTGCAGCACGTCCCACGTCGCGGTGCGCTCCGAGTGGCGGCGGCGGTTGTTCTTCCACAGGTGGTCGTACACGCAGTTGTGGAAGTAGAAGAATTCGAGATGCTTGAATTCGGCCTTCGCGGCCGAGAACAGCTCTTCGGTGCGCTTGATGTGGTCGTCCATCGAGCCGCCGACGTCGAGCAGCATCAGCACCTTCACGTTGTTGTGGCGCTCGGGCACCATCCGCAGGTCGAGCCAGCCGGCGTTCGCGGCCGTGCTGCGGATCGTGCCGGGCAGGTCGAGCTCCTCGGCCGCGCCTTCGCGCGCGAAGCGGCGCAGCCGCCGCAGCGCGACCTTGATGTTGCGCGTGCCGATCTCGACCGAATCGTCGTAGTCGCGATAGGCGCGCGCTTCCCACACCTTCACCGCGGTGCGGTTGCCGTTCGACGGGCCGCCGATGCGCACGCCTTCCGGGTTGTAGCCGCCGTGCCCGAACGGCGACGTGCCGCCCGTGCCGATCCACTTGTTGCCGCCTTCGTGGCGTTCCTTCTGCTCGTCGAGCAGCGCCTTCAGGCGCTCCATCAGCTTGTCGAGCCCGCCCATCGCCTCGATCTGCGCCTTTTCCTCCGGCGACAGCTCGCGCTCCAGCCGCTTCTCGAGCCAGTCGAGCGGAATGTCGAACGCTTCGGACGGCAGCGTGGACACGCCGTGGAAATACGCGCCGAACGCCTGGTCGAACTTGTCGAAGTACTGCTCGTCCTTGACGAGCGTCATCCGCGCGAGGAAGTAGAACGCGTCGATCGACGGCGAGATCAGCCCGGCCTTCAGCGATTCGAGCAGCGTCAGGTATTCCTTCACCGAGACGGGCAGCTTGGCTGCGCGCAGCGCGTAGAAGAAATTGAGCAGCATGGCCGGGCCTTCGCGGGTGAGGGGGGATTACCGGTTGTGCCGGTTCATGTAGACGAGCCGTTCGAGCAGGCTCAGGTCCTGCTCGTTCTTCAGCAGCGCGCCCGCGAGCGGCGGCACGATCTGCTTCGCGTCCGCGCCGCGCAGCGCGTCGGCCGGGATGTTCTCGGCGAGCAGCAGCTTCAGCCAGTCGAGCAGCTCGGACGTCGACGGCTTCTTCTTCAGGCCCGACACGCCGCGCAATTCGAAGAAACTCTCGAGCGCCGCGCGCAGCAGCTCCTCGCGGATGTCGGGGAAGTGCACCGCGACGATCTTCTGCATCGTCGACGGATCGGGAAACTGGATGTAGTGGAAGAAGCAGCGGCGCAGGAACGCGTCGGGCAGCTCCTTCTCGTTGTTCGACGTGATGATGACGAGCGGGCGGTGCTTCGCGCGCACCGTCTCGCGCGTCTCGTACACGTGGAACTCCATCCGGTCGAGCTCGCGCAGCAGGTCGTTCGGGAATTCGATGTCGGCCTTGTCGATCTCGTCGATCAGCAGCACGCTCGGCTGCTCGGCGTCGAACGCCTGCCACAGCACGCCCTTGACGATGTAGTTCGAGATGTCCTTCACGCGCTCGTCGCCGAGCTGCGAGTCGCGCAGCCGCGATACGGCGTCGTATTCGTACAGGCCCTGCTGCGCCTTGGTGGTCGACTTGATGTGCCACTGCAGCAGCGGCATGTCGAGCGCGGCGGCCACTTCCTCGGCGAGCATGGTCTTGCCGGTGCCGGGCTCGCCCTTGATCAGCAGCGGGCGTTGCAGCGTCAGTGCGGCGTTGACCGCGAGCTTCAGATCGTCGGTGGCGACGTACTGCGAGGACCCTTCGAAACGCATGGCGGCGCTCTTCTTCATCGGGAAAAAACCCAGTATAAGTCAGAAGGGCTGTCCGGTTGGGCCGCGCCCGCGTATCGTTGCGGGGCTGTGGCGGGGCGAACGGGGCCGCCGTATGGACGCGTTCCCCGCCGACGCGGTACAATCTGGCCGTTTTTTTTGGCCTGCGTGGCGATCCGATAAGCAAAACGGCGCGGGCCGTTGCCGCTTTGGCGCCAGTTTCCCCTCAAGCTAGGTTACAAGAGCTATGAACAAATTCGTCGGCAAACACGTGGTTGTCGCAGCGCTCGTGGCGCTCGCGGGCAGCGCGCAGGCGGCCGGTGTGGTCGGCAACCCGAAGGACGGGGCGGGCAAGGCCGCCATGTGCATCGGTTGCCACGGCATCCAGGACTACCGCGCGGCGTATCCGGAGGTCTACCGGGTGCCCGTCCTCGGCGGCCAGAACCAGCAATATCTCGAGAACGCGCTGAAGGCCTACCGCAAGAAGGATCGTCACTTCCCGTCGATGAATGCGATCGCCGGTTCGCTGACGGACCAGGACATCGCGGATCTGTCGGCGTACTACGCCGCGCAGAAGGCCGACACGAAGGACAACCCCTACAAGTAAAGCGCGCGCCGCCGATCTCTCCGGCGGGACAGGAGCATTCATGAACAACGCATTCAAGACGGCGGCGGTGGCACTGGCGGCCGGCCTCGCGATCGGTACCGCGCACGCAGCGGACATCACGAAGGGCAAGGAACTGGTCGAATCGCACAACTGCGCGGCCTGCCACGGCGCGCAGCTGAACAAGCCGATCAACGCCGAATACCCGCGCCTGGCCGGCCAGCACGCCGACTACCTCGTGTGGGCGATGCGCCAATACCAGATGGGGCTGACGAACCCGCTGCTCGGTCGCAACAACGCGATCATGCAGGCACAGGTGCAGAACCTGTCGGTCAGCGACATGAAGGACATCGCGTCCTACATCGAGTCGCTGAAGGAAACCGATCTCGTGTTCAAGAAGTAAGCGCGACGGGCCTCACGGGCGCTCGCAGCAACAATACCCCGCCTCGGCGGGGTATTTTTTTGCCGGCGACCGGGCGAAACCCGGGGCGGACGTACGGGCGCCGTGCGCTTAGTCGCGCGACGCGCGGCGCAGGATGCGCTGCAGGTACGCGTCGGTATCGGGCGGCGTGTTCGTGCGCTGCGCTTCCCAGATCGTCTCGCCGAGGCATTCCATGATCGCGTGCTGCGCATCGTGGGTCGAGTCGAGCTTCGCGGCCAGCTTGTCGTGCGCGGCGCGGATGCCGGGCGGCTGGTCGATCGACAACTGCTCGCTGATCGCGAGGTGCATCGACAGGTGCAGGAACGGGTTCGTCCGGCCTTCCTCGGGCGTGTAGTTGCGCGCGGCCGCACCGTCGGCATCGGCGAGCTCGTCGTGGTATTCGGGATGCTCGACGATCCAGTCGGCTGCGATCGCTTCCAGCGGCGTCAGGATCTCGCCCGCGCGCTGCTTGCGCCAGGTCTCGGTGAAAAAGCGACGCACATCGTCGCGGCTTGGATTGAACATGGTGGGGAAACGTCGTGATTCGGGCGGCGTCATGCCGCGTCGGGCATTGTACGCCGGGTCGGCGGACGGTGCTGGCGGCGAGCGAGGACGACCCGTGCGGGGCTGGCCGGCCGCGGCTGCCCGCGCAGAGCCGCGGAACGGGTAAGCGCGGGCTAGGGCCTGTTCCCGCTAATAACGGGCCAGCCCCACGAATGAATTTTTCCAAACAGGGGAACGTGCCTTGCCGGCCGTATTGCGGCGTCGCGCGTCGCTTGTTTGGCTCGGCCAAACGGCGCTCCTTGCTTCTTGCACTGCAGCCGGCAAGGCTCGTTCGCAAGCCCGTTATTAGCGGGAACAGGCCCTAGGCCGGCCGCCGCTGCACCGCTACACTCCGACGACTCCCGTCACGGCGCCTCGCTCACCCGTTTCATCATGACCGCTACCGTCCGCCCATCGTCCGCCGCCCTGCAGGGCACGCTCTACGTCGCGTTGTCCGCCGCCGCGTTCGGCGCGATGGCGATTTTCGGCCGCTACGCATATGCGGCCGGCGTCGACGTGCTCGGGCTGCTGATCGTGCGCTTCGCGATCGGCGGTGCGGTGCTTGCCGCGATCGCACGGCACCGCCGCGTCGCATGGCCGCGCGGGCGCGCGCTCGTGCCGCTCGTGGCAATGGGCGCGGCCGGCTACGTCGGGCAGTCGTTCTGCTATTTCAGCGCGCTGCAGCACGCGCAGGCGAGCCTCGTCGCGCTGCTGCTGTACCTGTATCCGGCGTTCGTCACGCTGCTGGCCGCGTGGTGGCTCGGCGAACGCCTGACGCGCGCGAAGGCCGTCGCGCTCGTGCTGTGCGTCGCGGGCTCCGCGCTGATGGTCGGCGGCGGGCACGGCGAGCCGCTCGGGATCGCGCTCGCGCTGGCGGCCGCGGTGATCTACTCGCTGTACATCGTCGGCGGCACGAAGGCGACGCGCGGCGTCGATCCGCTCGCGACGACCGCGATCATCTGCCTGTCGGCCACCGCGACGCTCGTGGCGATCGCCGTCGTGCGGACCGCGGCGTTCGGCGTGCCGCCGCGCTGGCCCGCGACGGGCGGCGGCTGGGCGTCGATGCTCGCGATCGCGCTGGTATCGACGGTCGCGGCGATGCTCGCATTCTTCGCCGGGCTCGAGCGGCTCGGGGCCGCGCGCACGTCGATGCTGTCGACGCTCGAACCGGTCGTGACGGTCGCGCTCGCGGCGCTGCTGTTCGGGGAGGCACTGTCGCCGCTGCAATGGGCGGGCGGTGTCGCGATTCTGGCGGCCGTGCTGGCGCTCGTGCGCGCAGGCGGCGCGGCGGCCGACGACGCGACGGCGACATCCAACGCGTAGCCGCAGAGGCGGAAGCCGGGTATGCCAGTGCGGCACCTACGGAATCGGACGGTGCCGGCGCGGTTCGGTGCGGCGCATGTCCGTTGCGCCGGATGCTTACTCGTTGGGCGGCGGCGTCTTCGGCCGGAATTCGCACAGCGGCTCGATCGCGCAGTGCCAGCACTCGGGCTTGCGCGCCTTGCACACATAGCGCCCGTGCAGGATCAGCCAGTGATGTGCGTCCTGCAGGAATTCCTTCGGTGTGAACTTCTCGAGTGCGGCCTCGACGGCCCGCACGTCCTTGCCCGGTGCGAGCCCCGTACGGTTCGCGACGCGGAAGATATGCGTGTCGACCGCGATCGTCGGCTGGCCGAACGCGGTGTTCAGCACGACGTTCGCGGTCTTGCGGCCGACGCCCGGCAAGCCTTCCAGCGCTTCGCGATCGGCCGGCACCTCGCCGTCGTAGCGCTCGAGCAGGATCCGGCACGCCGCGACCACGTTTTTCGCCTTGGTGCGATAGAGACCGATCGTCTTGATGTACTCGGTGACGCCTTCCTCGCCAAGCGCGACGATTTGTCGCGGGGTGTTCGCGACCGGGAACATCTTTCGCATCGCCTTGTTGACCGACACGTCGGTCGCCTGCGCGGACAGCATCACGGCGATCAGCAACTCGAACGGTGTCGAGTATTCGAGCTCGGTGGTCGGATGCGGATTGAGGCTCTGCAGCGTTTCGTAGATCGCGCGTCGTTTGCTGGCGTTCATGGAGCGTTCTTGTCGGGCGGCGCGGAGGGGCTGCCTGGGTCGTCGTTGCCTGCGTCGTTCTCTTGATCGTTGCCGCCTGCAGCCGCGGCGTCGGCGTCGCGCTGCGCCTGCTGTTCGGCGAGCCGCTTGCGGCGCGCCTCGGCCGCATCGATCTGCGCCTGGACGGCCGCGCTCACGCCTTCGGTGTTCTTCGGCCCGGCGCCTTGCCCGGACAGTTCTTCCTTCTTCTTGCGCGCACGCTCGAGCGCGGCGGCGATGATCGCGCGTTTCTTCGCGTCGGCGTCGTCGGCGGCCGGTGCGGCTGCGGGGGCGTCCGGCTGCGCCGCAGGCTGTTCCGCGGCCGGCTTCGCGGCACTGGCCGCGCGGCGTGCGGCGGCGCGCGCCTCGGCGGCTTCACGCTCGCGGCGCTGGCGCGCGAGCCGCAGGTCGTGGCGTTCGCGCGCGGCATCGGCCTGCGCCTGCGACCATGCATCCCAGCCGGTGCGCTCGCCGGTCACCGGCAGCATCGCGATGCAGTCGACCGGGCAGGGCGGCACGCACAGATCGCAGCCGGTGCACTGCGCCTCGATGATCGTGTGCATCTGCTTCGGCGCGCCGACGATCGCGTCGACCGGGCACGCCTGCATGCACAGCGTGCAGCCGATGCACAGGCTTTCGTCGATGAAGGCGACCGCGCGCGGATGCTCGCTGCCGTTGACGGGATTCAGCGGAATCACCGGCTTGCCGAGCAGGCCCGCGAGGCGCGCGATGCCTTCGGCGCCGCCGGGCGGGCACTGGTTGTAGTTCGCATCGCCGGCGGCGATCGCCTCGGCGTACGGACGGCAGCCGTTATAGCCGCACTTCGTGCATTGCGTCTGGGGAAGCAGATCTTCGATGCGATCCGCGAGTGTTTTGGAGTCGGTCACGGTGACAACGGGCGCAGCGGCGCCGAATGGCTCTCGGCCGCGTCGGGCGCAGCCGGAAAGGTTTGCCAAAGCTCGATTATCGCCGATTTCCCGCATTGCGCTGGACGCCGTCTGTGCGCATAATCGAACCGCTTTTTTGCAGGGGCTCAGCAGGAGGGCGGCCGCACGCGGCGCGCCCGTTCCAGGGCGGCCGGCGCCAACGCGGTGGGGGTGTCGGTCCGGATCAAGCGGCTCACATAGCAAAGCGCCACCATGAATCAGCCAAAAATCAAAAGAGATCCTGAAGGTACGCGCCGCCGCATCCTGATGGCGGCAGCCGAAGAGTTCGCGAGTGGAGGGCTGTTCGGCGCACGCGTCGACCAGATTGCGCGGCGGGCCGAAACCAACGAGCGCATGCTCTATTACTACTTCGGCAGCAAGGAGCAGCTGTTTACGGCGGTGCTCGAACACGCGTTCTCCGCGCTGACCGAGGCCGAGCGCGTGCTCGATCTCGACGGCGTCGCGCCGGTCGAAGCGGTCACGCGGCTCGCGCATTTCGTTTGGGACTACTACCGCGACCATCCGGAGCTGCTCAGGCTCATCAACAACGAGAACCTGCACGAGGCGCGCTACCTGCACAAGTCGACGCGGATCCGCGAGATGATGTCGCCCATCGTCGCGAAGCTCGGCAACGTGCTGATGCGCGGCCAGAAGGCCGGGCTGTTCCGCAGCGACATCGATCCGCTGCGCTTCTACGTGACGCTGTCGGGGCTCGGCTACTACATCGTGTCGAACCGCTTCACGCTCGCCGCGACGCTCGGCCGCGACTTCACCGATACCGACGAGCGCGCGGAGATGGTCCGGATGAACACCGAGGTGCTGCTCGCGTATCTGCTGCGGCGCTGACGCGGCAAACGAACGAGCCGATGAGCCGCCCGCGCGCGGCCGCAGCCGGATAAAAAACGCCGCCGTTGCGCCAGGCAACGGCGGCGTTTTTGCGTCGGAACGCGACGCGTCAGGCGGCCTTGCGGGCTCGCACGGTCTTGGCGCGCGGGCTGCCTGCCGCGCGTTTCGCGGCGGGCGCGGCCTTTGCGGCGGGCGTCCTGGCGGGCGCGACCGTCACGGCCGGCGCCTTTGCGCGCGTGCGTTTCGCGGCGGTGGCGCGCACGGCCGTTTCCGGCTCCGGCTTGGCGGCCGGCACGACGCCGATCGCAGTCGCATCCTGGGCATCGACGGGCAACTTCGTCGCGCCGTGCTTCGGCTCCGGCGCATGCTCGCGGATGAAGTCGCGCAGCTGCGGATAGATGATCGTGCGCCAGCGTCGGCCCGAGAAGATCCCGTAGTGGCCGCATTTCTCGGCGGTCAGGCTGCGGCGGTCGTCTTGCGGGATGCCCGTGCAAAGCTCGTGCGCGACGTGCGTCTGGCCGCTGCCCGAGATGTCGTCGAGTTCGCCCTCGATCGTCATCAGTGCGGTGTGCTTGATGTCCTGCGGCCGCACGCGCTCGCCTTCGACGTCCCACGTGCCTTCCGCGAGCCGGAACTCCTGGAACACGACGCGGATCGTCTCGAGGTAATACTCGGCGGCCATGTCGAGCACCGCGTTGTACTCGTCGTAGAACTGGCGGTGCGCTTCGGCGTCTTCCTCGTCGCCGCGCAGCAGGCTCTGGTAGAAATCCCAGTGCGACTGCGCATGCCGTTCCGGGTTCATCGCGACGAAGCCGGTGTGCTGCAGGAAGCCCGGATAGACCTGGCGGCCTTCGCCCGGATAGTTCGCGGGCACCGTGTGGATCACGTTGTTCTCGAACCACGCGGTCGAGTGCTGCGTCGCGAGCGAGTTCACCGACGTCGGGCTGCGGCGCGCGTCGATCGGGCCGCCCATCATCGTCATCGTGAGCGGCGTATCCTCGCCGCGGCTCGCCATCAGCGAGATCGCCGCGAGCACCGGCACCGTCGGCTGGCATACCGAGATCACGTGCAGGTTGCGCGCGCCGATGTGACGGATGAATTCCTGGATGTACGCGATGTAGTCGTGCAGGTGGAACGGGCCCGTCTCGACCGGCACCATCCGTGCGTCGATCCAGTCGGTGATGTAGACCTTGTGATCCTGCAGCAGCGTGCGCACCGTGTCGCGCAGCAGCGTCGAGTGGTGGCCCGACAGCGGCGCGCAGACCAGCACGACCGGCTCGTCCTTCAGTTGCGTGACCGCATCGGCATCATCCGAGTAGCGCTTGAAACGCAGCAGCCGGCAGAACGGCTTCTCGATGATCGTCTGCTCGACGATCGGGATGTTGTGGCCGTCCTTGACGATCTGATGAAGGTTGAATTCAGGTTTCTCGTAATCCTTGCCGAGCCGGTACATCAGTTCGTAGGCGGCGGCCATCCGGGTTGCGCCGGGCATCAGCGAGAACGGGCTGGACGGGTTGGCGAACGATTTGGACGCGGCCTGGGCCCAGGCCGTGAGCGGGCTCAGCATGGCCCGCTGGAATTCGTGCAATTGGTAAAGCATGCAGACTACTCCCGCGTGGGGGACGGTGCGCAAGGGCGGCGTGGGGCGTCGCGGCGTGCCGTAGGGGTCAGCGGCCGGCCATGGTGCACTGCGGCCGGACAATCGCGTCGATCATATCGGACAACGATGGGTGGTGCAATGCAACATTTCCCCGATTTTTCATCAAATTTTTGCGATTTGACGATCTCTGACCAAGCCGCCCGCGCCCCCGTCCAACCGCCCGTCAACGCCCCGTCGCCACGGCCGGCGCGGGCTGGCCGGCCGCGCGCGCCATCGCGTCTTCGTGGTGCATCAGGTTCATCGCGGTATGCACGAGCGCCACGTGCGAGAACGCCTGCGGGAAGTTGCCGACGAGCCGTCCGGCGACCGGGTCGTACTCTTCCGCGAGCAGCCCGAGGTCGTTCGACAGCGAGAGCAGCCGGCTGAACAGCCGGTGCGCGTCGTCGATCCGGCCGAGCAGCGCGTAGTTGTCGACCAGCCAGAAGCTGCACGCGAGAAACGTGCCTTCGCCGGGCGGCAGGCCGTCGTCGTACTCGGTCGTGCGGTAGCGCATCACGAGCCCGTCGTGCAGCAATTCGCGCTCGATCGCCTCGACCGTGCCGACGATCCGCGGGTCCTCCGGCGGCAGGAAGCCGAGCAGCGGCATCAGCAGCACGCTCGCGTCGAGCTCGTCGCTGCCGTAGCTCTGCGCGAACGCCTGCTTGCCTTCGTGCCATGCGTTGGCGCAGACGTCGGCATGGATCTGCTCGCGCAGCGCGCGCCAGCGGTCGAGCGAACCGGGCAGCCGGAACATTTCCGCCGACTTGATCGCACGGTCGAACGCGACCCACGCCATCACCTTCGAGAACGTGAAATGGAGACGGCCGCCGCGCGTTTCCCAGATCCCTTCGTCGGGTTCCCGCCAGATCTTCTCGAGATGATCGAGCAGCGCGCACTGCACGGACCAGACCGTGTCGTCGGCCTGCAGGCCGCCAACGCGCGCGAGGTGCAGCGCGGCCATCACCTCGCCGAACACGTCGAGCTGGAGCTGGTTCGCGGCGCCGTTGCCGACGCGAACCGGCTTCGAATCCTGATAGCCGGGCAGCCAGTCGAGCTCCATTTCCGGCAGCCGGCGCTCGCCGGCGATCCCGTACATGATCTGGATCTGCTCGGGCGAACCGGCCATCACGCGGCCGAGCCACGTGCGCCATGCGCGCGCTTCGTCGTAGTAGCCGCCGCGCATCAGCGCGAGCAGCGTGATCGTCGCGTCGCGCAGCCAGCAGAAGCGGTAGTCCCAGTTGCGGCTGCCGCCGATCTTCTCGGGCAGCGACGTGGTCGGCGCCGCGACGATGCCGCCGGTCGGCTCGTACGCGAGCGCCTTCAGCGTGATCAGCGAACGGCGCACGGCTGCCGCGTAGCGGCCCTGCACCTGGCAGCGGCCCGACCATTCGAGCCAGTAGTTCTCGGTGCGCGCGAGCATCGACAGCGGATCGCGCGCGGGCGGCAGCCGCATGTGCGACGCCGCGTAGCTGAGCGAGAACGGCACGCGTTCGTCGGCGCCGACCGTGAATTCCGCGAGCGTATGGAGATTCTTGCCGGTGAGCGGCACCGGCGTGCGCAGCACGACGGTGTCGGGGCCCGCGATCGCCTTCATGCCGTCCTCGCGGGTGAGTTGCGTGACCCACGGGACCGAGAAGCCGTAGTCGAAGCGCAACACGAGTTCCATGCGCATCTTCATCGTGCCGTGGCGGCCGACGACGATCCGCACGAGTTCGGACCAGCCGTTGCCGGGCGGCATGAAGTCGATCACGGTGACCGCGCCGTCGGCGCTTTCGTAATCGGTTTCGAGAATCAGCGTGTCGCCGCGATAGCGGCGCGTGGTGTGCGTGATCGCGGCGTCGGCAGCCGGCGCGAGCAGCCAGCGGCCGTGCTCGGGCGTGCCGAGAAGCGCCGCGAAGCAGGCGCCCGAATCGAAGCGGGGCCAGCACAGCCAGTCGACGGAGCCGTCTTTCGAGATCAGCGCGGCCGTATGGCCGTCGCCGACGAGGGCGTAGTCTTCGATCAGGGCGGGCATGGGCAGGCGATCCTTGGATATTCGTATTCACAATGCGGACGGCGGCGGCCGGGCTTCACGCCCGAGCGTCGCGCCCCGTATACTCGGCCGGGCGGCGGAGCGCATGAACGGCCGGCGTTTCGTCCTATCTCAACACTTGAAGCGACTCGATGCAAGGAGGATTCAATGCCCAACCGTTTACGCGAGCGTGACGCACGCGCTTCGGCACGAGGGTTCCCGCTTAGGTTCGCTCACTGGATGAAAGGTTTCGCGATCGTGCTCTCTTTGTCCGCGACCCATGCATTCGCACAGCAATCGCCCGCACCGGCCGACGGCGTCTACAACCTGCTGGTCGGCACCTACACGGGTGGCGGCAGCGACGGCATTTATGTTTACCGCTTCGATACTAAAAACGGCAGCGTCGCGCCCGTCTCGTCGGCGAAGACCGTGAACCCGTCGTATCTGTTGCCGAGCCGCGACGGTCGCACCGTCTACGCGGTCAACGAACTGCCCGGCGACGACGGGCCGGCGTCGCAGCGCGGCGGCGTCAGCGCGTTCCGCTTCGATGCGAAGACGGGCGCGCTGAGCTTCATCGACCGCGTGTCGTCGGAAGGGAACGATCCTTGCTATCTCGCGCTGTCGCCGGACGGCAAGTACCTCGTGACGGCCAACTACTCGGTCGCGAAGGATCCGGGCGGCAGCTTCGCCGTGTTTCCGCTGCGCGACGACGGCGCGGTCGGCGCGGCCGCGCTGGCCGTGCACCATGAAGGCACCGGGCCCGTGAAAGGCCGCCAGGACGGCGCGCACGTGCACTCGACGGTGTTCTCGCCGGACGGCCGCTACCTGTTCGTACAGGATCTCGGCGCGGACAAGATCTACGGCTACCGCTACACGGTGGACGGCAGCCGCGGGCTGATCAGCCCGACCGACACGCGCTACACGCCGGTGAAGGCCGGTTCGGGCCCGCGTCACATGGTGTTCGGCGCCGATGGCCGGTTCGCGTACGTGACGAGCGAGCTCAACGCGTCGGTCGAGGTGTTCGGCTATCACGACGGCAAGCTGACGCCGGTCGAGACGGTATCGATGACGGCGCCGGGCTTCAAGGGCAAGGTCGGCGGCGGCGCGATCCACCTGTCGCCGGACGGCCGCTTCCTGTACGCGACCAACCGCGGCGACGCGAACGATCTCGTGATCTACGCGGTGAACCAGGCCGACGGCCGGCTGAAGCACGTCGGCCGCCAGTCGAGCCTCGGCAAGACGCCGCGCGAGTTCCTGATCGATCCGACCGGCAAGTGGCTGATCGTCGGCAACCAGGACAGCGACACGTTCTACGTGTTCAGCCGCGACGTCGAAACGGGGCAGCTCGGCGCGAATCCGCAGAAGGTCGCGGTCGGCAAGCCGGTCGACTTCAAGCTGGTGCCGGTGCAGTAAGTGCGCAAGCCGTAAATGGAAAGAGGGCGCTGCCGATGCAGCGCCCTCTTTTTTTCGGGGCGGCGGGTTTCCCGGCGCGCCCGTATCGATCGACAGCGGCCGTCCGGCCGCCATGCTCAGTCGGCCGCGGCAGGCACGAGCACCTCGCGGCTGCCGTTGATGCCCATCGCCGACACGAGCCCCGCCGCTTCCATCTGCTCGACCAGGCGCGCCGCGCGGTTGTAGCCGATGCGCAACTGCCGCTGCACCGACGAGATCGACGCGCGCCGCGTGCGCACGACGAACGCGACGGCTTCGTCGTACAGCGGATCGGCTTCCGCGTCCGGCGCTTCGCCGAACAGGTCCTGCGTCGCGCCGTCGGCGGCCGGGCCGTCGAGAATGCCTTCCTCGTACTGCGGCTCGCCGAACTGCTTCAGGTACTCGACGATCCGGTGCACTTCCTCGTCGGCGACGAACGCGCCGTGCACGCGCTGCGGATAGCCGGTGCCCGGCGGCAGGAACAGCATGTCGCCCATCCCGAGCAGCGATTCGGCGCCCATCTGGTCGAGAATCGTGCGCGAGTCGATCTTCGACGACACCTGGAACGCGACGCGCGTCGGGATGTTCGCCTTGATCAGGCCCGTGATCACGTCGACGGACGGACGCTGCGTCGCGAGGATCAGGTGGATGCCGGCTGCGCGCGCCTTTTGCGCGAGGCGTGCGATCAGCTCTTCGATCTTCTTGCCGGCGACCATCATCAGGTCGGCCAGCTCGTCGATCACCACGACGATCAGCGGCAGCTTCGACAGCGGCTCGGGATCCTCGGGCGTCAGCGAGAAGGGGTTGCCGATCTTTTTTTCCTTCGCTTCCGCGTCACGGATCTTCTGGTTGAAGCCCGCGAGGTTGCGCACGCCGACGGCCGACATCAGCCGGTAGCGCTTCTCCATTTCGCCGACGCACCAGTTCAGCGCGTTCGCCGCGAGCTTCATGTCGGTGACGACCGGCGCGAGCAGGTGCGGGATGCCTTCGTAGACCGACAGCTCCAGCATCTTCGGGTCGATCATGATGAGCCGCACGTCTTCCGGCGTCGCCTTGTACAGCAGCGACAGGATCATCGCGTTGATCGCGACCGACTTGCCCGAGCCCGTCGTGCCGGCGACGAGCATGTGCGGCGCCTTCGCGAGATCGGTGACGATCGGGTGGCCCGTGATGTCCTTGCCCATCGCGATCGTCAGTTGCGACTGCGAATGCTGGTACTCGCGCGACGCGAGGATTTCCGACAGGCGGATCATCTGGCGCTTCGCGTTCGGCAGTTCGAGGCCCATGCAGGTCTTGCCGGGAATCGTCTCGACGACGCGGATCGACGTGAGGCCGAGGCCGCGCGACAGGTCCTTCATCAGCCCGACGATCTGGCTGCCGCGCACGCCGAGCGCGGGTTCGATCTCGAAGCGCGTGATCACGGGGCCGGCCGATGCGCCGACGACCGTCACCGGCACCTTGAATTCCTGCAGCCGCTGTTCGATCACTTGGGCGGTTTGCGCGAGGTGTTCCTCGGTGATGGTTTCGACGTCGTCGGACGCGGGCTCGAGCAGGTCGAGCGTCGGCAGTTCGACGCTGAACGTCACGGGCGCGTGGAATTCGAACGCGTTCGGGCGCGGCTGGCGCACGGGGATGTCGGGGGCCGCCGTGTCGGCTGCGGCCGGCTCTGGTGCCATTGCGGTCGTCGTGCCGGCCAGCGGGGCTGCCGCGAGCGCCGGCGGGGTAGCGATCGCTGCCGGCATCGACAGGCTCGTGCCGGGAATTGCCGGTTGCGGCGCCGCGGACACATCGTTCGACACGGACCAGCTTGCCGACGGTGCGGCAGGGGCGGGCGGTGTCGTGAACGTCGTGGTGGCGGCTACGGCTGGTGTGAAAACGCTCGACGGCGCCTGCGCCGCGGCCGTTGCGCCGACGGAGGCCGGCGATCCGATCGCGGCGGCGGGCGGCACGGGCAGGCTGGTTGCCGGCTGCGGTGCGATTGCGCCGGATGCGCTCGACGTGCTCGATGCGCCAAATGCCGCGCCGTTCGACGAGATTGCCGTGCTGGCCGGGAGCGTCGGTGCCGGCGCGGAAGGTTGCGTCGCAAGCGGGACGGACGTGAAATTCACGGGCGCCGGTGCTGCGGGTGCTTGCGCGGTCGAACCCGGCGCGCCGGTCGTCGACGGCGTCGCGGCGGGTGTCGTGGTCGTCTCGGGCGTCGATGCGCGGGAGACCGAACCGTAAGTCATGCCCGTAACGCCGACCGGTGCCGCCGACGCGGCGGATGCAATGGTCGACGGCGATGAGGCCGGTTGCGACGGCGAAGTCGATGCCGTGCCGGTCACGCCGGCCGGTGACGTTGCGGAGGCGTCAGGCGCGACACTCGAAGCGGAGACAGGTGCCGGTGCGGTCGAGCCGTAGGCCGTGCCGACGAACGGCGACTCAGTCGCGGCCGACGCGGCCGGTGCCGCGGCAAACGGTTGAATCGCCGGTGATGTCGGCAGTTGTGCGGAAGCGGTCGCAGGGGCCGTTGCCGGTTGCACCGTCGGCGAAACCGGCGGCGTCCAGTGCGTGACGGGCGTGCTGGCTTCGGCGCTGGCCGACAGCGGTGCCGCACGCTCCGTCGCGGCCGGTTGGGCTGCTTCAGGTGCGGGGCTCGACGCGGGCAATGCCGACGTCGTCGCAACCGGCGTCGTCCCGGATACGGCGCGCGCCGGTGTGCCGGCGATCGACGCAGAGGGGAGGGCCGCAGACGGAGCGATGCCGCCGGCGGGCGTTACGTCGGCGTGCGCGCCATCGGCACTCGGCGGCGCGTAGGCCGATGCAGGCCGATCGATTACCGGGGCGCCGGTATCGACGAACACTGCCGGATTGCGTGCGGGGATCTCGTTGACCGCCGCTTCGTCCGCCCGTTGTGCGAAGGCGGCGGGGGCCGGCTCCGCTTTCGCCGCGCCTGCCGGCGATTCCGCAAGCGGGTGCCCGGCCGATGCGTCGAACGCGGAAACCGACGGGCTGCCGAGGTCTTCCCACGGCGCGAGATCGACGGCGGCATCGAACGACGGCGCCGGCGCGATCCCGTGTGCGGGTGCGGCGGGCGCATCGTCGACGTGACGGATGGCGTCGTCGGCGTGATGCGACAACGCGGCATCGTCGCTGCCGGTGCCGGCATTCGACAGCGCGTGCGGTGCGGCGTCGTCGAACGTCGGGGCGCCCCAATCGGCGATCGTCGCGGGGATGCCGGGCTCTGCCGGCATGAACGCATCGAGCACGATCGGCGCGCCGTCGTCGTATGCAGGCGCGGCATCGTGTTCGACCGGAACGCCGGCGTCATGGGCTGCGAGACCGTGCGTTGCGGAGACGAATGCGTTCGACACGGCTGCCGCTGCCGGTGCGGCAACGCTGCCTGCTGTCGCGGCCACCCCGGCCACGGCCGCGGCGGCCGTCATTGCCGGCGTTGCATCGGCCGACTGCGCGCCACCCAGCGTCGCCCATTGCGCGGTGCTGGCCTCGATCGAACGCAGCGTGTCGTGAACGCTCGGCGCCGGCGTGATCGGCGCGGCGGGCTTTTCCGTCCACGCATAGAGCGGCGCACGCGCCGGCGCGGGCGGCACCGGGCGGCGGCGCGCCGTGTCTTGCGACACGCCGGCCGCGGCCGTTCCCGTGACCGGACGTACCGGCGGGCGCTGCGGCGACGTGCCGGCCGCGCGCGGCGCGACCGCGGCACGCGGCGGCGTCTGCTTCAGCGCAGCGGTGGCCGGCCGCGCGGCAGTCGGCCGCGGCCGGACCGGTTCGAAACCGACTGGAAGCGGGGCCGGATCGGGGCGCGGCACTTGCGAGTTTGCGGCCGCGCGCGCGAGGCTCGCGGTGCTGCCGGTCGTGGGCGGCGGCATCGCGCTGGTCGGGATCGGCGCGGGGGGCGCCACCGGCGTGCGCTGCGGCGCGGTCGGCTTCAGCCAGCCAGACGGCGCGACGGGTTCCGTGTGCGGACGCGGCGGCGTCTTGCTGCGCGGCTTCGGCCGCGCCTGCGGGTCGGGTTTCCACAGCGTCGGGCGCGAATACCGGCCGTTCTGGCGCGGCGCCATCGAGTTGACGGTATGCGCGGTGGTCGGCTGCACGATGTCGTCGTCGCGATGCAGCGCGCTGCGCGGCAGGTCGGCGATCCCGCGTGCGTCGTCGTCGCCGCCGTCGCGCGACAGCTTGACGCCGAACGACGTGTCGACCCACGCGGCGAACTGCCGCCAGCCGATGCCGGTCAGCCAGGGCAACCCGGCGAAGAACAGGACGACCATCGCGACCGGCGTGCCGATCGGGCCGAGCAGATGGGCGAAGCCTGAGGAGAACGCATGGCCGAGCGCGTTCGTGTCGGGGCCCGACAGCGGGCTCGTCAGCGTGCAGCTTGCGACGAATACCGCGGCGAAGCCGAGCCACAGGCGGATCGAGCCGCGGCCGGCGAGGCCGCCGCCGCCGGGCAGCATCGCCTGCACGAGACGCCAGAAGAGGAGGAGGAACCAGACGGCGGAGATGCCGAACCAGCCGAAGACAACCGTGTGCATGCTTTGAAACAGGAGTGGGGCGGGGCGCGCGAGGCGCGACCCGCCGAGTTTAACCGGCCGGCGAACAAGATTCTCGGGCGGCGTGAATTCGTTTCACGCCGTGCGGCATGTGCGTTCGGCACAGGCGCGCGACACGCGACGCGAAGGCGGTCGGCCGGCCTTCGCGTGCGTGATGCATCAGGGGCTCCGGTGCGTGAAAATGAGCGTTGCGCCGGCGTTGGTCACGATCTGCAATTGCTGCGGCTCGCGCATCTGCACGCCGGTCTTGTCGACATGCGCGAGCGCGTCGAGGTACGCGTGCTCGAGCTGGCCGCCGAGCGAATTCGGGCAGGCCATCCGCGTGCCGGCAAGCGGCCCGAAGCTCAGCAGGCCGTTCTTGATCGCGTAGGTGCCCATGTAGCGGTTGCAGCCCGAGAACCCGCTGGCGCGCCGGATGCCCGATTCGGTCGACAGCGCGAGCTTGATCGGCTCGCCGTTGTCGCCGTGCGGGATCGCGCGCTGCGTGCCGTCGGCATTCGTCCAGCTGGTGAGTTCCCAGCTCGTGTCGTCGAGCAGCTGGACGGCGGCCGGGTTGTACGGGTCGGGTGCGGGGGCGGCGGAATCGGGATGGGTCGGCATCGCGCAGGCGGCGAGAAGCGTGGCAAGCGTCAACGCGCAGAGCGGCGCGCGCAACGGGCGAAGCAGGCCGGTGCGTGCGCGTGCGGCTGCGGACAGGTGGGACATGAGCCTCGTTCCTCATCGGATTCTGATCAAGGCGTAAGAGTAACGCACCCGCCCCGCGGCAGGCGAGCCGACACTTCACCGATGAAAACGTTCGCAGCCCGTCCGCGTGCCGTGCGCGGTCGGGCACCGGCCCGTCGAAACGGCCAAAACCGGCGTCATCGCGCGTGTTAACATCGGAGCCGTTTTCGTCCTCCACCAGAAGCGGGAAATCACATGCAGATCGGTCAGCGGCTCGGTACGCCGCTTTCACCCTCGGCCACGCGCGTCATGCTGCTCGGCGCCGGCGAGCTCGGCAAGGAAGTCATCATCGCGTTGCAGCGTCTCGGTGTCGAAGTCATCGCGGTCGACCGCTATCCGGACGCACCGGGCCATCAGGTCGCGCATCGCGCGCACGTGATCGACATGACGGACGCCGCTGCACTGCGCGCGATCGTCGAGGCCGAACGTCCGCACCTGATCGTCCCGGAAATCGAGGCGATCGCCACCGACGCGCTCGCGGCGATCGAGGCGGCCGGTCTTGCCGAGGTGATCCCGACCGCGCGTGCGACGCAGCTCACGATGAACCGCGAAGGGATCCGCCGGCTCGCCGCCGAGGAACTCGGCCTGCCGACGTCGCCGTATGCGTTCGCGGATTCGTTCGACGCATTCAGTGCGGCGGTCGCGAAGATCGGCATGCCGTGCGTCGTGAAGCCCGTGATGTCGTCGTCGGGCAAGGGGCAGTCGGTCGTGAAGACCGACGCCGACGTGAGGGCCGCGTGGGACTACGCGATGGCCGGCGGGCGGGTGAACCATGGCCGCGTGATCGTCGAGGGCTTCGTCGATTTCGACTACGAGATCACGCAGCTGACCGTACGCGCGATCGATCCGGCGACGCTCGACACGCGCACCTATTTCTGCGAGCCGGTCGGCCACGTGCAGGTTGCGGGCGATTACGTCGAATCGTGGCAGCCGCAGCCGATGAGCGCCGCGGCGCTCGAGAAGTCGCGCGAGATCGCGCACAAGGTGACCGAGGCGCTTGGCGGGCGCGGGCTGTTCGGCGTCGAGCTGTTCGTGCGCGGCGACGACGTATGGTTCTCGGAAGTGAGCCCGCGGCCGCACGATACGGGCCTCGTCACGCTCGCATCGCAGCGCCAGTCGGAATTCGAGCTGCACGCACGCGCGATTCTCGGGCTGCCGGTCGATCCGGCGCTCGGGACGCCGGCCGCGTCGGCCGTGATCTACGGCGGGCTCGACGAGCGCGGCATCGCGTTCGAAGGCGTGCGCGACGCGCTCGCCGTGCCGGGCGCCGACCTGCGCCTGTTCGGCAAGCCGGAAAGTTTTGCGAAGCGGCGCATGGGCGTCGCGCTGGCGACCGGCGCGACCGTCGACGAAGCCCGCGAACGCGCGAAGCGCGCCGCCGCGGCCGTCCGGCCCGTGTCGGCTCGCTGACGGAACGAGGAGAGGGCGATGGCGTCGAGGTGGTTGCGTATCGGAAAGCTGGGCGTTGCGCTGGCGCTTGTCGCGAGTCTCGCGGGTTGCGGTCTCGCGGCCGCACCGTGCCGGGTGGCTTCGGCCGGGCTCAAGATCGTGCCGCTCGTCGGCCACGTTGCAGCGGCGCCGACCGACGCATGCGCCGACGTCATCGATCCCTGATCGCGACGACCGACTCGATTCGCTGCCAACCATAAATGACCGCGCGCCCCGCGAGGGCGCGTTTCCATCTGTCTCGTGAGAGGACCTGCATGATTCGCCGAACCCTCGCCGCGCTCGCGCTGGCCGGCACCGCCGTTTCCGTCGCGCACGCCGCGCAACTGACCGTCGAAGAGATCGACGCCGATTCGCGCCAGCAGACCGTCTACCAGTGCGCGAACCAGAAGCAGCCCGTGCGCGTGTCGTACTGGCTCGCGGGCAACGGCCAGAGCTTCGCGCTCGTGCCGGTTAACGGGAAGCAGATGCTGTTCGTCGACACCGTATCGGCGTCGGGCGCGCGCTACCAGGCCGGCCGCTATACGTGGTGGACGAAGGGCAAGGAAGCGACGCTGCGCGACGAGATCGCCGACGAGAAGGCGCCGCCGCTGCTGGGCGACTGCGTGCAGGTCGAGAAGAAAAAGAAGAAGGGCTGAGCGCCGCGTGCGGTCGCGGATCGTCCGCGCTCGTCGTATTGACCGGCTGCCGGGCCTGACCGCCCGGTACGCGGGCAGGCGGCGGGCGTCCGGATACGATGATCAGGGATCGGACCCCCGATATTGCTCGCCGGCCGATCGGGATAGCCCGATCGGGCCGTCCATTGCCCGCACGGGCCCGTACCGTGCCCGCCGCGCGAACCGCCGTTGCGGCCGTTCGCGGCGTTGTCACGGACAGATGGCTGCGCAGTGCTACAATACGGCCCTTTCCGTCGGCATTCGCGCCGAACGGAGTCCGCACGGCCTGGCGTCCAGCGTTCACATTGAACCGGTCCCAAGCGCCAGAGCGGCGCCGCGCGGCGCGCCGCGGCTCCGTCTATTTCCGAATTGTGATGAGCGCAGGCCCGGCTGGCCTGACGCACGATGTCCCCGCCGCGCCTTTTGAGCGAAACGCCACCATGTCCGATTCTGTCGCCAAGCCCGTCGACGCAACCTTCGATCAATTCGGCCTTGCCGCCGATATCCTGAAAGCCATTGCGGAGCAGGGTTATACGACGCCGACGCCGATCCAGGCGCAGGCCATTCCGGTCGTGCTCGCCGGCCGCGACGTCATGGGCGCCGCGCAAACGGGTACCGGCAAGACCGCGAGCTTCTCGCTGCCGATCATCCAGCGCCTGCTGCCGCAGGCCAACACGAGCGCGTCCCCGGCGCGCCACCCCGTGCGTGCGCTGATCCTCACGCCGACCCGCGAACTCGCCGACCAGGTCGCCGCGAACGTGCACGCGTACGCGAAGCACACGCCGCTGCGCAGCGCGGTCGTGTTCGGCGGCGTCGACATGAACCCGCAGTCGGCAGAGCTGCGCCGCGGTGTCGAGATCCTGATCGCGACGCCGGGCCGCCTGCTCGACCACGTGCAGCAGAAGACGGCGAACCTCGGCCAGGTGCAGATCCTCGTGCTCGACGAAGCCGACCGGATGCTCGACATGGGCTTCCTGCCCGATCTGCAGCGCATCCTGAACCTGCTGCCGAAGGAGCGTCAGACGCTGCTGTTCTCGGCCACGTTCTCGGGCGAAATCAAGAAGCTCGCATCGACCTACCTGCGCAATCCGCAGACGATCGAGGTCGCGCGCAGCAATTCGACGAACGCGAACGTCACGCAGATCGTCTACGACGTCGCCGAAGGCGACAAGCAGGCGGCCGTCGTCCAGCTGCTGCGCGATCGCGGCCTGAAGCAGGTGATCGTGTTCTGCAACAGCAAGATCGGCGCGAGCCGCCTGGCGCGCAACCTCGAGCGCGACGGCGTGGTCGCGTCGGCGATTCACGGCGACAAGACGCAGATCGAACGGATGCAGGCACTCGACGCATTCAAGCGCGGCGAGATCGAAGCGCTGGTCGCGACCGACGTGGCCGCGCGCGGCCTCGACATCGCCGAGCTGCCGGCCGTGATCAACTTCGACCTGCCGTTCAGCGCGGAAGACTACGTGCACCGGATCGGCCGTACCGGCCGTGCCGGGGCGACGGGCGACGCGCTGTCGCTGTGCAGCCCGAACGAGCGCAAGCAGCTCGCCGATATCGAGAAGCTGATCAAGCGTCCGCTCGAAGTGCAGACGCTCGCGCTCAACAAGCCGGCACGCCCGCGTCACGACGACCGTGGCAGCGAGCGCGGTGGTGACCGTGGCGGCGATCGCCACGGCGAACGCGGTGGCGAACGGGGCGGTCGTCGCGATCGCGACGAGCATCGCGGCGCGTCGGGACACCGCTCGGCCGGTGCCGAGCGTGGCGGTCGTCCCCGTCGCCACGAAGCGCCGGTCGACGATTTCTTCCTGAAGCCGTACGAGCCGTCGGCGCCGGCGAAGCAGGCGGACGACGCACAGCCCGCGCAGCAGCCCGAGAAGAAAGGGCCGAAGCGTCAGGTTGCGGCGCTGCTCGGCGGGTTCGGGATGCCGCGCAAGCCGTCGGCGTAACCGGACGGTTCAAGCGGTCGAGGCGGTGCGCGAACACTGCCGCAGAAGCGGGTGCATGCGATGAGCATGTGCCCGTTTTTCATTGGGCGACGCGATCGGGAAGGGGCTGCGCGGGCGGGCGATGGCCGGTCGCGCGAGGCAGGGGGATGTCGATGCCGTGTCGTCGGCGGGCGTGGCGCCCGGGCTTGCGTCACGTACTCATGCGATCCGGTTCGACGCCGACGGAGGCAGGAACGCGGCCGGTACGGGCCGCGTTCTGGCAGCGATTCAACCGGCACGAAGCCCGAAGCGACGCGCCCACGCAGCGGTCGCGGCCGCGTAGAACGCGTCCATCGTCCGGCTCGACAGAACGCCGTCGTCCGTCAGGCCGAGATGCTCGGCCGCAGCTCGCAGCGCCGGCAGCGGAGCACCGCGTTCGAGCGCGGTCGCACCGGTCTGCTTGCTGAGCTTTTCGCCGTTCGCATCGACGACGACGGGCACGTGCAGGTACTCGGGCGTCGGCACGCCGAGGCAGCGTTGCAGATGGATCTGGCGGGCGGTCGAATCGAGCAGGTCCGCGCCGCGCACGACATGCGTGATGCGTGCATCGGCATCGTCGACGACGACCGCGAGCTGGTAGGCCCATTGGCCGTCCGCGCGCTTCAGCACGAAATCGCCGACTTCGGTCGCGAGGTTCTGCGATTGCGTGTGCTGCCAGCGGTCGTCGAACGTGACGATCGCGTCGTCACCGTCGGGCACGCGCAGGCGCCACGCGCGCGCGGGCTTGCCGTGCAGGCCGGTGCGGCACGTGCCCGGATACGCGAGCGTGGTGTGGCGTTCGTGCGCGGCGCGCAGCGAATCGGCGATTTCCTTGCGCGTGCAGCCGCACGGATAGACGCACCCCGCCGCGACGAGCTGCTCGAGCGCGGCCGTGTACGCCGCATCGCGCGTGCTTTGCCACACGGGCGGTTCGTCGGGCGTCATGCCGAAATGCGCGAGCGTCGCCAGGATGTCGTCGGCCGCGCCGGGTGCCGTGCGCGGGCCGTCGAGATCCTCGATGCGCACGAGCCACGTGCCGCCATGCGCGCGCGCGTCGAGCCAGCTCGCGAGCGCGCCGACCAGCGAGCCGAAGTGCAGCGGGCCGGTAGGCGACGGCGCGAAGCGGCCGCGATAGCCGTTCATCGGGGCGCGGGTCGCGCGCTTACGCGGCGCTGGCTGCCTGCGCGCAGGCCGGGCACGACTTGCCGGGCACGTAGCTCGGCGATTGTTGCGCTTCCGGCGTGACGACCGCGCGGCACGCGAAGCACGTGACGTTCTCGGTGGGCTGGAGTTGCGGGTTCAGCGCGGTGCGGTAGTCGAACACGAAGCAGTCGCCGTGGTAGTGCGCGCCGCCGACTTCCTCGAAGTACTTCAGGATCCCGCCTTCGAGCTGGTACACGTTCTCGATGCCGATTTCCTTCATGTGGATCGCGGCTTTCTCGCAGCGGATGCCGCCCGTGCAGAACGACACGACCGTCTTGCCTTCGAGGTCGGCGCGGTTCGCGTCGATCACTTCAGGGAATTCGCTGAACTTGTCGATCCGGTAGTCGAGCGCGTCGTCGAACGTGCCGACGTCGACCTCGAACGCATTGCGCGTGTCGAGCATCACGACCGGGCGGCCCGTGTCGTCGTGGCCGCGGTCGAGCCACGTCTTCAGCGTGCGGGCGTCGACGAACGGCGCGCGGCCGAGCTCCGGCTTGATCGCCGGCTTCTTCATCGTGATGATCTCGCGCTTCAGGCGCACGAGCATGCGGCGGAACGGTTGCGAGTCGGACAGGCTTTCCTTGAACTGCAGCGTCGCGAACTTGCCTTCGAACAGCGGATCATGGCGGAGGTAGGCGATGAACGCGTCGGTGGCTTCGCGCGGGCCGGCGATGAACAGGTTGATGCCTTCCGGCGCGAGCAGGATCGTGCCGCGCAGGCCGAGTTCGTTGCAGCGGGCGGTGACGAGCGGGCGCCATTGCTCGTTCGCGTCGAGCGACACGAAGTGGTAGGCGGCGAGGTTGACGATGGTCATGATGGTCCGACGGGAAAACGGCCGCACGGCGGCCCGCAAAAAAGGGTGCGAAGCCGGGGCGTTGATTCGAAAAACCGTATTATCCCGCAAACGGCACGGGCATCGGTATCCGGCCGATCGGCCAGCCGCGCGACGCGTCGCCGCGTGCATCGGCCGAACGGCCGGAACGGGCATTTTTTGGGCAGGCTGCGCGGCGGGGCGGCTACAATAGCGCCCATGTCAGATCCCCGCTTCGTCCATCTTCGCGTTCACTCCGAATTCTCGATTGCCGACGGCATCGTGCGCATTGACGACATCGTCAAGGCGGCGGCCGCGGACGGTCAGGGCGCGCTCGCGCTCACCGATCTCGGCAACGCATTCGGCCTCGTCCGTTTCTACCAGGAAGCCCGCGGCAAGGGCATCAAGCCGATCGCCGGCTGCGACGTCTGGATCGCCAATCCCGACGATCGCGACAAGCCGTCGCGGCTGCTGCTGCTCGTCAAGGACAAGGTCGGCTACCTGAATCTCTGCGAGCTGCTGTCGAAGGCGTGGCTCACGAACCAGTACCGCGGTCGCGCGGAGCTCGACGCGAGCTGGCTCGACGGCGAGCTCTCGCAAGGGCTGCTCGCGCTGTCGGGCGCGCAGCAGGGCGATATCGGGCTCGCGCTGGCCGCGGGCAACGAGGAAGCCGCGCGCCGCCACGCCGAGCGCTGGGCGAAGGTGTTCCCGGGCGGCTTCTACATCGAGCTGCAGCGCTACGGCCAGCCGGGCGCCGAGGCGTACATCCAGCAGGCCGCGACGCTCGCCGCGTCGCTGAAGCTGCCGGTCGTCGCGACGCACCCGACGCAGTTCATGACCGACGACGATTTCACCGCGCACGAGGCGCGCGTGTGTATCTCGGAAGGCGACATCCTCGCGAATCCGCGGCGCCAGAAGCGTTTCACGACCGACCAGTATTTCCGCACGCAGGACGACATGGTCGCGCTGTTCGCCGACCTGCCGTCGGCAGTCGCGAACACGGTCGAGATCGCGAAGCGCTGCAACCTGAAGCTCGAGCTCGGCAAGCCGAAACTGCCGCTGTTCCCGACGCCGGACGGCATGTCGCTCGACGACTACCTGGTCCAGCTGTCGAAGGAAGGGCTCGAGACCCGTCTCGTGCAGCTGTATCCGGTCGAAGCCGAGCGCGACGCGCAGCGCGACACGTACTACAAGCGCCTCGAATTCGAGTGCGGGACCATCACGAAGATGGGCTTCCCCGGCTACTTCCTGATCGTCGCGGACTTCATCAACTGGGCGAAGAACAACGGCGTGCCGGTCGGCCCGGGCCGCGGCTCGGGCGCCGGTTCGCTGGTCGCGTACGCGCTCGGCATTACCGATCTCGATCCGCTGCGCTACAACCTGCTGTTCGAGCGCTTCCTGAACCCGGAACGCGTGTCGATGCCCGACTTCGACATCGACTTCTGCCAGCACGGCCGCGATCGCGTGATCCAGTACGTGAAGGAAAAATACGGCGCGGACGCCGTGTCGCAGATCGCCACCTTCGGCACGATGGCCGCGAAGGCGGCCGTGCGCGACATCGGCCGCGTGCTCGACCTCGGCTACATGTTCACCGACGGCATCGCGAAGCTGATCCCGTTCAAGCCGGGCAAGCACGTGACGATCGCCGACGCGATGAAGGAGGAGCCGCAGCTCCAGGAGCGCTACGACCACGAGGACGAAGTCCACCAGCTGCTCGATCTCGCGCAGCGTGTCGAGGGCCTCACGCGTAACGTCGGGATGCACGCGGGCGGCGTGCTGATCGCGCCCGGCAAGCTGACCGATTTCTGCCCGCTGTACACGCAAGGCGACGAAGGCGGCGTGGTCAGCCAGTACGACAAGGACGACGTCGAAGCCGTCGGCCTCGTGAAGTTCGACTTTCTGGGCCTGACGACGCTGACGATCCTCGACTGGGCCGAGCGCTACATCCGCCGGCTCGATCCGTCGAAGGCCGACTGGTCGCTCGCGCAGGTGCCGCTCGACGATCCGGCCTCGTTCCAGATCCTGAAGAAGGCCAACACGGTCGCGGTGTTCCAGCTGGAAAGCCGCGGGATGCAGGGCATGCTGAAGGATGCGCAGCCCGACCGCTTCGAGGACATCATCGCGCTCGTGTCGTTGTACCGTCCGGGCCCGATGGACCTGATCCCGAGCTTCTGTGCACGGAAGCACGGCCGCGAGAAGGTCGACTATCCGGATCCGCGCGTCGAACCCGTCCTGAAAGAGACCTACGGCATCATGGTCTATCAGGAGCAGGTGATGCAGATGGCGCAGATCATCGGCGGCTACTCGCTCGGCGGCGCCGACTTGCTGCGTCGTGCGATGGGCAAGAAGAAGCCCGAGGAGATGGCCAAGCACCGCGAGATCTTCGCCGAAGGTGCAGCGAAGAACGGCCTCACGCGCGAGAAGTCCGACGAGATCTTCGACTTGATGGAGAAGTTCGCGGGCTACGGCTTCAACAAGTCGCACGCGGCCGCGTATGCACTGCTCGCGTATTACACCGCGTGGCTGAAGGCGCACCATCCGGCCGAATTCATGGCGGCCAACATGACGCTCGCGATGGACGACACCGACAAGGTGAAGATCCTGTTCGACGACTGCGTCGTGAACAACCTCGCCGTGCTGCCGCCCGACATCAACCAGTCGCATTACCGGTTCGAGCCGGTCGCCGAAGCCGACGGCAAGCGCTCGCGCACGATCCGCTACGGCCTCGGTGCCGTGAAGGGCAGCGGCCAGAACGCGATCGAGGAAATCCTGCGGGCGCGCGAGGAAAAGGCGTTCACCGACCTGTTCGACTTCTGCGAACGGATCGACCGCCGCGTCGTCAACCGCCGTACGGTCGAGGCGCTGATCCGCGCCGGCGCGTTCGACTCGCTGAACGCGAACCGTGCGCAGCTGATCGCGTCGGTGCCGCTCGCGATGGAAGCGGCCGACCAGGCCGAGGCGAACGCGATGCAGGCCGGCCTGTTCGACATGGGCGCCGAGTCGCCGCACGCGCATGCGCTCGTCGACGAACCCGCGTGGGACGACAAGCGCCGCCTGCAGGAGGAAAAGGGCGCGCTCGGCTTCTACCTGTCCGGCCACCTGTTCGACGCCTATCGCGACGAAGTCCGCCGCTTTGTGCGGCAGAAGGTCGGCGACCTGAAGGAAGGGCGCGACAAGCTCGTCGCGGGCATCATCGCGTCGTTGCGCACGCAGATGACCCAGCGCGGCAAGATGCTGATCGCGTTGCTCGACGACGGCTCGGGCCAGTGCGAGATCACGATCTTCAACGAACAGTTCGAGGCCAACAAGGCGCTGTTCAAGGAAGACGAGCTGCTGATCGTGCAGGGGCAGGCGCGTAACGACGCGTTCACCGGCGGCCTTCGCTTCACGGCCGATACCGTGATGGATCTCGAACGTGCACGCAGCCGCTATGCGCAGGCCGTGCGGCTGACGATGAACGGCAATGCCGACGCGGTCGCGTTGCGCCGCGTGCTCGAGCCGCACGTGTCGAAGGACGATCCGGCGGCCGCCGCGTTCGAAACGCCGGCGCCGCGCGGCGGCGGGCGCGATGGCGGCCGTCGTCCGCAGGCGCCGCTGCCGAACGGGCTCGCGGTGCAGATCCACTACAGCAATGCGCGGGCGCAAGGCGAAATGCGCCTGGGCGACGCGTGGCGCGTGAAGCCGAGCGACGTGCTGCTCGCGGAACTGCGCGCGGCGTTCGACGGCAGCGTCGTCGAAATCACCTACTGATCGCGCCCCGTTTCGACGGCTGTCGCGACAGGCGGCCCGTCGCATCGCCATCGAGCGGTGCGGCGGGCCGTTTTTACGTCTGAGGGTAATCGGGCCTTGGGCTGGTCATCCGGACGCTATACAATCCGGCGCTAGCTGCACATGCGCGGCGCCCGCCGCGGGTTCGCGCGACGCACGGCGCTGCCATGGTGTGCATAAACGGGGGCGGATCCATGTGATGTGCGATACGACCGCCCCGGATCAGGACGCCGTGAAACGGCCCGTCGCGACGATAAAAAAACCGACTGTCTCCATATGACCATGGCCAATGGGAACCCGACGCAGCGGATCCTCGTGATCCGGATTGATTTTCTCGGCGACATGCTGTGCACGACGGCGTTTCTCGGCGCGCTGAAGGAGCGTTGGCCCGGCGCGGAGCTCCATGTGGTCGCGAACCGCTACAACGCGGCCGCGCTGGCCGGCAACCCGGACGTGCATGCGATCCATACATACGTCTACAGCCGACAGTGCGAGCGCAACGACCGTCCCGGGCGGATGCGCGCATTCTTCGACCGGCTGCGGCTCGTGCGCCGCCTGCGCCGCTTGCGGTTCGACCTCGTGGTCGTGCCGAACGGCGGCATGCATCGCAGCAGCATGCAGTTCGCGCGCCAGCTTCGCGCGAAGGACTGCCGCTGGCACGATGCCGACACCGAATTCGACGATCGCAAGCCCGAGCATGTCGCGCAGCGGCAGATGTGTCACGAGGCGCTGTCGGGTTTCCGGCTCGTGCCCGAACTCGGCCGTGCGGATCTCGACCGCCTCGAACTGTCGGTTCACCCCGACCCTGCGCTGCAGGATACATGGCATCGGCTGCTCGGCGCGCGCACGAAGCCGCGTGTCGGGCTGTTCGTGTCGAACAAGGCGGTCGAGCGCCGCTGGCCCGCGGACCGCTGGCGCGACCTCGGCGTGCGGCTCGCGCCGTTCGCCGACGTGATCGTGTTTCGCGATCCGGCGATCGGCAAGTGTGCCGAGGTCGATACGTGGCGCGACGTGGATGCGCGGCAGGTGGCGCCGTCGTCGGTTGCCGAGCTGGTGGCTGCCGCGAGCCTGCTCGACGTGATCGTGTCGGCCGACAGCGCGCCCGTGCATCTCGCGTCGGCGCTCGGCGTGCCGGTCGCCGCGCTGTTCGAGGACCGTCCCGAGAAATACCTCCGCTGGCACCCGCTCGGCGTGCCTCACGTGATCCTGCGCGCCGGTGCGACCGTCGACGCGATCGACGTCGACGCGGTCGAACGGGCGGTGCGCCATCTGCTGCCGCAGGCCGGTCATCGCGACGAGCCGGCTGCTGCTGCGGGGCATGTGCAGCCGGCTGCCGCCGCGCCTGCGGTCATGACGATCGCCTCGTAGCACCCGCACCCGCACCCGCACGGCACGGGCGTCGGCGCAGCCTGCCGGCGCGCTGCAGCGTGGCCGTTTCGACGCAGCGTGCACGGCCGGCGCGCCACGCCGCGCCGGCTGCGGCAAAATCCTGTACATTGCCAGCCTTGTTCAGCCAGCCAGACAGATCGCCGTGGCCCTGTTTTCCTCTGCCCGCCCGCCCAGAACCATTCTCGTTGCCGCACCGCGCCGGATCGGCGACGTGCTGCTGACGACGCCGCTCGTGCGTTCGCTGAAGGCCCGCTGGCCGGAGGCGCAGATCGACATGCTGGTGTTTCGCGGCACCGAGGGCGTGCTCGAGCACAATCCCGACGTGCGCCGCGTGATCGTCGTCGCGCAACGTGCGGGATTCCGCGAACGGCTGCGCGACGCGTTGTCGATGTGGCGCCGCTACGATCTCGCGTGCGCGGCGCTGAGTTCCGACCGGCCGCGTTTCTACAGCTGGTTCGCCGGCCGCAAGCGGGTCGGTCTCGTCGATCCGGATCGCGTCACGTGGCTCACGCGAATGATGCTGAACGGGATCGCGATCAATCATCACGAGTCCGCGCATACGGTCGTCAGCACGCTCGCACTTGCCCCGGTGATCGGCATCGAGCCGGTGTCCGAGGTCGTTGCGCCCGGTATCGGCGACGATCCCGCGCGGCGCGCGCGCTTCGACGCGTGGCTCGCCGAGTCGCCGGCGATCCGCGACGGCAAGCCGCTGGTCGTCCTGCATCCGTATCCGATGTTCCGCTACAAGCAATGGCGGCTCGACGGCTGGGTCGAGATGATCGGCTGGCTGCGCGAGCACGGCTTCGCGGTCGCGCTGTCGGGCGGCCCGGCCGACAGCGAGCGCGAGTATGCGGAGCAGGTCGCGGCCGAAGCGGGCGGCGACGTGCTGAACCTGGTCGGCCGGCTGACGTTCGGCGAGAGCGCGGAACTCGTGCGGCGCGCGCGGCTCTTCATCGGGCCCGACACCGGCGCGACGCACGTCGCGGCCGCGACGGGCACCGACACGATCGCGCTGTTCGGCCCGTCCGACCCCGTGCGCTGGGGGCCGTGGCCGCAGCACTGGCCCGCGACCGAGAACCCCTGGCCGTTGCGCGGCTCGGGGCGGCACGGGAACGTGTGGCTGCTGCAGGGGGAGGGCGATTGCGTGCCGTGCCGGCACGAAGGCTGCGAGCGCAAGGTCGACAGTCGCAGCGACTGCCTCGCCAATCTCGGCGCGCAGCGCGTGAAGGCCGCGGCGGCCGACATGCTCGGGCTGAATCCGCCCGGTGCGGCGGATGCCGTCGTCGACACGTCGCGACTGCATCGCGCCCGGTCCGACTGACGCGCGGGGGACGCGCGTTTTCCTGAATTCGAAGGGGAGCAGGGCCGCGACGAGCAGCGCCGACGGCACGCTGCCCGCTCGCGTCGACGCCGGGCTGGCGTCGCTGCCGGAGCCGGCCGACAGCGGAACCCGTGTCGTGGTGCGTTACGCGCTGCGCCGGATCGCCGACGTTTCGCGCGGCAGCGCTTCGCCGCGTTCGCCGCAACCGAGCAGGATGCCGGCCAGCAGCACGATCAGGTGCCCTTCGGCGAAATCGAGCAGCAGCGAGTTCGCGAGACTGCCGATCGCGAAGATCGCGAGCCACCCGAGCAGCAGGTGCCGTGAGCGCGGATCGAGCGCACGGCTGCCGCGCGCGATCTGCACGATCAGGTTGATGAACAGCAGCAGGCCGACCGTGCCGAGCTGGACGGCCATCAGCAGGTATTCGTTGTGCGGGTTCGACGTGAGCTGCCCTTCGGCTGCCGTCTTGCCGGCCGTGAGCCGCTCGAATTCGGTTTCGAGGCCGCCCGCGCCGTAGCCGATCACGGGGCGCTGGCGATACAGTTCGAGCCCCTTCTTGTACCACTCGAGACGCAGGCCCGTGGACGTGGCCGCATCGCTTTGCCGGTACTGCTGCACTTCCGTCACGACCTTCACGAGCCGGCCGTTGTGAACCGTGCACGCGGCGACCACGAGTGCGACGCCGGCGAGTGCGAATACGCCGGCGGCAAGCCCGGCGCGCAGCGCCGACTGCCGGCGCAGCAGCAGCACGAAACGCACGGCGACGACGAGGATCAGCAGCAGCGCGATGACCTGCCCCGTGCGTCCTTGCAACATCACGAACACGTTGACGAGCGACCACGCGGCGATGCCCGCGTACGCGACGCGCGACAGCGCCGTGCGGGCCGCCAGCGCGAGATCGGCGGCCTGGTAGAACAGCAGCGCGCCGAACATGCCGGCGGCGATATGGTTCTTGAACACCCACGCGCGCGACAACGGCAGATCGGACGCGTGCGCGGGCCCGATCGCGGTCAGCCCGAGATAGTTGGTCGTCGACAGCAGCAGGATCACGCACAGCGTGCCGAACCAGCAGCGCTGCACGATCGGCGCCCAGTTCGAATGACGGAACGCGAGCACGGCAAACGGCAGCAACAGCAGCTTGTCGTACTTGGCGACCCAGCTCCACGCCTTGCCGTGCGGCGCGACCGTGTACGTGATGCTGACGGCGAGCGCCGCGAGGATCAGCAGCGCGGCGAGCGACGCCTGATCGGTGACGAGCGAGCGCAGGTCGCGCCAGAATTCGGGGGAGATCACGAGCGCGGCGGCGAACAGCCCGCAGAACACGTTGGTCAGCGCGGTCGAGACGGGCACCATGCAGAGCGCGGCGACGGCGAATGCACGGGCGGCGGTCAGGCGCCGCGAGGCGGGAGCGGAAAACGAAAGCATCGGAACCTGTCGAATGGACGAATGCGGCTTGCCGGCATCGTGCGGCGCGCCGCGCATCCCGGCGGGAGATCCGGGACGAACGGCGCAGTATACGCGAAGCAGGACAGGTTTCTGTGTCGTTTTCGGGGCTCGATCAGCTGAAGGCGCGCTTGATCCGCGAGCGCAGCAGCGCGCGCTTCAGGCGGCCTTCCACGGCCGGCGTCGCGAGTGCGATTTGCGGGCCGGCCGGCTCGCCGCGATGCAGGTAGTAGCGGTCGAACGTCGCCTGGGTCATGCCCCATTTGTTGAGAAACTGGCGGCGACCGTCGTTCTTGACGATCTTGCCCGTGCTCTTCTGCTGGAAGTGGTAGACGAGGCTGTCGCCGACGCCGAGGAAGATCCGGCAGCCGGCGTCCCAGAATTTCATCGAGAAGTCGTTGTCGCTGCTCATGCCGGGCGACAGCTCGCTGCTGTAGCCGCCGATGCGGTTCCACCAGTCGCGGTGCACGAGCGTCGGCGGCCAGGTCGATCCGAGCCAGTCCGCGCGTGCGAGCTTCGGCGTCGCCGCGACGAGGCCCGCCGCGTCGAACTGCTCGGCGTCGCGGCCGAAATTGCTGACGACGACGCACGGGTTGCGCGTGTCGACCGGCTCGACCATCGTGCCCGACAGCATGAAGAGGTCGGTCGGCATCTGTTCGATGCGGCGCACGAGCGCCGCGTCCCAGCCTGGGCAGCAGTACATGTCGTCGTTCATGTAGACGACGTAGTCGCGCGTCGCACGCGCGGCGGCCCAGTTCACTGCATGGCAGATGCCGATGTTGGCCGGCGACGCGGTGTGCTCGATGCCTTCGCTGCGTACCCAGTCGAGCGTGCCGTCCGAGCCGTCGTTCACGTGCACGATGACCTGGTGGTCATGGGCGGAATGGCGGCGCAGGCTGTCGACGACGAGCTTGAGGTACGGCAGGTTGTTCCAGGTCGGAATGATGATGGAGAACATGGCGGTCGGAGTCGGTGGTCGTCGTGGCGGGCGGCGCGCGGCGGCGCCTCTCGGGCGGGCTCGCGCGGCGCGGGCAGCCCGGCATTGTAACGCCGGGCCGCGCGCGCGCCGGCGGTGCGCGGGGCGGGCGGCTCAGCGCGCGGCTTCGTGGCCGAGTTTCAGGAAGCGGTAATACACGGTTTCCGCGTTGAACACGGCGATCATGAAGCCGGCGCGGCCGTCGAGGAACCCGCGCCGCAGCACGTAGGTCCGCACGAACGCCCATGCGCCGCGTGCGACCGCCTTGCCGAAGCCGCCGCGCTGGCCGGCCGCGCGGCGCTGGCGCGCGCCGGCCGTCGAATACGCGTCGAGCTTGCGCACGACGGTTTCGAAGTCCTCGTACGAATAGTGCATCAGCTTGCCGGCCAGGCGCTGCGCGGCGCCGTCGAACACGAGGCGCTCATGCACGAGGTCGTCCGAGAACCGCGCGGCGCCGCGCCGGAACAGGCGCGGCACCCAGTCCGGATACCAGCCGCTGTGATGGATCCACTGGCCGCAGAAGCTCGACAGCCGGTCGACCGCATAGACCTGCGCGGCCGGCGTGCGGATCGTGTCGCGGATCGACTGCGCGAGCTCCGCGGTGACGACTTCGTCGGTATCGAGCGACAGGATCCAGTCGGTGCCGAGCGCGTCGAGCGCGCGGTTCTTCTGCGGGCCGAAGCCCGGCCAGTCGCGCTCGACGATCACGCGCGCGCCGTGCGCCTGCGCGATCGCGACGGTATCGTCGGTGCTGCCGCCGTCGATGACGACGACATCGTCGGCGAACGACAGCGCATCGAGGCACTGCGCGAGCCGGGCGGACGCGTTGAGGGCGATGAGGGCGACGCCGAGGGAGGATTCAGCCATGAAATCGTCGGAAAGGCGGAGAAAACGGTGAGCGGCAGTATACCCGCGGCCCGGCCGCCGGCCGCATCGGCCATGCCCGTGCCGGCGGGGGCGGTGCGGCTATAATGTTGGGCCCTTTTAGGCATCCGCCCGACGGGGGCGAACTCCCGGGCGGCCACGCGCCGGGCGCCGCATCGCGGCTCAAGAAGGATTGCCTTGGAAACCCAGAACACACTTCGCAAACCGATGGACGGCACCGGCACCTCGCCGGTCACGGTCCTCAAGCGCCTGTGGCCGTACATCCGGCCGCTGATCGGCATCGTGGTGCTCGCCGTGATGACGATGGGCGTCGTCGCGGCCACCGAAGCCGGTATCCCGGCGCTGCTCAAGCCGCTGCTCGACCACGGCTTCGGCTCGCACGGCAGCGACAGCGCGAAATGGTACGTGCCGATCGCGGTGATCGGCCTCGCGCTCGTGCGCGGCGTGTCGCAGTACACGTCGAACTACCTGCTCAACTACGTATCGAACCGCATCCTGCTGCAACTGCGGCTCGAGATGTTCCAGCGGATGCTCCACACCGGCGCATCGTTCTTCCAGCGCGAAACCGCGAGCACGGTGATCAACGCGATCGTGTTCGAGGTCAACCAGATCCTGTCGGTGCTGACCGGCGTGATGGTGACGCTCGTGCGCGACTCGCTGACCGTGATCTTCCTGCTCGGCTACCTGTTCTACCTGAACTGGCGGCTCACGCTGATCGTCGCGGTGATCCTGCCCGGCATCGGCTGGCTCGTCAGCAAGATCAACCGCCGCCTGCGGCGCCTGAACCGCGAGCACCAGACGCTCACCAACGAGCTGTCGTACATCGTCGAGGAGACGGTCGGCGGCTACAAGGTCGTCAAGGTGCACAACGGCGAAGCGTACGAGATGGACCGCTTCACGACGATGAGCAAGCGCCTGCGCGGCTACGCGATGCGCATGACGATCTCGGGCGGCCTCGCGCAGCCGCTCACGCAGTTCCTCGCGTCGATCGCGCTCGCGGTCGTGATCACGATCGCGGTCGTGCAGTCGTCGAACGACCAGACGACGGTCGGCGGCTTCGTCGCGTTCGTCACGTCGATGCTGCTGGTGATCTCGCCGCTCAAGCACCTGATCGACGTCAACCAGCCGCTGCAGCGCGGGATGACGGCCGCCGAGCTGATCTTCGGGCTGATCGACGAGCCGGCCGAACCGCAAGGCGGCGGCCGGCCGCTGCCGCACGCGCGCGGCGAGATCGAATTCCGCAACGTGTCGTTCGACTATGGCGCGGCCGAGCGGCCGACGCTCGACCGCATCTCGTTCAAGGTCGCGCCGGGTGAAATGATCGCGCTGGCCGGCCCGTCCGGCAGCGGCAAGACGACGCTCGTGAACCTGCTGCCGCGCTTCTTCGACCCGACCGACGGTGCGATCCTGGTCGACGGCGTGCCGGTTTCCGACTACGACCTTCATGCGCTGCGCAGCCAGATGGCGATGGTCAGCCAGGACGTCGTGCTGTTCAACGACACGATCGCGGCGAACGTCGCGTACGGGCAGACGCCCGACCGCGCGCGCGTGCAGGCCGCGCTCGAGGCCGCCAATCTCGCCGATGCAGTCGCCGCGATGCCCGACGGGCTCGACACGCTCGTCGGCGGCAACGGGATGCGATTGTCCGGCGGCCAGCGCCAGCGGCTCGCGATCGCGCGCGCGATCTACAAGGACGCGCCGATCCTGATCCTCGACGAAGCGACGTCGGCACTCGATTCGGAATCGGAGCGCCACGTGCAGGCGGCGCTCGAACGGCTGATGGAAGGCCGCACGACGCTCGTGATCGCGCACCGGCTGTCGACGATCGAGCGCGCGGACCGCATCCTCGTGCTCGAGGCCGGCAAGATCGTCGAGGAGGGCAGCCACGATGAACTGCTGCGCCACGGCGGCCTCTACGCGCACCTGCACCGGATCCAGTACCAGCAGCAGGCGGCTTGACGCGCGGTCATGCGCCAGCGCAGTGCCGTGTGCTAGTCTCCATCGGGCAGTTCGAGTGTTCGTTCGACGTGACAACACGGAGGGAAAGCACGATGAACAAGATGCACGGGATGGTGCTGGCCGCGGTGATCGCGGCCGGTTTCGCCGCGCCGGCCGCGATGGCGCAGGACCACGACAACCACGACGACCACGGCGGCCACGGCATGCAGCGTGGCCACGGCCCGAAACACATGCCGCCCGGCCAGATGCGTCATGAGGACGACGTGCCGCAGCGCTGGGCCGACCAGCCGCGCCGCGAGTGGCACAAGGGCGACCGGCTTCCCCCCGAGTTCCGCGATCGTCAATACGTGATCGACGACTGGCGCGGCTATCGCCTGAGCCCGCCGCCGCGCGGCTATCAATGGGTCGGCGTCGGCGGGGATCACCTGCTGGTGCAGATCGGTTCCGGCATCGTGCTGCGAATCGGCGACTGACCTTGCCGATCGCCCGGCACGTATCGCGATGCCGCGATGCCGCGATGCGCGCCGGGCAGCCGGCCCGCCGCGTCACTTCGCTTGCGCGTGGCGGAACCAGCGCCGCTCGATCCTCGACATCACCCAGCACACGCCCAGCGCACACACGGTGCCGAGCGTCACCTCGCCGAGCCGCATCAGCGGCACATCCCACAGCGGGCCGTTGCCCGGAAACAGCAGCACGATCGTCGCGGTCACGCCGCCGAGCCGTGCCGCGCTGCCGACGTTCAGGCACCAGCAGCAGACGATCACGACCGCGACCGTGATCGCATACGTGACGAGGCGATCGCCGCCGACCGCCGCGCCCGCGAAGCCGAGCACGCCGCCGACCATCGCGCCGACGAACTGGTCGCGCGACAGCGACATCGTGTCCGAGTAGTTGTGCTGCGTGACGGCGATCGCGGTGATCGCCGCCCACACGGCCTGCTCGGTGTGCATCGCACGGCCGATCGCATACGCGAGGCACGCGCTGCAGACGGCCTGGAGCGCCATCAGCCCGCCTTGCGCGAGCCGTTCGCTGAATGACAGCCCCTTGAACAGATCGAAGATCGACTGCTGGATCTGCTGGCGGGCTTCGTTGAGTGTCCTGATCGTATCCATCGTGAGTCGGCCAAGAAGCGGGTAACGGCGGCGCGCCGCGTTCAGTGCGCCTGTTCGGGCGATGCGGCAGCCGGTTCGTCGGCCGCCGTGTCGCCGTTCTCGACGCGTGTTTCGGGCATCACGAGCCAGACCAGCAGCACCGCGAGCGCGCCGGCGCCCGCGAGCCCGAAGAAGCTGACCGCGTTGCCGAAGTGATCGGCGACATAGCCGGCGGCGGCCGTGCTGAGCGTCGCGCCGATCCCGGCCGCGAGCCCGAACAGCCCGATGCACAGGTTGTAGCGGCCCTTGCCGCCCGCGACGTCGGCCGCGATCAGCGGCAGCATCACGCCGAACACGGCCGCGCTGATGCCGTCGAGCATCTGTACCGGCACGAGCAGGTACGGGCTGCTCACGCCGGCGAACAGCAGCGCGCGCACCGGCAGCGCGGAGAAACCGAGCAGCAGGATCGGCCGGCGCCCCCAGCGTTGCGCGGAGCGGCCGACCCACGGCGACAGCATCGCGACGATCGCCTGCGGCACGATGATGCACGCGGCGATCACGAGCTGCACGTTTTCGCCCATCCCGGCCGTGACTTCGCCGGCCGCGAGGTTCAGCATCGCCGCGTTCGACAGGTGGAACAGCACGACGCACGCCGCGAAGATCAGCATCCGGCGGTCGCGCAGCAGCTCGAGCAGCGTCTCGCGTTCGCCGGCTTCGTCGTGGTGATCGTCGGGCCTCGACGACTGCGGGATCACTTCGTGGGTCGGCTGGATCATCGCGAGCGCGAACAGTGCGGGCAGCGCCAGCACGGCGGTCAGCCAGAACACCGCGCGCGCGGAGAAGTATTCGCCGGTGAGCCCCATCAGGCCCGCCGCGACCGCGCTGCCGATCGAGGCCCAGCGCGCATTGCGGCCGAGCCGGTCGCCGAGGTCGGCGCGGCCGACCAGCGAGAACGAGATGGCGGCCATCGCCGGCACGAGCATGCAGCTCGCGAAGCCGTGGAACACCTCGGCGGCGATCACCGGCACGATCGTCGGGCTCGACGCGAGCAGCACCGCGGACAGGATGATGGCCGCGATCGCCCAGGCGGCCGCGCCTTTCTTGTTCTTCAGCGCGTCGACGGCCGCGCCGCCCGGCACCTGGCTGACCATCGCGCTGATCGTGCCGATCGACAGCACCATGCCGATTTCACCCTGCGTCCACTTGTGCGACGCGAGGTAGGACGCGATGAACGGGCCGAACCCGGTCTGCACGTTTGCAACGAAGAAGTTGAGCCAGTCGAGGGACCGCAGGCTGCGAACGCTGACGGAATGCTTGATCGTCATCGGGTGGCACTCGCAGATGAAGCCGGGGCCGGGGCAACGGGCGGGAAGACCGCGACGATCGGCTTGTCGGCCGCGTAGGGCGGCGATGCCTTGATCTGCGCGTCGTTCAGGTCCAGCTGCGGGTGCAGCGCCTTGTCGCGCGTGACGAAGCGCAGTGCGCCCCAGCTCGCGGCGATCGAACGGCGGTCGGTATTGACGAGGCCGCCGAGGTCGAGCACGACGGCCTGCGGCTGCGCGGCGCGGTCGATCAGCACGTCGACGATGCGGCCGATCTTCGTGCCGTTCGGGCGCTCGACATCGCTGTCGAGCATCGGCAGCCGCGTCGCGGGCGAGGCCGCGGCCGAACCCGACAGCGGCACGGCCTTCGGCCGCGCGGCCGGCGGCAGGTCGCCCGACGGCACGTCGAGCACGATCGGCTCCTGTTTGCCGCCCGGCGTGAAGCGGAACACGTTCCACGGGAAGATGACCTTGCGGTCGCCGACGCCCATGAAACCCTGCAGGTTGACGATCATCTCGCGCGGCTTGCCGCTCGCATCGGTCACCATGTCGACCGCGCGGCCGATCACCTTGCCGTTGCGGCGCGCGACTTCGCTGTCGAGCAGCGCATGGATCTGGGTGCGGTCGAGCGGGCGCGTCGCGACGATCGGCGGGGGCGGAGGCGGCGCAGGCGTCGGTGTTTCGGGGTGCTGCACAGGTTTCGGCCGCGTCACTTCGCGGTGCGGCTTCTTCGGCGCTTCCGGCGCCTCCGGTTGCGTCGGCGCCGGCACGGGCGGCATCGTCAGCGGCTCGCCGGCGGTTTCCTCGACAGGCTCGACGAGCGCCTCGCTGATCGGCGCGGGCGGGTTCTGGACCGGCAGCAGCCCGCAGCCGGACAGCAACGCGACGGCGGCGAGAATCAGGAAGACCGTCGAGGACGGCAACGACTTGCGGGATGCGGGAAACGGGAGTCCGCCGCTCATTGACACTCACTCCATGGGTCGGGGGCGGCCCGAGGGCACGCGGCTGGCGATGGATGGCGGGTGCGGGCGGCGCACCACGCGAGGTGAGAGTTTAACGTGTCTTGCTTTCCGGACCGATTTCGATGGCCGGTTGCAGGCGGACTGTGGGGAAAAGGTAGGGATCGGAGGGGGCGGGCGCGGCCGGATGCGCCCCGGGGAGGGTTGCAGCCGCGGCGCCCGATCGTCGGTGACGATGCGGGCGCCGCGTCTTCGAGCGGCTTATTTGACCAGCGAGCCGAGCGTCGTCGTGACCGGGGCGAGCACGCCGCCCACCGTCTTCGAGAGCGCACCGGTACCGGTGCCGCCCGTCAATCCCGCGACGGGCGAGCCGCCGGCCGCGCCCGACACGGCGCCCGTCACGGTGCCGACCGCCGTCGTGAGCGCGCCGGCCGGGTTGCTGCCGCCCGTCGCGCCGCCGAGTGCGCCGGTCGACAGGAGCCCCGTGACCGGCGCGAGCGGATTCGCCGCGGCAGCGCCGCCGCCGAGCAGCGCCGTGCCGGCCGTGGCCACCGTGTTGCCGGTTGCCGTCACCACGTTGCCGATGCCGGTCGTGACCGGATTGCCGCCGGTCTTCGCGATCGTCGTGCCGGCGTTCGCGACTCCGTTGCCGACTGTCGTCACGAGGTTCGTGAGCGGCGCGCCGAGCGGCGTGCTCGCCGCGACGGTCTGCGTGACCGACCCGACCGTCGTCGTGATCGGCGTGATCGCCGAACTGGCGGCGCCCGTGACCTGCGCGACGGGGCCGGTCGACAGCTGCGTGCCGAGCGTTGCGCCGCCGCCCGCGATCGTATTGCCGAGCGTCGTGATCGCGCCGCCGACGGGCGACGTGATGGGGGCGAGCGGGGCCAGTGCCGAGCCGCTGGCGCCGAGGCTCGACACGACACCGCCAGTCGCCGCGACCGCGTTGCCGAGATTCGTGACCACGCCGCCCGTGCTCGCGACCGTCGTGCCGACAGGATTCGACGATGCGCCGAGCTGGCCGAGCCCCGATCCGATGCCGGTGCCGAGCGTCGTGACGGCCGCGCCGGCATCCTGCACGACGGTGCCGAGCCCTTGCGTGGTCGCCGCGTTCGTGCCGGGCAGCGACTGGCCCGCGATCACCGTGCCGACGCCCGATACGGTGCCGCCCGCGGCCGTCACGACGTTGCTCGACGCATCGATCGTCTGGCCGAGCGCATTGGCCGACTTGCTGGTGCCGGACGTGCTGCCAGTGCCGCTCCCCGTGCCGCCCGCGGTCGAGCTGCTGCCCGACGTGCTGCCGCTGCCGCTTCCGTTGCCGGCGCCCGTGCCGCCGGTCGTCGCGGTCGTGTCGCCCGAACCCGAGCCGCTGCCGCCGGTGCCCTGGCTCAGCGAGCCGGAGCCGCCGCAGGCGGACAGCGACATCAGCGCCGCGGCGCCCGCCGCGATCATGATCATTCGGAGTCCTGCTTGATGGATGGTCGGCGTCGTCATGTCGTCCTCGTCTTGTCTCGCTTGATGGAATGGGTCAGGCGGCCGTCGCGTGCGCCGACGTGTCGTCGCTGCGAACGGGAAGCGGCTGGCGCGTTGTCGGTTGTCTCCCTGATTGCCCGTCGCCGTGTCGCATTTCGCCCGTACCGGAATCCGGAGCGCCTGTCGGGCGAGCGATTCACATTCTTTCGTATTGCTTGCCGATCGCGCCGGAAAACACCGGATTCCTGGCAATCAGAGTAGGTCCGCCGATGCGAGGCGTCTTTTAATGATCGTTAAATTGAAGTAAGCGTCCGATTCAATGCGGAAATCGGGGTAATCACGGTCGACGCGATGCGAATCGTGTGAATCGGTGCCGGAGAGGCGGGGGGCGAAGGCGGGAGTGGTGCCGCACCGGCCTGGCCCGCCGTCATGGCGGGCAGGCGCGAGCGCTGCGTGAAGCAGGGTGAAGGGGGGGGAAATCAGGCGTCCGGATACCACGCGTCGGTGAACTCGCTGACCTTGACGTCCGTCAGTTCCGGGCGGGCGGCGAGCCATCCGCGCACGAGTTCGCGATCGGCGTCGGTCGTCGTGCCGCGCGGCGCGCCGGAGATCACATACGCGCCGATGCCTTCGTCCGCGGACGCGACGGTCATCAGCCCGTTCGCTTCGACGAAGTCGATGAACGCGTCGATCAGCTCGCCGCGCGCGAGGTCGGTCATTTCGTTGCGGTAATGCGCGGTGGCGTTGAACGCGAGTTCCTGGAATTCGCCGATGTGGAGTTTCTTGCGCTGGCGGCGGTTGTGGCCTTGGCTCATGGTGTGTGATGAGTGAATGAGAGGTGAGAAAGGATAGCGCGGCGGATGGCGCGGGCGCCCAGTCGACATGCGGCATGGGCGAGGCTGGCGGCGAAAGCGGGTGTATCGCAGGACCGTTTTCGAAACTGTTCTTAAACAATTGCGCGATGCGCCTTTCGCCGTGTGGCCTGGTCAAGCGGCCTATTGCACGCCTGACCGAATGATACAGGGATGGCGAGCGTGTTCCGCTTTGCTAAGGTCTGCGGTCATTCGAACAACAACGAGGGCCGTATGTCGGACAATCGCTATTCGTACGAGGGGCGTGAGGATCTCACGCCGGGGGAGTTGCTTTTCTGGATCGCAGTCAACACGGTGCGCCGGTACGACGCCGTCGCCAAACCAGAAGACAGGGTGTTCTGATCGTGCCGACCGATATGTGGGAAAAGCTGGCCATATTTACACGTGAAGAGCTGGGTCGACCGTTGTTCGGCGGTCAGCTGAGGATCGAACCATTCTCACGCCTCGAAGAGGATCTGGGCGTGACGGGAGTCGACGCAGTCGAGTTCATCGACAAGTGGGCAGAAACGTTCGGTGTGTATGTCACTGAGTTCCCTTACGACCGCTACTTCGGCCCTGAGGGCCAGGACATGGTGACGACGTTTCTCGCGCTGTTTTCGGAGCGTTACCGTAAGCCGCCGCGTGTACCGCTTACACTCGGCATGCTGGAAGAAGCGATGCGTCTCGGCCGATGGGATACCGAAGCGATCGAGCGTTTCGCACGGGAAGGGGGCCGCGCGGAATAGCCGTTCGCCATTGCATGCAGGTTGCGCGAATTCCCTCCCATGCCGGGCAGGAATCGCGCAACCGCAGCAGAGCGCAGCGTTACATCAGCACGATATCGTACTGCTCCTGGCTCAGGTTCGACTCGACCTGCAGCGACACCGGCTTGCCGATGAAGTCGATCAGCATCGCGAGATGTTGCGACTCTTCGTCGAGGAACAGGTCGATCACCTGCTGCGCGGCGATCACGCGGAATTCGCGCGGATTGAACTGCCGCGACTCGCGCAGGATCTCGCGCAGGATGTCGTAGCACACGGTGCGCGACGTCTTCACCTGGCCCTTGCCCTGGCAGGTCGGGCACGGCTCGCACAGCACGTGCGCGAGCGATTCGCGCGTGCGCTTGCGCGTCATCTCGACGAGCCCCAGCTGCGAGAAGCCGTTGACCGTCACGCGCGTGCGGTCGCGCGACAGCGCCTTCTTCAGCTCGGACAGCACCGCGTCGCGATGCTCGGCGTTCTCCATGTCGATGAAGTCGATGATGATGATCCCGCCGAGGTTGCGCAGCCGCAGCTGGCGCGCGATCGTATGCGCGGCCTCGAGGTTGGTCTTGAAGATCGTGTCGTCGAAGTTGCGCGCGCCGACGTAGCCGCCCGTGTTCACGTCGATCGTCGTCATCGCCTCGGTCTGGTCGATCATCAGGTAGCCGCCCGACTTCAGGTCGACGCGGCGCGACAGCGCGCGCTGGATCTCCGTCTCGATGTTGTACAGGTCGAACAACGGCCGCTCGCCGGTGTAGTGGTGCAGCTTCGGGCTCACGGCCGGCGTGAACTCGCCCGCGAATTCCGACAGGCGCTGGTACGTCTCGCGCGAATCGACCTGGATGCGCGTCGTGTCGTCGTTCGCGAAATCGCGCAGCACGCGCTGCGCAAGATCGAGATCCTGGTACAGCAGGCTCGTCGCCGGCAGCCGCTGCGCCTGGGCGACGATCGTCGCCCAGGTCTTGCGCAGGTACGTGACGTCGCCGGCCAGTTCGTCGGAGGTTGCATCCTCGGCGATCGTGCGCACGATGTAGCCGCCTTTCTCGTCCGGCGGGATCACGGCCGTCAGGCGCGCGCGCACGGCCTCGCGTTCGGCCTCGCTCTCGATCTTCTGCGAGATGCCGATATGCGGTTCCTGCGGCAGGTAGACGAGCGTGCGGCCCGCGATACTGACTTGCGTCGACAGCCGCGCGCCCTTCGTGCCGATCGGATCCTTGATCACCTGGACCATCAGCGTCTGGCCCTCGAACACGATCTTCTCGATCGGCTGGTGCGGCGCGCCCGACTGCGGCTCGCCCGCGAGGCGCGGATGCCAGATGTCGGCGACGTGCAGGAAGGCCGCACGCTCGAGGCCGATGTCGATGAACGCCGACTGCATGCCGGGCAGCACGCGCACGACCTTGCCGAGATAGATGTTGCCGACCCGCCCGCGCGACAGCGTGCGCTCGACGTGAAGCTCCTGCACCGCGCCTTGCTGGACGAGTGCGACCCGCGTTTCCTGCGGCGTGAGGTTGATCAGGATTTCTTCGTTCATGTGCGGTTCAGAAGGCGACGCGTGCGGTGCGCAGCAACGCGGCAGTCTCAAAAAGGGGCAGACCCATGATACCTGAATGGGAACCGTCGATTCGCTCGATGAATTCTGCCGCGCGGCCCTGGATCGCGTACGCGCCGGCCTTGCCGAACGGCTCGCCGGTTTCGACGTAGCGCGCGTAGGCGTCGCGCGACGCGGGCGCGAAGCGCACCGACGAGCGCGACAGCGCGGGCGGCAGCAGTTCTCCGCCGGCATCGATCACGGCGACGGCGGTCAGCACCGCGTGTTCGCGGCCCGCGAGGCGCGTGAGCATCGCGAGCGCGTCGTCCGCGTCGGCCGGCTTGCCGAGGATCGCGCCGTCGATCGTCACGGTCGTATCGGCGACCAGCACCGGCGCGGCCGGCTTGCCGCTCGCGACGAGGCGCGCACGCGCGGCTTCGGCCTTCGCGACGGTCACGCGCCGCACGTAGGCCTCGGCGGCTTCGCCGGGCACTTCGGCTTCGAGCGCTTCGGCGTCTTCGTCGGGGCGCGGCAGCAGCAGTTCGAAGCGTACGCCGATCTGCTGCAGCAGCTCCTGGCGGCGCGGGCTTTGCGAAGCGAGGTAAAGGATCGGGAAAAGCGCGGGGGACGTGCTGGACGGCATGGTGTCGTTATCTCGTTGAGCGCGCGCGGCGCGCGTCTCGAGGACGACACGTCATGCGCGGTGGTAGGGGTGATTCTGCGTGATGCTCCACGCCCGGTAAAGCTGTTCGGCGAGCAGCACGCGCACCATCCCGTGCGGCAGCGTCATGCTCGAGATGCGCAGCAGCACGTCGGCACGCGCTTTCAGTTCCGGATCGAGCCCGTCGGCGCCGCCGATCACGAACGCGACGTCGCGGCCGTCCTGCTGCCAGCCGGGCAGTGCCTGCGCGAGCTGCATCGTGGTCCAGTCGCGGCCGCGCTCGTCGAGCGCGACGAGGCGCGCGCCCTTCGGCAGCGCCGCCTCGATCTTCTGCCGCTCGGCCGCCATCACGCTTTCGGCGCTGCGGCCGCCCGAACGCAGTTCGGGCTTGATCTCGCGCAACTCGATGCGCAGCTCGGGCGGCATCCGCTTCGTGTATTCGTCGAAGCCGGATGCGATCCAGCCCGGCATCTTGTGGCCGACCGCGAGGATGAAAAGCTTCATCGGAAGACGCGTGACGGCTTAACGGCGGCGGGCGGCCGTCTTGCGCGCCGGACGGGCGGGCGCGGCTTCCTCTTCGTCTTCCTCGTCTTCGCTGGCCGTGGCAAAGCCGTTCGGGCCCTTGCCGCCGCCGAGCTTCATCCGCACCGGCTTGTCGCCCCAGATTTCCTCGAGGTTGTAGTACTGGCGCAGGGCCGGCTGGAGGATGTGCACGACCGCGTCGCCGCAATCGACCAGCACCCATTCGCCGGTGTCTTCCCCTTCGGAGCTGACGATGTCGCCGCCGGCTTCCTTGACCTTGTCGCGCACGCTCGACGCGAGAGCCTTGGTCTGGCGGTTGGAGGTGCCCGATGCGACGACCACGCGGTCGAACAGTTCGGTCAGGTGGCTGGTGTTGAACACCTTGATGTCTTGCGCCTTGACGTCTTCGAGGGCGTCGACGATCACGCGCTGCAGTTTGCGAATATCCATGGATTCAGGAATGGTAGAGGCGATGTTGAAGAATATAGGCCCATACGGCGGCCGGCACATGCTCGGCCGACGCATCGGGCATTTGCGCATGGCGCGCGATGCATTCGCGCAGGTGGGCGCGGATGTCGGTCGCGGCAATGTCGAACGAAAGGGTCGTATCGATCAGCAGGTGGCCGGCCGGCGTGGCCTTCAGCACGTCGGCGCCGGCCTGCCGCGCGGCGATTTCCCGCGTAACGTCCGGCGGCGCCGTGCCCAGGTCGAAACCCGGGCGCGTCGACACGCAGATGTGCGCGTAGTCGAACAGCTTGCGCCAGTCGCGCCACGTGTCGAGCCGCACGAGCTGGTCGGCGCCGATCAGCAGCGACAGCGACGCGTCCGGGCCGATCCGCTCGCGCCAGCGCGCGAGCGTCTCGACCGTGTAGGTCGGGCCGGCGTGCTCGATCTCGTCGGTGGCGACGGTCACGGTCACGCCCGGCACGGACAGCGACCCGGCGGCCGCACGCGTCATCGCGAGCCGGTGCTCGGCGGCCGACACATCGCGCTTCTGGTACGGCTGCCCGGCGGGCAGCAGCACGAGTTCGGTCAGGCCGAGCAACTCGGCGAACCGGCGCGCGAGCGCGAGATGGCCGTCGTGGATCGGGTCGAAAGTACCGCCCAGCAAGCCGATACGACGCGGCAGCGGGGCGGGGCGGGCGGTGGTGTCCAGAAACGGCGTCCTTTCCTTGGGGCAGCGGGGCGCGCGGGCTCAGACCCAGTCGCGCGGCACGATGAAGTCGCTGTACAGGCGCGCTTCGGGCGTGCCCGGCTCGGGCTGCCAGTTGTAGCGCCAGTTCGCGACCGGCGGCATCGACATCAGGATCGACTCGGTGCGGCCGCCGCTTTGCAGGCCGAACAGCGTGCCGCGGTCGAACACGAGGTTGAATTCGACGTAGCGGCCGCGACGATACGCCTGGAAGTCGCGCTCGCGCTCGCCGTACGGCAGCTCGGCACGGCGCTCGACGATCGGCAGGTAAGCCTGCAGGAACGCATCGCCGACGCTTTGCATCAGGTCAAACGAGCGTTCGAATCCGGGCTCGGAGAAATCGTCGAAGAAGATCCCGCCGATGCCGCGCATCTCGTTGCGGTGCTTCAGGAAGAAATATTCGTCGCACCACTGCTTGAAGCGCGGGTAGAGCTCGGCACCGAACGGGTCGAGCGCATCCTTGCAGGTCTGGTGGAAATGACGCGCGTCGTCCTCGAAACCGTAAACCGGTGTCAGATCCATGCCGCCGCCGAACCAGAACACGGGCTCCTCGCCGGGCTTCGTCGCGATCAGCATCCGCACGTTCATGTGGACGGTCGGGCAGTACGGATTGCGCGGATGCAGCACGAGCGACACGCCGAGCGCCTCGAACCCGCGGCCCGCGAGCTGCGGGCGCGCCGCGCTCGCCGACGGCGGCAGCGCGTCGCCCGCGACGTCGGAAAAGCCGATCCCCGCGCGCTCGAACACGCGGCCGCCTTCGAGAATCCGCGTGCAGCCGCCGCCGCGCAGGCGTTCGTCCGGCCCGCGCTGCCACGTGTCGGTGGCGAGCGGCGTGCCGTCGAGCGCGCCGAGCGCGTCGGCGATGCGTGTCTGCAGGCCCTGGAGGTACGTGCGCACGCGCGCCACGTCGTAGGTCGAATCGGTCATGTCTGGACTGGGTGCCCCCGCCCGAAGCGGGGGCCGTAAAAAAGGCATCTGCCGGGCATTCTATCGAACCCCGGCAGAGGAGCCGCCGCCGCGCGAGGACGGGGCGGCGACGGCGACGTCACACGCTCTTGCGGTTGAGCGCGCGGAAGCCGATGTCGCGGCGGTACTGCATGCCCTCGAAATTGATCTGGTTGATCGTGTCGTACGCATGCTGCTGCGCTTCGCGCACCGAATCGGCCAGGCCGACCACGCACAGCACGCGGCCGCCCGACGTTACGAGCTTGTCGCCTTCGCCGAGCGTCGTGCCCGCATGGAACGTCACGGCCTGTTCGGTCTCGGCCGGGATCCCGTTGATGCGGTCGCCCTTGCGCGGCGCGTCCGGATAGCCGTGCGCGGCCAGCACGACGCCGAGCGCGGTGCGGCGGTCCCAGTCGAGCTCGACGGTGTCGAGCGTGCCCGCGATCGCCTGCTCGACGACCTTCGAGAAATCGCTCTTCAGGCGCGCCATGATCGGCTGCGTTTCCGGGTCGCCCATCCGGCAGTTGAACTCGAGCGTGCGCGGATTGCCGTCCTTGTCGATCATCAGGCCCGCGTACAGGAAGCCCGTGAAGCGGATGCCGTCCTTCTCCATGCCGCGCACGGTCGGCATGATGATCTCGCGCATCACGCGTGCGTGCATCTGCGGCGTGACGATCGGCGCGGGCGAATACGCGCCCATGCCGCCGGTGTTCGGGCCGCGGTCTTCGTCGAGCAGGCGCTTGTGGTCCTGGCTCGAAGCCAGTGCCAGTGCGTGCTTGCCGTCGACCATCACGATGAAGCTCGCTTCCTCGCCGTCGAGGAATTCCTCGATCACGACGCGCGCGCCGGCATCGCCGAGCTTGTTGCCCGACAGCATCATGTCGACCGCTGCATGCGCTTCTTCCAGCGTCATCGCGACGACGACACCCTTGCCGGCCGCGAGGCCGTCGGCCTTCACGACGATCGGCGCACCCTTCGCGTCGATGTACGCGTGGGCGGCCGTCGCATCGGCGAAGGTTTCGTAGTCGGCCGTCGGAATGTTGTGGCGCTTCATGAACGCCTTCGCGAAATCCTTCGAGCTTTCGAGCTGCGCGGCTTCGCGGGTCGGGCCGAAGACCTTCAGGCCGCGTGCGCGGAACAGGTTGACGATGCCGGCCGCGAGCGGTGCTTCCGGCCCGACGAGCGTGAACGCGACGCCTTCGCTTTCCGCGAAATCGGCGAGTGCGTCGAGCGACGTGATATCGACGTTCTTCAGACGCTCGTCCTGCGCCGTGCCGCCATTGCCGGGCGCGACGTAGACCATCTGGACGCGCGGCGATTGCGCGAGCTTCCACGCCAGCGCATGTTCGCGGCCGCCGGAACCGACGACGAGTAGTTTCATGGGATTCCCCGCAGACTAGAAAACAGGGCGGCCGGCACGCTCAGGCGCGCCGGCCGCGAAATCGGTCGGGCCGCCGTCGCAACGCTGCGCGCGACGGCCGGCATCTCATTCCTCGATGATGACGGCGTTCGTATACACGTCCTGCACGTCGTCGAGGTTCTCGAGCGCGTCCAGGAGCTTCTGCATCTTCGCCGCATCGTCACCGGTGAACTCGACTTCGTTCTGCGGCTTCATCGTCACTTCGGCGAGTTCGGCCTTGAAGCCGCCGGCTTCGAGCGCGTCCTTCACCTTCGAGAATTCCTGCCAGTCGCACAGCACTTCGATCGAGCCGTCGTCGTTCGTGTTCACGTCGTTCGCGCCGGCTTCGAGCGCGGCTTCCATCAGCGCGTCTTCCGACGTGCCGGGCGCGAACAGGAACTGGCCGACGTGATCGAACATGAACGCGACCGAGCCGTCGGTGCCCATGTTGCCGCCGAATTTCGAGAATGCGTGGCGAACTTCCGCGACCGTACGCGTGCGGTTGTCGGTCAGCGTGTCGACGATGATCGCCGCGCCGCTGATGCCGTAGCCTTCGTAACGGATTTCTTCGTAGTTCGCGCCGTCCGCGCCGCCGACGCCGCGATCGATCGCGCGCTTGACGTTGTCCTTCGGCATGTTCGCGTCGGCTGCCTTGTCGACCGCGAGACGCAGGCGCGGGTTCGAGTTGACGTCGCCGCCGCCGAGGCGCGCCGCGACCTGGATTTCCTTGATCAGGCGGGTCCAGATCTTGCCGCGCTTCGCGTCGGCCGCTGCCTTCTTATGCTTGATGTTGGCCCATTTCGAATGACCAGCCATACCTTTCTCCGTGCCCGGGCGCGCTGCGCGGGCGATTGTTTCAATGTGTCGTTGAGTCGGCGGCCGTGTCGGCGGGCATGAAGCCGCGGGGCCGCGCGTATCGAGTGGATCGTGATTTTATCACGCGGCGACCGCCGGTTCGGGGCCGCCGCGCCTGGCCGAACGGCCGGCCAGGCCGCCGCGGACCGGGCCGCGCGCCGCGCGGCCGCGCCGGCGCTCAGTTCTTGGTGCCGAACAGGCGGTCGCCCGCGTCGCCGAGGCCGGGCACGATGTACGCGTGCTCGTTCAGGTGCGAATCGAGCGATGCGACGAACAGCTTCACGTCGGGGTGTGCGTCCTGAAACACCTGGACGCCCTCGGGCGCGGCGACCAGCGCGACGAACATGATGTTCGCGGCCGGCACGTTGCGGCGCTTGAGCACGTCGACCGCGTGCACGGCCGAATAGCCGGTCGCGACCATCGGGTCGCACAGGATGAAGATGCGGTCTTCCAGGTCGGGCAGGCGCACCAGGTATTCGACCGGGCGGTGGTCTTCGGCACGATATACGCCGATATGGCCGACGCGCGCGGACGGCACCAGGTCGAGCAGGCCGTCCGACATCCCGATGCCCGCGCGCAGCACGGGCACGATCGCGAGCTTCTTGCCCGCGATCACGGGCGCGTCGACCGCCACCAGCGGGGTTTCGACCCGCTTGGTCGTGATTGGCAGGTTGCGGGTGATCTCGTAGCCCATCAGCAGCGTGATTTCGCGCAGCAGCTCGCGGAACGTGCGCGTGGACGTGTCCTTGTCGCGCATGTGCGTGAGCTTGTGCTGGATCAGCGGGTGATCGGTGATGAAGAGATTCGGGAAACGGCTGTCCTGTTTCATGACGGGGGCGCGCTGGCGGCAAAAGGGGATCGGGGCGGCGGCGGGCGCAAGCCGGCTGCCGCTTATGGCCGCAATTTTACCAAGGCGCGCCGCATGATCCGGATATTATCGACGTCTCACGACAATCCGCGCGCCGCGCCCGCCCGTTCGCCGTCCACCGGCGCGGCGGGGACGTCCCGGCGCGCGTCGCCACCAGGGAGTCGACGATGGATCTCGGTATCGAAGGAAAGACCGCGCTCGTATGCGCGGCCAGCAAGGGTCTCGGTCGCGGCTGCGCGGAAGCGCTGGCCGCCGAGGGCGTGAACCTCGTGATCGTCGCGCGCACGCGCGACACGCTGGAGGAAACCGCGGAGGAGATCCGCGCGGCGTCGAATGTGTCGATCACGGCAGTCGCCTGCGACATCACGACGCCGGAAGGCCGCTCGGCCGCGCTCGCCGCATGCCCGCAGCCGGACATTCTCGTGAACAATGCCGGCGGCCCGCCGCCCGGCGACTTCCGCGACTTCTCGCACGACGACTGGATCCGCGCGCTCGAGGCGAACATGCTGACGCCGATCGAGCTGATCCGCGCGACCGTCGACGGGATGATCGCGCGCCGCTTCGGCCGGATCGTCAACATCACGAGTTCGGCCGTGAAGGCGCCGATCGACGTACTCGCGCTGTCGAACGGCGCGCGCTCGGGGCTGACCGGTTTCGTCGCCGGGCTGTCGCGCAAGGTCGCAGGGCAGGGCGTGACGATCAACAACCTGCTGCCGGGGCTGTTCGACACCGACCGGATCGCGACGACGCTCGCCGCATCGGCGAAGGCGCAGGGCGTGACGGTCGACGAAATGCGCGCGCGGCGCGCGCACGACATTCCGGCCGGCCGCCTCGGCACGCGCGCCGAATTCGGCGCCGCCTGCGCGTTCCTGTGCAGCGTGCATGCCGGCTACATCACCGGGCAGAACTGGCTGCTCGACGGCGGCGCGTATCCGGGGACGTTCTGACCGCGCCTTGCGATTCATGATCACGACGACAACCGAACGACGAAGGAACTGGAGATGAGCAAACCCCGCATCGCATTGATTGCGCACGACGCGAAGAAGGACGAGATCGTCGCGCTCGCGGGCGAGTATCGCGCGACGCTCGCGCAATGCCGGCTGGTCGGCACGGGCACGACGGGCGGCCGCATCGCGGCCGCGCACGGGCTGGAGGTCGAGCGCAAGCTGTCGGGCCCGCTCGGCGGCGATCTGCAGATCGGCGCGGAACTGGCCGAGGGCCGCGTCGACATCGTCGTGTTCCTGCGCGACCCGATGACCGCGCAGCCGCACGACCCCGACATCACCGCGCTCGTGCGCGCGTGCGACGTGCACGACGTGCCGGTTGCGACCAACGTCGCCACCGCGCGCATGCTGCTCGACGACCTGGCGCGCAACATGCAGGACGTTTGCTAGCTGGTCACGCACCGCGGCCGATTGCCCCTGCTCGCGGCAGGGCCATGCACGGACGGTGGCGACGCGCGAGAATCGTGCGTCGCGACGCGCACCTGCCGCCCGGTTCCTGCATGAATCGGCCGGCCCGCGCATCGGCGACCCCGATTTTTCTGACCGATTGACAGACGAGGAGCGAAACGATGCCGAAAGCAATCCGATACGACCAGCCGGGCGGCCCGGACGTGATGAAGTGGGTCGATGTCGAGGTCGGCGAGCCGAAGGCGGGCGAAGTCCGCATCCGGCAGCACGCGGTCGGGCTCAACTACATCGACGTGTATTTCCGCACCGGCCTTTATCCGCAACCGCTGCCCGGCGGCCTCGGGATGGAGGCGGCGGGCGAGGTGACGGCCGTCGGCGACGGCGTGACCGCGCTCAAGGTGGGCGACCGCGTCGCGTATGTCGGGCAGCCGCCCGGCGCGTATGCGCAGGAGCGCGTGATGCCGGCCGAGCGGCTCGTGAAGCTGCCCGACGGCATCAGCTACGACGATGCGGCATCGGTGATGCTGCAGGGCCTGACCGCGCACTACCTGCTGCGCCGCACCTACCCGGTGAAGGCCGGCGACACGATCCTGATCCACGCGGCGGCCGGCGGCGTCGGCCTGCTCGTGTGCCAGTGGGCGAAGGCGCTCGGCGCGACCGTGATCGGGACGGTCGGCTCCGACGAAAAGGCCGAACTCGCGAAGGCGCACGGCTGCGATCACCCGATCGTCTACACGCGCGAGAACTTCACGCAGCGCGTGAAGGAGATCACGAACGGCGCGGGCGTGCCGGTCGTCTACGATTCGATCGGCAAGGACACCTACCTCGGCTCGCTCGACTGCCTCGCGCCGCTCGGCTACTTCGTCAGCTTCGGCAGCGCGTCGGGCCCGCTGCCGCCGATCGACTCGAAGGAGTTCTCGTCGCGCGGCTCGCTGTTCTTCACGCGGCCGACGCTGTTCTCGTACATCGCGAAGCGCGCCGATCTCGAAGCCGGGGCCGCCGAGCTGTTCGACGTGATCCTGTCGGGCAAGGTGAAGACCAGCATCAACCAGCGCTATCCGCTCGCGGAAGTCGGTCGGGCGCATGCCGATCTCGAAGCGCGCAAGACCACCGGCTCGACGATCCTCGTTCCCTGAGCCTTCCCCCCCGTGCCGGCGTCATGCCGGCACGCGCCCATGCGGGCGGCGCTGCGGCGCCGTCCGTCCCGCCTCCCGGTTTGCCCCGTCCGCGTGTTTACACGTTTTTTATATCCGCCCCGACACCTTTGACCCGTCCTTTACGTGCGTTCCCATAATGTTCTAGTCGTCTGATTTCGACGACGGAGAACACAAAATGGATGGGGTTTTCATCGGCGCTCTGGTGCTCTTCACCGCGCTGATCCTCGGCTTGGTTGCCGGTTGCGACAAGCTCGTGCAATACGGTCGCGGGGGGCGGGCATGACCTGGATGCTTTGGCTGGCGGGCGCCTCGACGGCCCTGCTGTTCGCGTATCTCGTCTTTGCGCTGCTGCGCGCGGAGGACATCGAATGAACGCGAACAATCTCTTTCAAACGCTGCTCTTCATCGTCGTGCTGCTCGCGGCGGCCGTGCCGGTCGCGCGCTACCTGTCGGCGGTGATGGACGGCAGCTCGCGCGTCGTGCGCGTGTTCGGGCCGCTCGAACGCGCGCTGTACCGCATCGCCGGCGTCGACGCCGGCAGCGAGATGAACTGGAAGCAGTACGCGGTCGCGACGATCGCGTTCAACGCGCTCGGGGCGCTGTTCCTCTACGGCCTGCTGCGCCTGCAGGGCGTCCTGCCCGGCAACCCGCAGCAATTCGGCGCGATGACGGTCGACGGCGCGTTCAACACGGCTGTCAGCTTCGTCACCAACACGAACTGGCAGGACTACACGCCCGAGCAGACCGTCAGCTACCTGACGCAGATGCTCGGCCTGACCGTGCAGAACTTCCTGTCGGCGGCGACCGGCATCGTCGTCGTGATCGCGCTGATCCGTGGCTTCGCACGCCACACCGCGCAGACGATCGGCAACTTCTGGGTCGACCTGACACGCGTGACGATGTACGTGCTCGTGCCGATGTCGGTCGTGATCGCCGCGCTGCTGATGAGCCAGGGCGTGATCCAGAACATGAAGGCCTACCAGGACGTGCCGGTGCTGCAGGCGAGCACCTATGCGGCGCCGAAGCTCGACGCGCAGGGCAACCCGGTGAAGGACGACAAGGGTAACGCGGTCACGGTGCCGACCCCGCTCACGAAGCAGACGCTCGCGATGGGCCCGGTGGCGTCGCAGGAAGCGATCAAGATGCTCGGCACCAACGGTGGCGGGTTCTTCAACGCGAACTCCGCGCATCCGTACGAGAACCCGACACCGTTTGCGAATTTCATCCAGATCTTCGCGATCCTGATCATCCCGGCCGCGCTGTGCCTCGTGTTCGGCCGCATGATCGGCGACCGCCGGCAGGGTATCGCGGTGCTCGCGGCGATGACGGTCGCATTCGTGATCGCGATCGGCGTCGAGGTGAATGCGGAGCAGGGCGGCAACCCGACGCTCGCCGCGCTGCACGTCGACCAGTCGGCGAACGCGCTGCAGCCGGGCGGCAACATGGAAGGCAAGGAAACGCGCTTCGGCATCGCGCAGACCGGCATCTTCACGGTCGCGACCACGGCTGCATCGTGCGGCGCGGTCGACACGATGCACGATTCGCTGACGCCGCTCGGCGGCCTCGTGCCGATGCTGCTGATGCAGCTCGGCGAAGTGGTGTTCGGCGGGGTCGGCTCGGGCCTCTACGGGATGCTCGTGTTCGCGCTGCTCGCGGTGTTCGTCGCCGGCCTGATGATCGGCCGCACGCCGGAATACGTCGGCAAGAAGATCGAAGCGTACGAGATGAAGATGGTGTCGATCGTCGTGCTGCTCACGCCGCTGCTCGTGCTGGTCGGCACGTCGATTGCCGTGCTCGCCGATGCGGGCAAGGCCGGCATCGCGAACCCCGGCCCGCACGGCTTCTCGGAAATCCTCTACGCGTTCAGCTCGGCCGCGAACAACAACGGCAGCGCGTTCGCGGGCCTGACGGTCGGCACGCCGTTCTACAACTGGACGACCGCGATCGCGATGTGGTTCGGCCGCTTCGGCACGATCGTGCCGGTGCTGGCGATCGCCGGTTCGCTCGCCGCGAAGAAGCGCATTGCGGTGACGAGCGGCACGCTGCCGACGCATGGTCCGCTGTTCGTCGTGCTGCTGCTCGGCACCGTGCTGCTGGTGGGCGCGCTGACCTACGTGCCGGCGCTTGCGCTCGGCCCGGGCGTCGAGCACCTGATGATGTGGCTGGGCGCGTGATGCGCGCCCGCATGGCGACACATTGAAAAGACTGAAGAGCTTGAAGAGATCGCAATGACTCAACATTCCGCAACACGGTCCATGTTCGATCCGGCGCTGCTGCGCCCCGCGATCGTGGACTCGTTCAAGAAACTCACGCCGCGCACGCAGTTCCGCAACCCGGTGATGTTCTGCGTGTACGTCGGCAGCATCCTGACCACGATCCTGTGGATCGCGGCGCTCGCCGGCCAGGCCGAGGCGCCCGCGGGCTTCATCCTCGCGATCGCGCTGTGGCTGTGGTTCACCGTGCTGTTCGCGAACTTCGCCGAGGCGCTCGCCGAAGGGCGTTCGAAGGCGCAGGCGGCCTCGCTGCGCAGCGCGAAGAAGGACGTGATGGCGAAGAAGCTCAACGAGCCGCATCCGAAGTCGCCGATCCGCATCACGACCGCGTCCGACCTGCGTAAAGGCGACGTCGTGCTGGTCGAGACCGGCGATGTGATCCCGGCCGACGGCGAGGTCGTCGACGGCGTCGCGTCGGTCGACGAATCGGCGATCACCGGTGAATCCGCGCCGGTGATCCGCGAGTCGGGCGGCGACTTCTCGTCGGTGACGGGCGGCACGCGCGTGCTGTCGGACTGGATCGTCGTCAAGGTCACCGCGAACCCCGGCGAGGCATTCCTCGACCGGATGATCGCGATGGTCGAGGGCGCGAAGCGCAAGAAGACGCCGAACGAGATCGCGCTGACGATCCTGCTGGTCGCGCTGACGATCGTGATGCTGCTGGCCACTGCCACGCTGCTGCCGTTCTCGATGTTCTCGGTCGAGGCGATGAAGGCCGGCCACGTGGTGACGATCACCGCGCTCGTCGCGCTGCTCGTGTGCCTGATCCCGACGACGATCGGCGGCCTGCTGTCCGCGATCGGCGTGGCCGGCATGAGCCGGATGATGCAGGCGAACGTGATCGCGACGTCGGGCCGCGCGGTGGAAGCGGCTGGCGACGTCGACGTGCTGCTGCTCGACAAGACCGGCACGATCACGCTCGGCAACCGCCAGGCGTCGACGTTCGTGCCGGCGCCGGGCGTGACCGAGGAAGCGCTGGCCGATGCCGCGCAATTGTCGTCGCTCGCCGACGAAACGCCGGAAGGCCGCAGCATCGTCGTGCTCGCGAAGGAGCGCTTCAACATTCGCCAGCGCGACATGGCGCAACTGCATGCGACGTTCCTCGGTTTTTCCGCGCAGACGCGGATGAGCGGCGTCGACCTGCCCGGCCGCGAAATCCGCAAGGGCGCGGCCGATGCGATCCGCCGCTACGTCGAGACGCACGGCAGCCGCTTCCCGGAGGAAGTGCGCCGTGCGGTCGACGAGGTGGCGCGCCGCGGCAGCACGCCGCTCGTCGTGGCCGACCTGCACGAAGGGGCGGCGCGCGTGCTCGGCGTGATCGAGCTGAAGGACATCGTGAAGGGCGGCATCAAGGAGCGCTTCGCGGAACTGCGCAAGATGGGCATCAAGACCGTGATGGTGACGGGCGACAACCGGCTGACGGCCGCGGCGATCGCCGCGGAAGCCGGTGTCGACGACTTCCTCGCGGAAGCGACGCCGGAAACCAAGCTCGCGACGATCCGCGAACACCAGGCCGCCGGCCGGCTCGTCGCGATGACGGGCGACGGCACCAACGACGCGCCGGCGCTCGCGCAGGCCGACGTGGCCGTCGCGATGAACACCGGCACGCAGGCCGCGAAGGAAGCCGGCAACATGGTCGACCTCGACTCGAATCCGACGAAGCTGATCGAGATCGTCGAGATCGGCAAGCAGATGCTGATGACGCGCGGCTCGCTGACGACGTTCTCGATCGCGAACGACATCGCGAAGTACTTCGCGATCATCCCGGCCGCGTTCGTGACGACCTACCCGCAACTGCGCGTGCTCGACATCATGCACCTGACGTCGCCGGCGTCCGCGATCCTGTCGGCGGTGATCTTCAACGCGCTGATCATCGTCGCGCTGATCCCGCTCGCGCTGAAGGGCGTCACGTACCGGCCGCTCGGCGCCGCGTCGCTGCTGCGCCGCAACCTGCTGGTCTACGGCCTCGGCGGCGTGCTGCTGCCGTTCCCGTTCATCAAGCTGATCGACATGACGCTCGCCGCACTCGGCTGGGCCTGATCCGGCCGTACTTGAAGGAAACATCATGAAAACGTTGATTCGCCCGCTCATCGTGCTCTTCGTCGTCCTGACCGCCGTGACGGGCCTGGCTTACCCGGCCGTGATGACCGTGTTCGGCCAGGCCGTGTTCCCGTCGCAGGCCAACGGCAGCCTGATCGAGAAGGACGGCAAGGCAGTCGGCTCCGCGCTGATCGGCCAGCAGTTCGATGCGCCGAAGTACTTCTGGGGCCGGCTGTCGGCCACTGCGCCGATGCCGTACAACGCGACCGGCTCCGGCGGCTCGAACCTCGGCCCGCTGAACCCGTCGCTCGCCGACCAGGTGAAGGGGCGCATCGCCGCGCTGCGCGACGCCGGCACCGACCTGTCGAAGCCCGTGCCGGTCGACCTCGTGACGGCATCGGCGAGCGGCCTCGATCCGGAGATCACGCCGGCCGCCGCCGCGTACCAGGTCGAGCGCGTCGCGAAGGCGCGCAACCTGGCGCCGGACGCGGTCGCGCAGCTCGTCGCCGCGAACACGGCGGGCCGCCAGTTCGGCGTGCTCGGCGAGCCGCGCGTGAACGTGCTGAAGCTGAACCTCGCGCTCGACGCGGCGCAGGCCGCGCACTGAGCGCGCGGCCGGGCTTCCGGCGACGACCGGTGTCCGGCGTCCGGTGCGGCATGATCCGCGCCGGACGCGCCTTTTCCCGACGGCGCTTGCGCCGTCTTTGCCTTTTGCGGCGATTTGGAACAACAATGCTCGTACTCGCGCGCATCCGGGCGCTCCGCTTTCCTGACGCATGAACCGTCCCGATCCAGACCAACTCCTCGACAAGCTGCAGCGAGACGAAGAAAAGCAGCGGCGCGGCCAGCTCAAGATCTTCTTCGGCGCATCGGCCGGTGTCGGCAAGACCTACGCGATGCTGCAGGCCGCGCGCCAGCGGCTGCAGGAAGGCGTCGACGTCGTCGTCGGCATCGTCGAGACCCATGGCCGCGGCGAGACCGCCGCGCTGCTCGACGGCCTCGACGTGCTGCCGCTCGCGCGCATCGACTATCGCGGCCGCACGCTCGCCGAATTCGATCTCGACGGCGCGCTCGCGCGTGCGCCGCAATTGATCCTCGTCGACGAGCTCGCGCATTCGAACGTGCAGGGCGCGCGGCACCTGAAGCGCTGGCAGGACGTCTACGAGCTGCTCGACGCGGGCATCGACGTGTACACGACCGTCAACGTCCAGCACCTCGAAAGCCTGAACGACGTGGTCGGCGCGATCACCGGCATCCGCGTGTGGGAGACCGTGCCCGACCGCGTGTTCGATGCGGCCGACGAAGTCACGCTCGTCGACCTGCCGGCCGAGGAGCTGCTCGAGCGGATGCGCGACGGCAAGGTCTACCTCGCGCAGCAGGCCGAGCGCGCGGTGCGCAACTTCTTCCGCAAGGGCAACCTGATCGCGCTGCGCGAACTCGCGCTGCGGCGCACGGCCGACCGCGTCGACGCGCAGATGCGCGAATACCGCGCCGACCGCTCGATCCAGCGGATCTGGCAGGCGCGCGAGCGGCTGCTCGTGTGCGTCGGGCCGGGCGCCGAGGCGCCGACGCTCGTGCGCGCGGCCGCGCGGCTCGCCGCGAGCCTGAAGGCCGACTGGCTGGCCGTCTATGTCGAGACGCCGCGCCTGCAGCGGCTGCCCGATGCGCGGCGGCAGCGCACGCTCGATGCGCTGAAGCTCGCGGCCGAACTCGGCGCGGAAACGGCCACGCTCGCCGGCGCCGACGCGGTGGCCGCGCTGATCGGCTATGCGAAGGTGCGCAACGTGTCGAAGATCGTCGCGGGCGGCTCGCCGAAGGCCGGGCTCATGCGCCGCCTCGCGCGGCCGTTCGGCGAGCAGCTCGCCGAACGCGCGGGCGATGTCGACCTGATGCTGATTCGTGCGTCCGCGAGCGACGAGGCGCGCGCCGCGCCGCTCGATGCGCGGGCGCGCGACTGGCGCGATGCGTTCGCGCAGTTCGGCACGCACCGTTCGCCGCCGCGGCACTACGTGTATGCGGCCGCGATCTGCGCGGCGATCACGGTCGTCGCGAGCCTCGTGTCCGAGCGGCTCGACCTGACGAACCTCGTGATGCTGTACCTGCTCGGCGTCGTGTTCTCGGCCGTGCGGCTCGGTCGCGGCCCGGGCGTGCTGCAGTCGTTCCTGTCGGTGGCCGCGTTCGACTACTTCTTCGTGCCGCCGCGCATGTCGTTCTCGGTCAGCGACACGCAATACCTGCTGACCTTCTTCGGGATGCTGCTGACCTCGCTCGTGATCAGTCACCTCACGTCGACGCTGACGCGCCAGGCGAGCGTCGCGCAGCGCCGCGAGCGCCGCACCGGCGCGATCTACGCGATGGCGCGCGAACTCGGCGCGGCGCTGACGACCGAGCAGATCGTCGAGATCGGTAGCCGCCACGTGGGCGAGGTGTTCCGTGCGCGCGTCGCGTTCCTGCTGCCCGACAGCGCGGACAAGGTGCGCCAGAAGATCGAGGAGCCCGATGCGGCCGTCACGCTGACGGGCGCCGATCTCGACAGCGACGTCGGCCAGTGGGTGTACGACCAGCAGAGGCCGGCCGGACGCGGCACCGACACGCTGCCCGCGACGGCCGCGCTGTACCTGCCGCTGAAGGCGCCGATGCGCACGCGCGGCGTGCTCGCGGTTGCGTCGCGCGAGCCGCGCGAACTCGAGGTGCCGGAGCAGCAGCGGATGCTCGACGCGTTCGCCGCGCAGATCGCGCTCGCGCTCGAACGCGTGCACTACGTGGAGATCGCGCGCGACGCGCTCGTCAACATGGAATCCGAGCGGCTGCGCAACTCGCTGCTGTCGGCGATCTCGCACGACCTGCGCACGCCGCTGACGACGATCGTCGGCTTCTCGTCGATGCTCGCGAACGGGCGCGCGGCCGCGCAGGGCGGCGACACGGCGGCGGCCGAGCGGTTCGCGCAGCGCGAGGGCGAACTCGTCGACGCGATCCACGACGAGGCGCTGCGGATGACGGGCATCGTCACGAACCTGCTCGACATGGCGCGGCTGCAGGCCGGCAGCCTGCAGCTCAAGCGCCAGTGGTCGCTGCTCGAGGAGACCGTCGGCGCCGCGCTCGCCGCGTGCAAGCGCGTGCTCGCGCGTCATCCGGCGCGCGTCGCGCTGCCGGCCGACCTGCCGCTGCTGCAGATGGACGCGGTGCTGATGGAGCGCCTGTTCACCAACCTGTTCGAGAATGCGGCGAAGTACACGCCGCCCGATACGCCGATCGAGATCGGCGCGGAGCGCGTGACCGACGACGGGCTGCCGTTCGTGCGCGTGCATGTCGACGATCACGGCCCGGGCCTGCCGGCCGGGATGGAAACGCGTATCTTCGACAAGTTCACGCGCGGCGAGAAGGAGTCCGCGACGCCGGGCATCGGGCTCGGCCTCGCGATCTGCCGTGCGATCGTCGAGGCGCACGGCGGTAAAATCGGCGCGCTCAACCGCACCGCGCCCGACGGCCGCGTGACGGGCGCGCGCTTCTGGTTCACGCTGCCGATCGAGACGCCGCCGGCCGCGCCTGCCGTGCCCGACGACGAATCCGATGTGCCGGGCGCATCGTCCCCATCCGAGTCATTGCCAGACCATGAGTGAACCCAGCCTGACCGTCGTCCTGATCGAGGACGAAAAGCAGATCCGCCGTTTCGTGCGCGCCGCGCTCGAAGAGGAGGACATCGCGGTGTTCGAGGCCGAGACGGGCAAGCAGGGGCTGATCGACGCGGCGACGCGCAAGCCCGATCTCGTGATCGTCGACCTCGGCCTGCCCGATACCGACGGCCTCGACGTGATCCGCGAACTGCGCGGCTGGTCCGAGGTGCCGGTGATCGTGCTGTCGGCCCGCACCCAGGAAGAGGAGAAGGTCGCCGCGCTCGACGCGGGCGCCGACGACTACCTGACCAAGCCGTTCGGCGTGTCCGAACTGCGCGCGCGGATTCGCGCGCAGCTGCGCCGGCGCAACCAGGGCGGCGCGAACGAGTCGCCGAAGGTGACCTTCGGCACGGTGATCGTCGATCTCGCGCTGCGCCAGGTGTGGCGCGACGGCGAGATCGTGCACCTGACGCCTCTCGAATACCGGCTGCTCGCGACGCTCGTGCGGCACGCGGGGCGCGTGCTCACGCACCGCCAGTTGCTGCGCGACGTGTGGGGGCCGTCGCACGTCGAAAGCCATCACTACCTGCGCATCTACATGGCGCACCTGCGGCAGAAGCTCGAACTCGATCCCGCGCAGCCCGAGTACATCGTCACCGAGACGGGCGTCGGCTACCGGCTCGTCGGCGCCGCGTGAAGGGGCGGGGCGGGCGCCAGCGGCGGACGGGCGCATGACGTTGCGCACCGGCACGGTTGCGCCGGCGCGACAGTTTTGTGACCTGCGCCGGCCTCGCACACCGCGCGCTCATTCCCCGTTATCCTGACCGTTCCGCGAACGAAAACGAGGAGCGTGCAATGTCCGTCCGTCTGGTCGTCATCTGTGCGCTGGCGCTCGCCGCGCCCGGCGCGTTCGCCCAGCCGCTGCCACCCGGGCAGCAGCCGCCCGCGAAGGCGGCGCTGGCCAATCCTGCGTCGGTCAACTGCGAGAAGCTCGGCGGTCGCCATGTGATCCGCAACCTGTCGAGCGGGCAGGTCGGCATGTGCGTGTTCAAGGATGGCCGCGTGTGCGAGGAATGGGCGCTGTACCGCGACGACCGCTGCGTCGGCGGCGGCGCGCCGAAGCGCGTGTCGAACTGACCGAACTGGCCGGGCCCGGCCGATCGCGCCCCCGATCGGCCGTCGGCCTGCCCCGCAGTCGATGCGTCCGTAAGCAACTTGTTATACTCGGCGCCGCCCGGGGACGACCCCGGGTCATTCGCTTCAACGGGGACGGCCCCATCCGATACGGAGTACGTCGAGATGGCGTGGGTATGGTTGTTGATCGCCGGTATGCTGGAAGTGGCCTGGGCGGCCGGCCTGAAATCGTCGGACGGCTTCACGAAGCTCGGTCCGTCGGTGTTTACGATCGTGACGGCGCTGGCCAGCTTCGGGCTGCTCGCGGTTGCGATGCGCCAGTTGCCGCTCGGCACGGCCTATGCGGTGTGGACGGGCATCGGCGCGGTCGGGGCGTTCGTGTTCGGCATCGTGATGATGGGCGAGGCGCTGACCGCCGCGCGCGTCGCGAGCGCCGCGCTGATCGTCGCGGGGCTGATCGGCCTCAAGCTGTCGTCGGCCGCCTGACGCGGGGCATTCGGGCGTCGGCGTCCGAGTGCGCGCCCGCCCACGATATCGCGCTGCGGAATTGCGCCGGTCCCCCGGATAGCCTGTCTATAATGGAACGCATTCGGGCCTGAATTCCGTCGCGCTTCTCGCGGCACGCGGTGCCGGTCGCCACGCGCCCTGCGGCCGGCCTGTCCGACTCGATCCGATCAATCGGCAAATCGCACGGAAAGTGCAAGGAGAGGGCGATGATCGAAGCCATTTCGCTCGGCGCGGGGCTCGCGTGGGCGAGCGGGCTGCGCTTGTACCTGACGGTGCTGATCGCCGGCGTGCTGGCGCGGTTCGGCTGGCTCCATCTGCCCGATACGCTGGCCGTCCTGATGTCGCCGTGGGTCATCGGCGCGGCGGCCGTGCTCACCATCACCGAATTCCTGGCCGACAAGATCCCCGCGTTCGACTCGCTGTGGGATGCCGTGCATACCTTCATCCGCATTCCCGCCGGCGCCGTACTGGCAGCCGGTGCGCTCGGCCATGCCGATCCGACCGTGCTCGCGGTCGCGGGGCTCGCCGGCGGCTCGCTGGCCGGTGCCGCGCACGTCGCGAAGGCCGGTACGCGCGCGCTGATCAACCTGTCTCCCGAACCGATTTCGAACTGGGTCGCCTCGTCGACCGAGGACGGCCTCGTCGTCGGCGGGCTCGTGCTGGCATTCTTCGTCCCGCTCGCGTTCCTCGTGCTGCTCGCCGCGTTCATCGCGGCGTCGGCGTGGGCGCTGCCGCGCCTGTGGCGCGGCGTGTCGGGCGGCTTCCGCGGGATGGCGAACCACATGGTGTCGCGGCTCAACTCGATCGGGGGCAAGCGCGATTGAACGAGCGGCAACCCGCGGCGCAGCCGCCGGCCGGGCAGCCCGGCCATGACAGGCCCGCGCATGCCGGTCGCTTCGGCCTGCACGACCTGATCCGCCAGGCCGCGCGGATGACCGCGCGCGACTGGCGCGCGGGCGAGTTGACGCTGCTCGTCCTCGCGCTGGTGCTGGCCGTCGCGGCGCTGACGAGCGTCGGTTTCCTCGCCGACCGCCTGCGCCAGGGGCTCGAACGCGACGCCCGCCAGATGCTCGGCGCCGATTTCGTCGTGCGCGCCGATCGTCCCGTCGATCCGTCGTTCGACCGGCAGGCCCGGGCGCTCGGCCTGCGTACCGCGACGACCGCCATTTTCCCGAGCATGATCGCGTCTGCCCCGGGCGGGCAGGCGGCCGAGGCCGCACCGTCGCGCCTCGCGGCCGTGAAGGCCGTGTCGCCCGGGTATCCGCTGCGCGGCGCCGTGGATATCGTGCCGGCCGGCGCCGCCGCCGCGCAGAAGGCGGCGGCGATTCCCGCGCCCGGCACCGTGTGGGCCGATCCCGCGCTGCTCGACGCGCTGCACCTGAAGGCGGGCGATACGGTGCGCGTCGGGTTGCGCACGTTCAAGGTCGCCGCGTCGATTGCCCGCGAGCTCGATCGCGGCTTTTCGTTCGTCAATTTTTCGCCGCGGCTGATGATGCGCGCGGACGACCTCGCCGCCACCGGGCTGACGGGCTACGGCAGCCGCGTCACCTACCGGCTGCTGGTCGCCGGCGACGCAGCGGCCGTCGCGCGTTTCGAAGCGTATGCGCACGCGCGCGTCGACGGCGGGAAACTGCGCGGCGTCGGGCTCGAGTCGTTGCAGGAAGGCCAGCCGCAGGTGCGGCAGACACTGGATCGCGCGCGCCATTTCCTGACGCTCGTCGCACTGCTGACCGCGCTGCTCGCGGCGGTCGCGATCGCGATGGCCGCGCAGCGCTACATGCGGCGCCATCTCGACGGCTGCGCGACGATGCGCTGCCTCGGCGTGAGCCGCCGCACGCTCGGCGCGCTGTTCGCACTCGAATTCGCCGGGATCGGCATCGTCTCGGGCGCCGCGGGCGCGCTGCTCGGCTACGGCGGTCACTGGGCGTTGCTGGCCGCGCTCGGCAGCCTGATCGACGTCGCGCTGCCGCCGCCCACGCTGTGGCCGGCGCTGATCGGCATGGGCGCCGCGCTCGTGCTGCTGCTCGGCTTCGCGCTGCCGCCGCTCGTGCCGCTCACGCGCGTGCCGCCGGTGCGCGTGCTGCGACGCGAGTGGGGCGATGCGTCGCGCACCGCATGGGCTGCGTACGCGATCGGCGTCGTGCTGTTCGCGGGGCTGCTGATCGTCGCGGCCGGTAACCTGAAGCTCGGCCTGATCGTCGCGGGCGGCTTCGCCGGCGCGCTGGTCGGCTTCGCGATGATCGCGCGGCTCGTGCTGTTCGCGGCCGCCCGTGCGGTACGCAACGCGCGCGTGGCCGCCGGCGTCGGCTGGCGCTATGCGCTCGCGTCGCTGCACCGGCGCGGCACGGCCAGCGCGCTGCAGATCACCGCGCTCGCGCTCGGCCTGATGTGCCTGCTGCTGATCGCGATCACGCGCAACGATCTCGTCGCGGGCTGGCGGCAGTCGACGCCGCCCGATGCGCCGAACCAGTTTCTGATCGACATCCAGCCCGACCAGCGCGACGACGTTGCCGCCTATCTGGCCGCGCACGGCGTGCGCGATGCGGCGCCCGCGCCGATGGTGCGCGGCCGCCTCGTCGCGATCAACGGCAAGCCGGTGAATCCGGATGCGTATCCGTCCGACGAGGCGCGCCGGCTCGTCGACCGCGAGTTCAACCTGTCGTATACGACCGAACTGCCGTCCGACAACCGGATCGTCGAAGGCGACTGGTTCGGCACCGCGGCCACGCCGCAGATATCGATCGAGGCCGGCCTTGCAAAGACGCTGAACGTGAAGCCGGGCGACACGCTGCGCTTCGACGTGACGGGGCTGACGGTCGACGCGCCGGTCACGAGCGTGCGCAAGCTCGACTGGGGCTCGTTCCGCGTCAACTTCTTCGTGCTGATGCCACCGCCGGTGCTGAAGGATTTCCCGGCCGTCTACCTGACGAGCTTCCATTTGCCCGCGTCGAACGCCGCGCTGCTCGATCCGCTGATCGCGCGCTATCCGAACCTGACCGCGATCGACGTCGCGCCGATCCTCGCGCAATTGCAGCGGATGATGCTGCAGGTGGTCGGCGCGGTGCAGTTCCTGTTCCTGTTCACGCTCGCGGCCGGCGTGCTGGTGCTGTACACGGCGCTCGCCGGCTCGCGCGACGAGCGCGTGCGCGAGGCCGCGCTGCTGCGTGCGCTCGGCGCGTCGCGCGCACAGGTCAATGCGGTGCAGCGCGCGGAATTCGTCGTGGTCGGCACGCTGGCCGGCGCGCTGGCATCGGCGGGCGCGATCGCGGTCGGCTGGGTGCTCGCGTTGCGCGTGTTCGATTTCCAGCTCGCCGTCGATCCGTGGCTCGTGCCGGCCGGCATCGCGGCCGGCGTCGCGTGCGCCGGTGCGGCCGGCTGGCTGAGCCTGCATAATGTGTTGCGGCGCCCCGCGCTGCAGTCGCTGCGCGACGCATGAGCGTCGCCGGCGGCCCCGAAGATCCCGTTTTCCGACTATCCGTATGACCGATGTGAATGACGATGCGCCGTCGCAGCCGACGGCGTTCGAGCTCGTGGGCGGCGAAGCCCGCGTGCGCGACATGGTGGACCGCTTCTACGACCTGATGGACCTCGAGCCCGAGTTCGCGGAAATTCGCGCGCTGCATCCGCCGTCGCTCGACGGCTCGCGCGACAAGCTGTTCTGGTTCCTGTGCGGCTGGCTCGGCGGCCCCGACCACTACATCAGCCGGTTCGGTCATCCGCGGCTGCGCGCGCGGCACCTGCCGTTCCCGATCGCGTCGGTCGAGCGCGACCAGTGGCTGCGCTGCATGGCGTGGGCGATGGAGGATGTCGGGCTGGCCGAGCCGCTGCGCGAGCGGCTGATGCATTCGTTCTACGACACGGCCGACTGGATGCGCAACCGGCCCGGTTGATCGACCGGTACGCCGCTGCCCGTGCGCCGGGCGATCTGCGTCTGGGCGCACGTGCGGCGTCGCGCGACACTGGCCGTTTCCCCCCATGGACACGAGGCTCGCCCGATGACGACACAAGCACTGTTTCGCGAAGACGCGTACCTCACGCAATGCGACGCGGTCGTCCAGGCCGTCGGCGACGACGGCATCCGGCTCGACCGCACGGTGTTCTATCCGCTCGGCGGCGGGCAGGCCGGCGACACCGGCACGCTGACGCTGCCCGACGGCAGCACGATCGCGATCGCCGATACGCGCAAGGCGAAGTTCGAAGGCGCGACGCCCGACGATGCGGTGCACGTGCCGGCGCCGGGGCAGGCGGCGAGCGTCGCGACGCTCGCGCCCGGCACGCGCGTGGTCGCGGCGATCGACTGGTCTCGCCGCTACCGGCACATGCGCCTGCATACGGCCGCGCACCTGATGTGCGCGGTGCTGCCGTATGCGGTCGACGGCTGCAGCGTGACGGCCGACTACGTGCGGCTCGATTTCGCGACGTCCGATGCGATCGACCGCGACGACGTCGAGCGGCGCCTCGCGGGGCTGGTCGGCGGCGCGCATCCGGTCACGACCGAATGGATCACCGACGACGAGATGGCCGAGCGGCCAGAACTCGTGCGCACGATGAGCGTGAAGCCGCCGATGGGCCTCGGCCGCGTGCGGCTGTTGCGCATTGAAAATGTCGACCTGCAGCCGTGCGGCGGCACGCATGTGCGCAACACGTCCGAAATCGGCGGGCTGCGGGTCGCGAAACTGGAAAAGAAGAGCGCGCGGACACGGCGCCTCGTACTGGAGTTTGCATGACGATCGACACCGGCAAGGCCGGCGCGGCGGTGCTGGATCCGCAAGCGCGGGAGATTCTGGATTTCTGGTTCGGCGAGCCGGGCTCGGCCGAATTCGGGCAGGAACGCAAGGTGTGGTTCAACGGCGGTGCGACGTTCGACGATGTGCTGCGCACGCGCTACGGCGCGTTGCTCGACGCCGCGTGCGACGGCGCCTGCGATCACTGGGCCGACTCGCCATTGGGTGCGCTGGCGTTGATCGTCGTGCTGGACCAGTTTTCGCGCAACATCCATCGCGGCACGCCGCGCGCGTTTGCCGCCGATCCGAAGGCGCTCGCGCTCGCACGCCGGGTCGTCGCGGCCGGCTGGGACGCGCAGTTGCCGAGCGGCCATCACCGCGCGTTCGCGTACCTGCCGTTCGAGCACGACGAATCGGTCGAGAGCCAAGGCGAAGCCGTGCGCCTGTGCGCGGGCATTCGCGACGAGGCCGGATGCGAGAGCTATCACCGTTTCGCGCTGCTGCACGCGGCCGTGGTCGAGCGCTTCGGCCGCTTTCCGCACCGGAACGCGATTCTCGGTCGTGCCTCGACCGACGAGGAGACCGCGTTTCTGCGCGAGCCCGGTTCGTCGTTCTGACGATCCGGGCAGCGGCGTAAAGCGCAGGGGCCGGGCGTTCCCGCGGATTGGCGCGGGTGCCTCGAAGGCGGGTATCGCGCAAAGGTCGCGCACCGGCCGGACGGGCGCGCTCTACCGTTGCGAAAGATGAAGGCAGGCATGACGGCGCATCGCGCCGTCGCGCGTTACTGCAGGTGCTGTTCGGGCGTACGCACGTACACGCGCAGCAGTTCCTCGTTGTCGCCCGGGCGGGCACCCGTCCAGAACAGTTTCCATTCGTTGCCGGGCGCCGGATCGACGGCGCGCACGCCCTGGACGATCATCCACGTGCAGCGCGTCGACTTCGCGTCGTCGATCGGCGTGTGCTGGATGCCGGAGAAGTAGTACAGCATCGGCGCTTCCGATTCGCCGAGCCCGTGCAGGCTCGCCATGCAGTCGCCGTCGGTCCATTCGAGCGCGAGATGCGCGTTCAGGTCGTCGAACACCGAGCGATAGCTCTTCGCGACGTCGAGCCACGGCAGCAGCAGTGTATAGACGAGGCCCCAGGCGACGAGTGCGCCGGCGCCCCACGACAGCGCGCCGCGCCACAGGCCCGTCGTGCGCAGCTTCGGCAGCAGCGTCAGCCAGCCGACGGTCAGCGCGAGCGCGCCGATCACGAGCGCGGGCTGGATCGGCATCGTCCAGTCGAGCGGCAGCCAGCGGCCGAGCAGTGCGAGATCCGCGCGCGACGCGGCCGGATCGGCCATCACGGCCCAGATCGCCCACGCGAGCGCGACGGTTGTGCCGAACAGCACGCGGCTGAAGTAGTCCCACGCGAGATGCAGCCGGCGCGGCAGGCGTTCGATCGCCTGCGCGGCGACCAGCGCGAGCGGTGCGAAGAACGGCAGGATGTAGAGCTGGCGCGACGTCGCGGACACTTGCAGCACCACGAGCCCGATACCGGCGAACAGCACCGGCAGCGCGATGCGCGGCGTGCGCCAGTCGCGCCATGCGCCGCGCGCGAGGGCGACGATCGCGAGCGGCGCGACCGGGAAGCCGACGAGCAGGAACGCGCGCAGGATGAAGAACGGCTTGTCGTTTTCCGCGCCGAGTTCGGGGACGGAGAAGCCGAAGAACCGGCCGACGTTGTTGTTCCAGAACCACGTCATGAACAGCGGTTCGGAGCGCAGGAACAGTGCGGTCGGCCAGATCAGCGCGAACGGCGCGAACGCGAGCGCAGCGACGCCGAGCGCGCGCGCGAACGAGCGGGTGCGGCAGGCCGGGTAGAGCACCAGCGTGCAGACGAGCGTGGCCGCGAACACGAGCGGCACGAACAGCCCTTTCGTCATCAGCGCGATGCCGACGCCCGCGCCGAAGATCGGCGCCGCCCAGCGGCCCGACGGCCGGACCGGCAGCCCGTGGCGCATCTGCTGTGCGCGCGCGACGTGCTGCATCACGAGTTCGAGCAGCCCGCAGAAGCCCATCGCCGTGCCGGCGAACAGCGCGACGTCCGTCATCATGTCGTGCACGTGCTTGATGACGACGAGCGTGCCCGCGCTGAGCACGACGGGGCCGAGCACGCGCAGGTCGAACCAGCTGTCCGCACGGCTGGCGACGCGCGCCGCGCGCGCGATGAAGCCGAATGCGAGCGCGGCGAACAGCGCGCTCGCGAGCCGCGCCGCGTCGTGCAGCGGCATCACCCGCTGCAGCAGCCACGCGAGGCTCGTCGCGACCCATGCGTAAAGCGGCGGCTTTTCCATGAACGGCAGGCCGGCATTGGTCGGCACGACGAAGTCGCCGGTCTCGAGCATGTGCTGGATGATGCCGAACGTGTAGGTTTCGTCCTGCTTCCACGGATCGTGGCCGAGCACGCCCGGCAGCGTGTACGCGCAGACCAGCGCGACGACGAACAGCCACGCCCGCCAGCCGAGCAGGGCCGAGCGGTCGCGCACGGTGCGGGGGGCGGCGGTCGACGCCACGACGGGCGTGCCGGCGGCGTCGAGCTTCGCGGCGGTGTCGGCGTCGGCGGTCGAACGGGTGAGCTGGGCCGGCGCGGGCACAGACGTGCGTCGCCGGCTGGGCGCTGCGGTTCCAGGCATGGAAAAGATCTCGGGTCGAGTCGAGCGGTCCGCGACTTGGGCAGGACCGATAAGGGCCACATCAGGGTGGCGAAGTCCAAGCGTTTACGACGCCTGTCTGATTGCCCGCTAGTAGAGCACGGAACTATTACGGATGTTTACTGAAACCGTCACGAAATTGTGGAGATTTGTGGTGTCGTGACGACAGATCGCTGCTGGCGGCGCGTCGCGCGCGCCGCGCGGGCGAGATTACCGGCCGCCGCCGACGTCGAGCAGGGCGCCCGTCGTGTAGGACGCCGCGTCGCCGAGCAGCCAGACGACCGCTTCGGCGATCTCCTGCGCTTCGCCCGCGCGGCCGAGCGGCGTTTGCGCGCCGAGGCGGGCTGCCCGGCCCGGCTGGCCGCCGCTGGCGTGAATATCGGTCTCGATCAGGCCGGGGCGCACCGCGTTGACGCGCACGCCGTGCGGGCCGAGTTCCTTCGCCAGGCCGATCGTCAACGAGTCGACCGCGCCTTTCGACCCCGCATAGTCGACGTATTCGTTCGGCGAACCGAGCCGCGACGCGATCGACGACACGTTGACGATCGCGCCGCCGCGGCCGCCACGGTCGATGGACAGCCGGCGCGCGGCTTCGCGGGCGCACAGGTACGCACCGAGCACGTTGGTGTCGAACATCCGCCGCAGCCGGTCGACCGGCATGTCGGCGAGCGGCATCGACGGCGCGACGATGCCGGCGTTGTTGACGAGCGCGTCGAGGCGTCCGAACGCGGCCATGACGGTGTCGAACATCGCGATGACGTCCGCCTCGTTCGCGACATCGCCCGCGACGATGCACGCGCGGCCGCCCGCGTCGCGCACGGCTTGCGCGGTGAGTTCGGCCGCTGCCGCGTCGCGTGCGTAATTGATGCCGACGTCCCAGCCGCGTTCGGCCGCGAGCACGGCGGTCGCGCGGCCGATGCCGCGGCTCGCGCCGGTGATGAGGACGGCCTTGCGATCGGACGGTGCGGTCATGGCGTGCGGCTTCCGGTGACGATTACTTCGCGGCGTCGGGCGCCCACTTGTCGCGGGCGGGCGGCTGGTAGCGGCGCAGCCGCTCGATCAGCGCGACGGGCTCGGATTCGACGCACAGCGCGTCGAAATAGGCCGGACGCATGAAGCCTTCGTCGACCGTATGGCGCAGCAGCGCGATCAACGGATCGTAGAACGAATCGATGTTGTAGACCGCGACGGGCTTGCGGTGATAGCCGAGCTGCGCCCACGTGTAGACCTCGAAGAGCTCTTCGAGCGTGCCGGCGCCGCCGGGCATCGCGACGAACGCGTCGGAGAGGTCGGCCATCATCTTCTTGCGGTGGTGCATGTCGGGCACGACGTGCAGTTCCGACAGCCCCGTATGGCCGACTTCCTTGTCGACGAGCAGTTCCGGGATCACACCGACCGCATGGCCGCCGGCAGCCATCACTTCGTCGGCGATCACGCCCATCAGGCCGACGCGGCCGCCGCCGTAGACGAGCGTGAGGCCCGCATCGACGAGCGCGCGGCCGAATGCGCGCGCGGCGTCGGCATAGACGGGCCGCACGCCGGGCGACGAGCCGCAGTAAACGCAGACTGCCTTCATTGCTTGGAATCCTTGGCGGGTGCCTGCCCGGTGACGACGGGGCTGTCGGCGGGGCGCGGCGAGCCGTCGCGCGGCGGCAGGTAGTCGGTGAACTGGCGCTTCGGCAGCTTGCCCGAGACCAGGTCGTCGAACAGCTGGCGCGAACGGCCGCGCAGGTACGGCGCCATCACGGAGATCACGTGCATGCTGACCTGGTGCAGTTCCTCGCGGATCGCGTCCTGGTCGTTGTATTTGCGCGGGTGCATCACGTACTGATACGACAGCCAGTAGGTCGAGATCACGGCCATGTTGGTGGCAATGACTTCGATCTCGGCGGGCGTGGCGACCATTTCCGCGTCGGACACGAGCAGCTCGCACATGTCGCGCGCGAAGCGCACCTTGTGGCTGATGATCTGCTTGAAGTGCGTCTCGAGCGTGCGGTTGCGGGCGAGCAGGTCGTTGAGGTCGCGATACAGGAACCGGTAGGTCCACATGAAATCGGCCATGTACTGCAGGTACGACCAGGTTTCGTCGATCGTCGGACGGTGATCTTCAGGGAAGCGCAGCCGCCGTTCGATCTGCTGCTCGAACTGCGCGAAGATGCTGTTGATGATGTCGTCCTTGTTGCGGAAATGGTAGTACAGGTTGCCTGGACTGATTTCCATTTCCTCGGCGATCGTCGTGGTCGTGACGTTCGGCTCGCCGATCTCGTTGAAGAGTTTCAACGACAACTCGAGAATCCGTTCGCGGGTGCGGCGGGGAGGTTTCGCTTCCATGTCGTCCGGCCCTGTGTGTGCCGGACTGGCGGGCGCTGCAATCGATGCTGCGTGATTCGTCCGGCGCGGGTTGCTGTTCTATGTCTAGCGGACGATTATAAACCGGGGTTTCGCCCCACCGGGGCATTTCGTGATCGCGGCCCCGCGCGGCGCATGGTGCAGCGCCGCACGCGGGCGGCGCGCGACGCGTCCGCCCGATACTCCCCGACACTCGTCTAGAAGCCGAGCCAGTGTGCGACGACCGGGCCGAGCACGAAGCCCCACGTCGTCACGCACGCGAACAGCGCAACCGTCACGGCCGCGCTGCCGAGATCCTTCGCGCGCTTGGAGAGTTCGTGGCGCTCGAGCGAGATGCGGTCGATCGCGGCCTCGACGCTCGAGTTCAGCAGCTCGACGATCAGCACGAGCAGTACCGAGCCGATCAGCAACGCGCGCGACGCGGCCGGCACCGGCGCGAACGCACCGATCGGGAGCATCAGCGCGGCGAGCGTGAGTTCCTGGCGAAACGCGCTCTCCTCGCGGATCGCGACGCGAAAGCCGTTCAGCGAATGCTTGAGGGCGTACCACGCGCGCGTGATGCCGCGGTGGCGCTTGTACGGGTTCGGCGGCAGCGGCGACAACTGGTCGTCGGGGCCGAGCGGCTCGTGCGCGTGCACGTCCGCTTCGGCGTGCGGCTCTTCCTCGTCGAACGGGCGGTGCCGTTGCGGCGTGGAGGCAGGGGGCGGGGTCTTGTCGTTCAGGTCTCGTTTCAAACGGCGGCACCTTCTGCTGGCGAGTACGCGGTCTTCGGCAGCGGCTTCAGATGCGACGCGAACTGCTCGGATGCTGCGCGCCACGAGAAGCGTTCCGCCCACGCGCGCGCAGTCGTGCGTTCGATCTTCAGCGCTTCGAGGCAGGCTTCCTGCAGGTCCTCGTGCATCGCGCCCGCGTCGCCTTCGCCGAGCACGTCGATCGGGCCCGTGACGGGATACGCGGCCACCGGCGTGCCGCAGGCGAGGGCTTCGAGCAGCACGAGGCCGAACGTGTCGGTGCGACTCGGGAACACGAACACGTCGGCCGCAGCATACACCTTTGCAAGCTCGCCCTGTGACAGCACGCCGAGATAGTTCGCCTCCGGATAGCGCGACTTCAGCTCCGCGAGCGCGGGGCCTTCGCCCGCGACCCACTTCGAGCCGGGCAGGTCCAGGCGCAGGAACGCCTCGACGTTCTTCTCGATCGCGACGCGCCCCACGTACAGGAAGATCGGCCGCGCGGTGTTGAGCACCTTCGACTCCATCGGCCGGAAAATGTCGAGATCGACGCCGCGGGTCCACAGCACGACGTTCGTGAAGCCGAATTTCTCGAGGTCCTGCTTGACGACCGGCGTCGGCGCCATCACCGCGAGCGACGGGCCGTGGAACCAGTGCAGGAAGCGATAGGTCGCGGCCAGCGGGATGCCGAAGCGCGCCTGCACGTATTCCGGAAAGCGCGTGTGGTACGCGGTCGTGTACGGCAGCTTGCGCGAGCGCGCGTAGCGCCGCGCGGCGAGGCCGAGCGGGCCTTCGGTCGCGATGTGCAGCGCATCGGGTGCGAACGCATCGATCCGCGCGCGCAGCTTGCGGTACGGCAGGATCGACAGGCGGATCTCGGGGTAGGTCGGGCAGGGTATCGTGCGGAATTCCAGCGGCGTCAGCAGTTCGACGCGGTGGCCGAGCGCGGTGAGTTCGCGCGACGTGCTCTTCAGCGTGCGCACGACGCCGTTGACCTGCGGTTCCCACGCGTCGGTGACGATCATGATCTTCATCGCGGCTTTGTCCTGTAAGTAGGGTTGTGTCAGGCAGTGGCCTTGGCCTTGCGCGACGCGGTCTCCGACGGTGCGGTGCGCATCACCGTCCAGTAGACGATCTTCAGTTCGCCTTCCATCGTTTCGACGAGTGCGGACAGGCTTTCGACCCAGTCGCCGTCGTTGCAGTACAGCACGCCGTCGATGTCGCGGATCTCGGCCTTGTGGATGTGGCCGCACACGACGCCGTCGCAGCCGCGGCGGCGCGCCTCGTCGGTCATCACGGTCTCGAACTGCGAGATGAAGTTGACCGCGTTCTTGACCTGGTGCTTCAGGTACTGCGACAGCGACCAGTACTGGAAGCCGAGCCGGCTGCGGATCCGGTTGAACCAGCGGTTCAGCACGAGGATCAGCGTGTACAGCGTGTCGCCGAGGTACGCGAGCCATTTCGCATGCTGGATCACGCCGTCGAACAGGTCGCCGTGCACGATCCACAAACGTTTGCCCGCGAGCGTCGTGTGGAACGCCTCGCCGCGCACCTGGATGTCGCCGAACGCGAGATCGCAGAACTGCCGCGCGCCTTCGTCGTGGTTGCCGGGGATGTAGACGACCTGCGTGCCCTTGCGCGCCTTGCGCAGGATCTTCTGCACGACGTCGTTGTGCGCCTGCGGCCAGTACCAGCCCTTCTTCAGCTGCCAGCCGTCGATGATGTCGCCGACGAGGTACAGGTATTCCGAATCGTTGTGGCGCAGGAAGTCGAGCAGGTACGGCGCCTGGCAGCCGCTCGAGCCGAGGTGGATGTCGGACAGCCAGATGGTGCGGTACCGATGGGTGGACGGGTCGGGGTCGTCGTGCTGCGTGGTGTGCGCGGCAGGCGGTTCTTGCGACGCCAGGCCATCGGTGACAGCCGAGCCGGACAGGAAGGCGGTGGCGGCGCGGGCGCCGATAGGGTGACGGAACAGGGAGGTCGCGGACGTTTTCTGGCCCATGCATGACTCGCGCCGGTTGACATTACCGGCATTCCGCCATGCGGGCGTGACTGTGCCATGACAGTCACGAGACGTTCTTATTACGGCCGTTGCAGGGTGTTTAGCAGTGAATCGACGGGCGTTGCGTAACCTGCCGCACGGAACGGCCGACGGTTGTGCGGCAAGGCCGTCGGGCGGGGTGACGGAAGGCGGTACGAGCGGTTTTCGTCTGGCGAATGCGGCGCGTCAGCGTGGTAGGGCGACGACGCGTGTGCGCGCGATCCGGTCGTGCGGGAACTGGCGATCGCCATGCAGCCGGGCAGCGCCGGCCCAGATGACGACCCAGGCGGCCGTGAGCGCGAGCGTGACGGGCACCGACAGGCCGAGGAGCGGATGCAGCGCGAGCGGCGGCAGGAACCACAGCCAGCCGAGCGCATAGCGGACGAGCGCGTGGCCGGCGCCCAGCGGCCGGCCGCTCGACGATTCGAGGCGCAGCCGCCAGGTCTTCATCGGCAGCGTCTGGCCGCCGTGGGTCCAGAACCACACGAAGTACGCGCCGACGACGAGCGCGATCCACGCGGCGAGCAGGTTGTGATGGACGAGGCCGTTGCGTTGCTGCGTCGCGAGGCTGAACGCGAGCCCGGCGAAGAACACGACGCCGAACAGCAGCACGCCTTCGTAGAGCAGCGCGGCGAGACGCCGCCGCACGGACGGCGTGGTGGTTGTGGTGTCGGGTGCGCGGGCGTTCGCCACGGCCGCTCAGGAGCCCTTGAACAGCGAGGGGGCGTCGGCGGGCGATACGGGCGCCACGGCGGGCGGTGCGGATGCGGTGCCGGCCGTCGACGAGGCCGGCACCGGCTGCGCGGCGGCCCCGGCCGACGCGGGCGCCGGTGCGGCGGCCGCGCCGCTTGCCGGATGTTCGTGCGAATTGACGAGGCGGCGGACGTCACGGTCGGCGACGGTCGGCGGTGCGCTGACGACGCTCGGCTTGCGGCGGCGCTCGGCGGCCGCGAGACGTTCCTTCTGTTCCTCGGGGAGTTGCTGATAGGCCTTCCACGCGCGCTCGCGCGCCTGCGCGGACAGCTCCTTCGCGCTCTGGTAGTTCTCGCGCGCGACGCGGCGCTGCTCGGGCGTCATCTTCGCCCATTCGGTCATCCGGTCCTGCAGGCGTTTCTGGTCATCGGGCGTCAACTTCGCGAAACGCGATGCGATCTTCAGCCATTTTCGCTTGCGGGCGTCGCTGAAGCCGTCCCATTGATCGGCGAACGGCGCGAGGGCCGCGTGCTGGGCCGGCGTGAGGCGCGCCCACGACAGCGGGCCGGTGGCGGCCGGCAGCGGCAGGGGCAGCGGCGGGAGTTCGGTGGTCAGCCCGGTCGCGGCCGAGGCCGGCGCGGCGGGGCTGACGGCCGCGACGGTGGTCGTCGCGGGGGCCGGGTGGAATCGGGAATACGTGGCGACGTAGGAAACGGCGATCGCAATCACGCATCCGAAAAATACGGCCAGGCCGCGCTTCTGACTCACCCGTGCGATCCCCTCGTTATTGTCTGTTAGTGAGCGCGCGAAAGATACGCGTTGAACCCGTGATCGAGATACGCGTTGAGCGGCAGGTCGTCGCTGAGCATCGCCGCGTCGATGTCGGCGAGTTCGGCGGTGCGCTGCATGTCTTCCCAGTAGGCGATGCCGACGAGCCCCGCGAGCAGCAGCGCCAGCGGCCACGCGCGCAGCAGGCGGCGCGCGAACGACGCCTGCGGGCGGCTCGCGGGAGCCGTGCCGTAGGCGCCGGCCGCGCCGGCGAAGGCCGGCACGAACACCGGCGCGGTCGCGGCTTCGGGCTTCTTGCGCGCGAGCGCGGCCCGGCGGGCGACGGCCAGGCGGTCGGTGGTCGCGGCAGGCAGGGCGGCCGTGCGCTCGTCAAGCGCGCGGCGCACCTTCAGCGCGAATTCGTATTCTCGATTTGCGGGAGCGGAGCTCATAGCGTGATTCCTTTGGCCTTGAGCGCTTGCGCCAGTGTATGGGTGGCCCGCGAGCAGTGCGTCTTCACGCTGCCCTCGGAGCACCCCATTGCGGCGGCAGTCTCGGCGACATCCATATCTTCCCAATAACGCATCAGGAACGCTTCCCGTTGACGCGCCGGAAGCTTCTGGATTTCTTCGTCGATCAGGGCCAGAACCTGCTCTCTTTCGAGGCGATGCTCGCTGCTCTCGACGCCCGCGTTGTCGTCCGCGGATTCGAGTGTTTCGAGCGGGTCGAAGTCTTCGTCGTCGGTATTGTTCAGCGACGAGAAGAGCGTGACCCAGGTGTTGCGGACTTTCTGCCGACGAAACCAGTCGTGGACCGTATTCTGCAGGATCCGTTGAAAAAGCAGCGGCAATTCGGCCGCCGGCCGGTCGCCGTACTTTTCGGCGAGCTTGATCATCGCGTCCTGCACGATGTCGAGCGACGCATCGTCGTCACGCACGGCGTACGCGGCCTGCTTGAACGCGCGCCTTTCGACGCCCGCCAGAAAGTCGGCGAGTTCCTTGTCTGATGCCATTCCGTGAAGGTATGCGCTGCGGGCCGCTGCGTGGTGAAAAAGGTCGAAAAATTTCGTAAAACCCGCGGATGCTATCAAATTTTCGTGCCGCTTGGCACCGGGGCGGGCGCTGCACGTTGCGCGCGAGCCGCGGCAGTGGGGCGCCGGGCGGCGTGCATGATGCGGTGCGGGATATTTTGCTTGACGACCCAATCGCGACCCGCTATCGTCAGCGATTCGCAACATGAAGTGATGGTCTCATTTGAGGCTGGCCCAAGAAGCCCGCCCTTCAAACTGGACGCGCCGCTTGAACCCGAGCCACAAGCCCGGCAGAGAGCACCCGATCAATTTTTTGCCGAAAATTCGAAAGGTCAAAATGAACATGCCCAGCGCGGAATTCTCCACGTCGGAACCCCTTTCCCCTCCCGATAGCGACTCCATCGGCGGCACCGTGCTGATGAAGGCACTCGCCGACGAAAACGTCGAATTCATCTGGGGCTACCCCGGCGGCTCGGTTCTCTACATCTACGACGAGCTGTACAAGCAGGACAAGATTCAGCACGTGCTGGTGCGCCATGAACAGGCGGCCGTGCACGCAGCCGATGCGTATGCGCGTTCCACCGGCAATGTTGGCGTCTGTCTCGTGACGTCGGGCCCCGGTGTCACCAACGCGGTGACCGGCATCGCAACGGCCTACATGGATTCGATCCCGATGGTCGTGATCAGCGGCCAGGTGCCGACTGCCGCGATCGGCCAGGATGCTTTCCAGGAATGCGACACCGTCGGCATCACGCGTCCGTGCGTGAAGCACAACTTCCTCGTGAAGGACGTGCGCGACCTCGCGGAAACCGTCAAGAAGGCGTTCTACATCGCCCGTACCGGCCGTCCGGGCCCGGTGCTGATCGACATCCCGAAGGACATCTCGAAGACGCCGTGCCAGTACGAGCCGGTCAAGAGCGTGTCGCTGCGTTCGTACAACCCCGTCACGAAGGGCCATTCGGGCCAGATCCGCAAGGCCGTGTCGCTGCTGCTGACGGCCAAGCGCCCGTACATCTACACGGGTGGCGGCATCATCCTCGCCGATGCGTCGCGTGAGCTGAACCAGTTCGCGGACCTGCTCGGCTACCCGGTCACAAACACGCTGATGGGCCTCGGCGGCTATCGCGCGTCGGACAGGAAATTCCTCGGCATGCTCGGCATGCACGGCACCTACGAAGCGAACATGGCGATGCAGCACTGCGACGTGCTGATCGCGATCGGTGCCCGCTTCGACGACCGCGTGATCGGCGACCCGGCGCACTTCGCGTCGCGTCCGCGCAAGATCATCCACATCGACATCGACCCGTCGTCGATCTCGAAGCGCGTGAAGGTCGACATCCCGATCGTCGGCGACGTGAAGGAAGTGCTGAAGGAGCTGATCGAGCAGCTGCAGACGGCCGAGCACGGCCCCGACACCGAGGCGCTCGCCCAGTGGTGGAAGGACATCGAGGGCTGGCGCTCGAAGGACTGCCTGAAGTACGACCGCGAAAGCGAGATCATCAAGCCGCAGTACGTGGTGGAGAAGGCGTGGGAGCTGACGGACGGCAATGCGTTCGTGTGCTCGGACGTCGGCCAGCACCAGATGTGGGCTGCGCAGTTCTACCGATTCAACAAGCCGCGTCGCTGGATCAACTCCGGCGGCCTCGGCACGATGGGCTTCGGCCTGCCGGCAGCGATGGGCGTCAAGATGGCGCACCCGGACGACGACGTGCTGTGCATCACGGGCGAAGGCTCGATCCAGATGTGCATCCAGGAACTGTCGACCTGCCTGCAGTACGACACGCCCGTGAAGATCATTTCGCTGAACAACCGCTATCTCGGCATGGTCCGCCAGTGGCAGCAGATCGAATACAGCAAGCGCTATTCGCATTCGTACATGGATGCGCTGCCGGATTTCGTGAAGCTCGCCGAAGCGTACGGCCATGTGGGCTTGCGGATCGAAAAGACCTCGGATGTGGAGCCGGCGCTGAAGGAAGCGCTGCGCCTGAAGGACCGCACCGTGTTTCTCGACTTCCAGACCGATCCGACCGAAAACGTCTGGCCGATGGTACAGGCCGGCAAGGGCATCACCGAGATGCTGCTCGGATCGGAAGACCTGTAACGGCGCGACGCGCGCTTGAGCCCGATGCGGCCGCCTTCACGAAAGGCGGTGCGGCACCGGGCGGCGCGCGGCGCGAGTGAATCGACACGGACACATTCTGGAAGAAGCGAACATGAGACACATCATTTCCGTCCTGCTGGAGAACGAACCGGGCGCGCTGTCGCGCGTGGTCGGCCTGTTCTCCGCACGCGGCTACAACATCGAAACCTTGACGGTGGCGCCGACCGAAGACCAATCGCTGTCGCGGCTCACCATCGTTTCCATTGGCTCCGACGACGTGATCGAACAGATCACGAAGCATCTGAACCGCCTGATCGAGGTGGTGAAAGTGGTGGACCTGACCGACGGTGCACACATCGAACGCGAGCTGATGCTGATCAAGGTACGTGCAGTGGGCAAGGAGCGCGAAGAAATGAAGCGGATGTCGGACATTTTCCGCGGCCGCATCATCGACGTGACCGAAAAGACCTACACGATCGAATTGACGGGCGCGAGCGACAAGCTCGACGCATTCATCCAGGGGCTGGACGCGGGCGCGATCCTGGAGACCGTGCGCACCGGCAGCTCCGGCATCGGGCGCGGCGAGCGCATCCTGAAGGTGTGATGCCGAAATTGCCAAACAGGCACGCCGGGTGCGCCGTCATGTCCCGGCCCGCAGTACTCCATCCGAACGAATTGTTGAATTTTTGAATTAGCGAAGGAACCATCATGAACGTTTTCTACGACAAAGACGCCGACCTCTCCCTCATCAAGGGCAAGCAAGTCACGATCATCGGCTACGGCTCGCAAGGCCATGCACACGCGCTGAACCTGAAGGAAAGCGGCGTGAACGTGACGGTCGGCCTGCGCAAGGACGGCGCGTCGTGGAGCAAGGCCGAAAACGCCGGCCTGTCGGTCAAGGAAGTCGCGGAAGCGGTGAAGGGCGCAGACGTCGTCATGATGCTGCTGCCGGACGAGCAGATCGCCGACGTGTACGCGAAGGAAGTGCACGCGAACATCAAGCAAGGTGCGGCGCTGGCATTCGCGCACGGCTTCAACGTCCACTACGGCCAGGTGATCCCGCGCGCCGACCTCGACGTGATCATGATCGCGCCGAAGGCACCGGGCCACACCGTGCGCGGCACGTACTCGCAAGGTGGCGGCGTGCCGCACCTGATCGCGGTTGCGCAGAACAAGTCGGGCGCGGCACGCGACATCGCGCTGTCGTACGCGGCAGCGAACGGCGGCGGCCGTGCCGGCATCATCGAGACGAACTTCCGTGAAGAGACCGAAACCGACCTGTTCGGCGAGCAGGTCGTGCTGTGCGGCGGTACCGTCGAGCTGATCAAGGCCGGCTTCGAGACGCTGGTCGAAGCAGGCTACGCGCCGGAAATGGCGTACTTCGAGTGCCTGCACGAACTGAAGCTGATCGTCGACCTGATCTACGAAGGCGGCATCGCGAACATGAACTACTCGATCTCGAACAACGCCGAATACGGCGAGTACGTGACGGGCCCGCGCGTCGTCACGGAAGAGACGAAGAAGGCGATGAAGCAGTGCCTGACCGACATCCAGACGGGCGAGTACGCGAAGAGCTTCATTCTCGAGAACAAGGCAGGCGCACCGACGCTGCAGTCGCGCCGTCGCCTGACGGCCGAGCACCAGATCGAACAGGTCGGTGCGAAGCTGCGTGCGATGATGCCGTGGATCGCGAAGAACAAGCTCGTCGACCAGACGAAGAACTAAGCACCGCGTGCTGTTCCGGCCCTTCGAGTGGAGGGTCGGTATCAAAAAGCCGTCCGAAGGCAGCAGTGCCCCGGGCGGCTTTTGCTATCCTACGGGCTTTGGTGCGACGCGAGTCGCAACGACTGTCGGCGATGAGCCGACCTATTGGTGACCTCTGGTCACCCTTTGTGAGAGGTGGGAACTGGCAGCAGTACGCTGGAACCTACCGGTGGCGAGGGGCGGTTGAAACTGACCGTCCATCGCATTGCATTGGCCTGATTACCGTCAGGTCCCGCCAAGTTAGCGGCTTCAACTCCGCTAACAAAGCGGGTTGGTGTTTGCAAATTCCCCGTAGCTTCCGGATGCGGGGACGCGATCTTAGTCGAGCGAATGCTCGGTGTGTCATTGTTTTACTTCGCCGGAACATTGGTGAGGGAGGAAACCCGTTGTGCGACCAACGGTCGCCTAGGAAGACATGCGTCACTGGTAACGGTGGGGTGTGAAGCTCTTCCAACAACGTAGCCCCCGGAACTTTCGGGCATGCACGGGCCGTGAGGTACGTGTGTGGAGACTCCTAGCAGCGATGGGGTCAAGGAGCAAGGCTGGCCGACATGGTTAACGTAAGTGAACTGCTGATAAACCTCGTAAGTAGGCGAAGTGCCTAAGCTGCTGTCAGGCATGAACCAAAAGGTGTGCGGTCGGATAACCCGCTCAAAGCTCGGGTTACGTCGTCGTTAGACCGTCGGGGGAGAGGCAGAACCTAAATCGGTCGTGTGACATGCCGGGAACGCGGTAAGCCCGTATCGCTGCCAACGCTTTAGGGTTGGCAGGCGAACCGTGAGGGACGCTGTTAGCGGTGCGGGTATGGGAGGACGGAAAAAGCGAATGTCGGGCTGTAATGGCTCGGATAGAGGTTGAAACATTACCTCACGCGAAAGCGGGCAGACTTCCGTCTGGTCTACCGTCGCAAGACGGCTGACTGACCTTTTGACTTGGAGCAACGCGGGCACATGTGTCCGCTTGCAAGTACCAGTTCGAAGTATGGACGCACGTGCCCATACCTAGAACGAGAGTGGTTCCCCAGTGGGGCATATCTGCCCCACTGGGGCAGCTGTGTCCCTACTGGAGGGCTGATCACCCCAAGGTAGGAGAGCAGCATGAAAGTATCCGTCCGAAAGGATGGATCTGCGTTTTCCCACGCGCCGGACCACTGGTACGCCGTAGATTGGCGTCGAGTGGAACGGAACGTGAGAGGGATGCAGATTCGAATTGCGAAGGCGACGCGGGAAGGTGACTGGCGCAGGGTGAAAGCCCTGCAAAGGATGCTGACCCGCACGTTGTCCGCGAAGCTGTATGCGGTACGACGTGTTACGCAGAACCAAGGTGCGCGAACGGCTGGAGTCGATCGCGAACTGTGGGACACGCCTGAGAGCCGATGGGAAGCTGTCGGCAAGTTGAAGCGGCGCGGATACAAGCCTCTGCCATTACGGAGAGTCTTTATCCCCAAGGCCAATGGAAAGTTACGCCCCCTGGGCATACCGACCATGCGGGACAGGGCGATGCAAGCCCTGTACTTGTTGGCTTTGGAGCCGGTGTCGGAATCGACGAGCGACCCGAACTCATATGGGTTCCGGATTCATCGCTCGACGGCCGACGCTATGTCGCAGTTGTTTGTCTCGCTGTCTCAGAAGGCTTCGGCCCAATGGGTCTTGGAGGCGGACATCAAGGGCTGCTTCGACTACATCAACCATGACTGGCTGGTGAACCATGTCCCGATGGACAAGGAGATCCTCCGCAAGTGGTTGAAGGCTGGCCTGATTTACAAGGGGCAGCTACAGGCAACCGAGGCCGGTACGCCACAGGGAGGCATCATTTCCCCAACGCTGGCCAACGTGACGCTGAACGGGTTGGAGCGTGAACTGATCGAGCACTTGCGTGCGAGATTCGGGATCGCGAAGGCCAAGAAGTTGAAGGTGAATGCGGTGCGATACGCGGACGACTTCGTGATCACCGGCGACTCTCAAGAGATGCTGGCCAGCGAAGTTAAGCCTTGGGTGGAGGCATTCCTTGCGCAGCGAGGACTGCAACTTTCCGAGGAGAAGACGCGCATCGTGCACATTGACGAAGGCTTCGATTTCCTTGGGTGGAATTTCCGGAAGTACTCGGGAACGCTACTCATCAAACCGAGCAAGAAGAACGTGCAGACGTTCTATCGCAAGGTTGCGGAGACGATCAGCGGCAACAAGGCGGCAAAGCAGTCGGACTTGATTCGATTGCTGAGCCCGATGCTACGAGGGTGGGCGCAGTACCACCGCCCCGTGGTGGCGAAGCAGGCGTACAGCCGCATGGAGTCTTTGGTCTTTCAGAGGCTCTGGCGGTGGGCGAGGAGGCGGCACCCGAAGAAGAGGGCCGAGTGGGTGAGAAAGAAATATTTCCACACGGTCGGAACTCGACACTGGGTATTCGCTGTCCGAGCGGTGCGCGAAGACGGCAGTCAGGGGCTGAATGAGCTGTACCACCTCAGTGGTACGGAAATCAAACGGCACAAGAAGATCAAGGGCGGCTACAACCCCTTTGATCTGGAGTGGGAGCAATACGGCGAGCAATTGCGGCAGGAGCGGATGGGAGACACCATGCGCTACCGAAAACAATGGGCGAGCCTGTACATGTCGCAGGGCGGGTTGTGTGCGCACTGCGGCTGTGCCCTGTCGGACGAGACGGGTTGGCACGACCACCATCTGGAATACCGGATGCATGGCGGAACCGATGCTCTGTCCAACCGGGTCTTGCTTCACCCCGACTGCCACCGGCAGGTGCACGCCGGTAAAATTGCGGTAACTAAGCCGGTCCGACCCCAGGTCGGACTTTGATTTACATGTAGGCTCGAGCCGTATGCGGGGAAACTCGCACGTACGGTTCCTAGGGGGCCCCTTCTCCGCAAGGAGAGGGGGCTACCCTACCAATTCACCGAACACAGAACGAATCCATGAACTATCCTCATCCGATCATCGCGCGCGAAGGCTGGCCGTTCATCGCGATTGCTGCCGTCGTCGCGCTGTTGATCCACGCCGTCGGGGGCTTCGGCTTCGCGTGGCCGTTCTGGCTGCTGCTCGTCTTCGTCGTCCAGTTCTTCCGCGATCCGCAGCGCCCGATCCCGGCGCAGCCGAATGCGGTGCTGTGCCCGGCAGACGGCCGCATCGTCGCGGTCGAGACCGCACAAGACCCGTACGCGAACCGTGAAGCGCTGAAGATCAGCGTGTTCATGAATGTATTCAATGTCCACTCGCAGCGTTCGCCGGTCGATGGCGCGATCACCAAGGTCGAATACTTCCCGGGCGCGTTCCTGAACGCGGCGATCGACAAGGCGTCGACCGAGAACGAGCGCAATGCGGTCGTGATCCAGACGGCAAGCGGCAAGACCGTCACCGCCGTGCAGATCGCGGGCCTGGTCGCCCGCCGGATCCTCTGCTACGTCCGGGCCGGCGAGCCGCTGTCGCGCGGCCAGCGCTACGGTTTCATCCGCTTCGGTTCGCGCGTCGACGTGTACCTGCCGCTCGGCAGCCGCGCGAAGGTGTCGATCGGCGAGAAGGTCTACGCGTCGTCGACGATCCTCGCCGAGCTCGAGCAGTAAGCGGCGGGGCGCACGATGGCCGCATTCAAACCGCGTCGGCCGCGTAACGGCTCCGGCCAGACGCCACGCCCGTTCCGCCGCAACAAGGTGATGGCGCCCGATGCGGCGCCGCTCGAGAGCCGCCGCGCCGCGCGCCAGCGGTTCCTGAAGACGCGCGGCATCTACCTGCTGCCGAACGCATTCACGACCGCCGCGCTGTTCTGCGGCTTCTTCGCGGTCGTGCAGGCGATGAACGTGCGCTTCGAGATCGCCGCGATCGCGATTTTCGTCGCGATGGTGCTCGACGGGATGGACGGGCGCGTCGCACGCATGACGCACACGCAGAGCGCGTTCGGCGAGCAGTTCGACAGCCTGTCGGACATGGTGTCGTTCGGCGTCGCGCCCGCGCTCGTGATGTACGAGTGGGTGCTGAAGGATCTCGGCCGCTGGGGCTGGCTCGCCGCGTTCGTCTACTGCTCGGGCGCCGCGCTGCGTCTCGCGCGCTTCAACACGAACATCGGCGTGGTCGACAAGCGCTTCTTCCAGGGGCTGCCGAGCCCGGCCGCCGCCGCGCTGATCGCGGGCTTCGTGTGGCTCGCGACCGACAACCGCGTGCCGATGAAGCTCGGCTGGCTGCCGTGGGTCGCGTTCGTGCTGACGATCTACGCGGGCGTGACGATGGTGTCGAACGCGCCGTTCTACAGCGGCAAGGCGCTCGACGTGCGGCACCGCGTGCCGTTCGCGGCGATCCTGCTGGTCGTCGTCGCGTTCGTGCTCGTGTCGTCCGATCCGCCGCTGATGCTGTTCTGCCTGTTTGTCCTGTACGGGCTGTCGGGCTATGTGTTCTGGGCCTATATGGCCGTCCGCGGGCGCGCGAATCCGGCGCGCTCGTCGCAGCGCGATCACTGACGTGCGATTGACCCGGAAACGGCGGCCTCGAGGCCGCCGTTTTTATTTGTCCCCCTTTTCGCGCCAGGCCGCGGGAATCCCCGGGCGGCGTCCGATTGCGCGGTCACCGGAATGCCGCTATAGTCTTCGGCATGACTGCATCTTCCCGCCTCTCCCTCCTTCTAGCCGGTGCGCCGCTACGCGCGCTAGCTTTGGTGCGCCTGCCGCGCTGACCGTTCTCGCCCCCCCGTCTCAAGCCTCGTCTGTTGTTGAGCGTCGCCAGCGGTGGCGCGATCTCATTGCGTTTGACTTCCGTATAAAGAGCCCTGGAGCCCCCCATGACAGACAAGCTGATCATTTTCGATACGACGTTGCGTGACGGCGAACAATCGCCCGGCGCGTCGATGACGAAGGAAGAGAAAATCCGCATCGCGAAGAACCTCGAGCGGATGAAGGTCGACGTGATCGAAGCCGGCTTCGCGGCCAGCTCGAACGGCGACTTCGACGCGATCCACACGATCGCCGGTCTCGTGAAGGACAGCACGATCTGTTCGCTGGCGCGAGCCAACGACAAGGACATCCAGCGCGCGGCCGACGCGCTGAAGCCGGCCAACAGCTCGCGGATCCACACGTTCATCGCGACGTCGCCGCTGCACATGGAGAAGAAGCTGCGGATGACGCCCGACCAGGTGTTCGAGCAGGCACGTCTCGCGGTGCGTTTCGCGCGCAAGTTCACCGACAACGTCGAATTCTCGCCGGAAGACGGCAGCCGTTCGGATCTCGATTTCCTGTGCCGCGTGCTGGAAGCCGTGATCGCGGAAGGCGCGACGACGATCAACATCGCCGACACGGTCGGCTACGGCGTGCCGGAGCTCTACGGCAACCTCGTGAAGACGCTGCGCGAGCGCATTCCGAACTCGGACAAGGCGATCTTCTCGGTGCACTGCCACAACGACCTCGGGATGGCGGTCGCGAACTCGCTGGCCGGCGTGAAGATCGGCGGTGCGCGCCAGATCGAGTGCACGATCAACGGGCTCGGCGAGCGCGCGGGCAACACGTCGCTCGAAGAAATCGTGATGGCCGTGAAGACGCGCAAGGACTACTTCGGCCTCGACGTCGGCATCGACACGACGCAGATCGTGCCGACGTCGAAGCTCGTGTCGCAGATCACCGGTTTCGTCGTGCAGCCGAACAAGGCGGTGGTCGGCGCGAACGCGTTCGCGCACGCGTCGGGCATCCACCAGGACGGCGTGCTGAAGGCACGCGACACCTACGAGATCATGCGCGCGGAAGACGTGGGCTGGACTGCGAACAAGATCGTGCTCGGCAAGCTGTCGGGCCGTAACGCGTTCAAGCAGCGCCTGCAGGAACTCGGCGTGTCGCTCGACAGCGAAGCCGAACTGAACGCCGCGTTCATGCGTTTCAAGGATCTGGCCGACCGCAAGGCCGAGATCTTCGACGAGGACATCATCGCGATCGTCTCCGAAGAGTCGGCGCTCGCGCACGAGCAGGAGCACTACAAGTTCGTGTCGCTGTCGCAGCGCTCGGAAACGGGCGAGCAGCCGCAGGCGAAGGTCGTGTTCGCGGTCGAAGGCCAGGAAGTGACGGGCGAGGCGCGCGGCAACGGCCCGGTCGACGCGACGTTCAATGCGATCGAGGGTGAAGTCGGCAGCGGGTCCGAACTGCTGCTGTACTCGGTGAACGCCATCACGACCGGCACGCAGGCGCAGGGCGAGGTGACCGTCCGCCTGTCGAAGAGCGGGCGGATCGTCAATGGCGTCGGCACCGATCCGGACATCGTCGCCGCATCGGCGAAGGCGTACATCTCCGCGCTGAACAAGCTGCATTCGAAGGACGACAAGCTCAACCCGCAGCGCTCGTAAGCGCCGCGCGCTGAGCCTCTCCGGAACGCCCCGTGCGGCCCTGCGCCGCCGGGGCGTTTTTTCATCTGCCGCTCATTCGGCGGCCGGCGCGCGGAACAGCCAGCGGCGCGTCGCCGGGCGCGGCGCCGGGCTGCGCCGGCGGAACTCGACCGCGATCCCGCGACGCGGCGCATCGGCGACGAACGCGTCGAGCAGTTCGAGCACGTCGTGATCGATGTAGTCGGCGCGTGTCGCGTCGATGATCACCGCCGCGCGGTCCGGAATGTGCCGCAGGTGGTGCTTGACCTGCACCTTGCCGAGGAACGACACGTCCTTGCGGAACGACAGCAGGAAGTGGTCGTCGTGCTGCGCGAGCGTGACGGGGCTCTTCAGGTTCGCGACGGCGACCGCCAGCACGCTGCACGCGAGGCCGAGCGCGATGCCGAACAGCAGGTCGACCGAGAGCACGCCGATGATCGTCGCCGCGAACGGCACGAACGCGGCCGGCCCTTGCTTCATCACCGAACGGAACAGCGTCGGCTTCGCGAGCTTGAAGCCCGTGTGGATCAGGATTGCGGCGAGGCTCGCGAGCGGGATCAGGTTGATGAGTCCGGTGAGCGCGAACACGCTCGCGAGCAGCAAAATCCCGTGGACGATGGCCGACATCCGGCTTTGCGCGCCCGCGTTGACGTTAACCGAGCTGCGTACGATCACCGACGTGATCGGCAGCCCGCCAACGGCGCCCGCGACGAGATTGCCGACGCCCTGGGCCTTCAGCTCGCGATCGGGCTGCACCGGCCGGCGCTTCGGGTCGATCTGCTCGACGGCTTCGAGGCTCAGCAGCGTCTCGAGGCTCGCGACGACCGCGAGCGTGATCGCGACGCGCCACACGTCCGGATTGACGAGCTGCGCGAAGTTCGGGCCGAGCTCCGCATGCTTGAGCGAGGCCGCGAGCGCCGCGAACGACCCGAGCTCGGGCAGCGTCACGCGATGGGCGGCGCCCGGCGCGACGGCCGGCGCGACGAAGCCCAGCACGAGCGTCGCGCCGATCCCGAGCACGACGACTGCGAGCGGCGCGGGTACCGAGCGCACCAGCGCGAAGCGGCGCAGTACAGGCGTGTCCCACGCGATCAGCAGCGCGAGCGACGCGAGCGCGATGGCCGTGGCGGCCCATGCGACCGGCAGGCCCGGCCAGTTCGCAAACGGTTGCGCGGCCGAGCCGCCGATGCCGAACGCGAACGGGATCTGCTTCACGATCAGCAGCAGGCCGATCGCGGCGAGCATGCCCTTGATGACGGGCGACGGCACGTAGGCGGCGAAGCGGCCGGCGCGCAGCATGCCGAACCCGAACTGCAGCACGCCGGACAGCAGCACCGCGAGCAGGAACGCGGAGAAGCTGCCGAGTTGCGCGATCCCTTCGACGACGATCACGACGAGGCCGGCGGCCGGCCCGCTGACGGACAGCGACGAGCCGCTCAGCAGCGCGACGACGATGCCGCCGACGATGCCGGACACGAGCCCGGCGAACGGCTCGACGCCCGAGGCGTTGGCGATGCCGAGACAGAGCGGCAGCGCGACGAGGAAAACGACGATGCCGGCGACGATGTCGCGCGGCAGGGTGGACAGGCGCTCGTTCAGTTTCATGGTTGGGGCGATTTCATTGGCGTTGGGGCGGGGGATGCATCAGCCGAGCGCGTCGGCGGTTGCGGCCAGCGCGGGTTCGACGTCGACGGGCGCCGCCGCGTAGCCCGAATCGAGCTCCAGCAGGCGACCGTCGGCGAGCGAGAAGATCCAGCCATGCACGAGCGGCGGCCGCTCGCGACCGCGCACGATCGGCGACGCGCGCAGCAGCCGTACCTGTTCGAGCACGTTCAGTTCGGCGAGGCGATCGGCGGCCGCCGTGTCGTCGAGCTCGCCGAGCGTGTCGCGATGGCGCCGCGCGAGCGCGCAGAGCGGTGCGATGCGGCGCGCGACGTGCGGCAGGTCGGCCGGCGGCGGTAGCAGCGACGCGCGCACGCCGCCGCAGCCGTAGTGCCCGCACACGATCACGTGGTCGACCTTCAGCACGCGCACCGCGTACTCGAGCACGCTGGCGGAATTGTCGTCGTCGGGGTGGAACAGGTTCGCGATGTTGCGATGGACGAACAGTTCGCCGGGCGCGCAGTGCGTGATGGTTTCGGCCGGCACGCGGCTGTCGGCGCAGCCGATCCACAGGACGCGCGGGTTCTGGCCGCGCGCGAGCGCGTCGAAGAAGCCGGGCGAGTGTTCACGCGTCTCGCGGGCCCAGGCAATGTTGGCAACCAGCATGCTCTTGGGGCGATTCATGAGGACTCCTTTGTGACCAAGGCAAATAAATATCGATGAAATGACGCAATCGCAATCTTTCTGAATTGAAAGGTTCGGTTTCGACTGATATTAGGGGTATGCCCTAGCACTCCGGGTGCAATGAAACAAATTGTTTCAAATTGATTTGGCGTAGTGCATCGTGTGCACCAACCCAACGCATGACATGCACCGGATATGCCTGATTCGGCGCAATGGCCCGCATGACGGGGCGTTCAGCGGATTGCCATCGGCGCGTCATCGATCGGGAAAGTTTTCCGCAATAATCCTCGAATTAAATAAGGCGGCGGAAAAAAGGAAATGGCCATTCCGCAATAATTCGTGAATGGCCATTGTGATAATTGCGTGTAAATGCGTAATCGGTCAGGTCAGAACAGGTTGCGGCGATCGGGATCGTGCAGCGGGTCCGGGGTTTTCTGCGTGATGCGCAGGATGCCCTGCGGATCGAAATAGAAGCTGTACATCATGTACCAGACGTTGTCCTCGAGATACCGGTAGGTCCACACCTCGCGCTTCATCAGCGGGAAGTAGGACGTCTCGACCGGGCGTCCGAAATTGACGAGCACGTCGGTCTTCGTCCATTTGCCGATTTCCGCGCGATAGAACTCGCTCGGCTGCAACACCTGGCGCACGTTGACGATCTTGTGGGCCGCGTCGACATCGGCCGCGATCGTGACCTCGCCCATCGGCTGGGTCGGCCACATCAGTCGCTTGCCGCCGCCGGGCAGGTCGTAGATCTCGCGCGGCGGCCCCATGCGCGCGACGATCGCCGACTCGTCCTGGCCGGCCTGGTATTGCTGCCACGGTTGCGCGCAACCGGCCAGCAGTGCGGCGGCACAGGCGGCCAGCACCGGCAGGCGCGCGGGAATGCGAATGCGCATGGGATCCTCCAGAACACGGAAACAGGACCCGTTGTATCACGGACGACGCGCGACGGTGCATCGCCCGGAAAAAATCGGTGCGGATCGCCGGCAGGGCCGGGCTTGCGGGCGGCGGGCGCGCCGGCCTATGATCCGCGCTTCTCGGGCAGATTGAAGGGCAGGTGGCCGATGCAGGGTTGGAAGCGGTGCGCGCTCGCGTTGAGCGCAGGATGGATGCTCGTGTCGTCCGCGTTTGCCGGCGGCGAGCCCGTGCGGATCGCGCTGGTCGAAGGGATGTCGGGCCCGTTCGCGAACGCGGGCGCGGCGGTCGAGCGCAACCTGCGCTTCGGCGTCGAGCAGGTCAACGCGGCGGGCGGCGTGAAGCTGCGCGACGGCGCGCACCCGCTCGAACTCGTCGTGCTCGACAGCAAGGGGAGCCCGGAGGAGGCGCTCGTGCAGCTGCGCGCGGCCGTGGACCGCCATATCGGCTTCGTTGCGCAGGGCAACAGCTCGGCCGTCGCGGCCGCGCTCGTCGCGGCGCTCGACAAGCTGAACGCGCGCGACCCGGACAACCGGATGCTGTTCCTGAACTATTCGGCCGACGATCCCGCGCTGACCGGTGCGCGCTGCAGCTTCTGGCATTTCCGCTTCGATGCGCACGCGGGCATGCGGATGGCCGCGCTCGCGGACGTGATGGCGCGCGACCGCGCGCTGCGCAGGGTCTATCTGCTGAACCAGGACTACAGCTTCGGCCACGATGTCAGCGCGCTCGCGCGGCAGGCGCTGGCCACGCGGCGCCCGGACGTGACGATCGCCGGCGACGAATTCCACCCGATCGGCCGGATCAAGGATTTTGCGCCGTATATCGCGAAGATCCGCGCGAGCGGGGCGGACGCCGTCGTGACCGGCAACTGGGGCAACGACCTCACGCTGCTCGTGAAAGCGGCGCGCGAGCAGGGGCTGAACGCGAAGTTCTACACGTTCTACGGCAACAGCCTCGGCGCGCCGGCCGCGCTCGGCGACGCCGGCGTCGGGCGCGTCGTGGCCGTGGCCGACTGGCACCCGAACGCGGGCGGCGCGAAATCGGACGCGTTCTACCGCGTGTTCCGGACCCGTTTCCCGGCCGCGCAGGACGACTATCCGGTGCGGCGGATGAGCCTGATGATCGAGATGCTGGCCGCGGCGATGAGCCGAGCGGGATCGGCCGACCCTGTCGCGGTCGCGCGGGCGCTCGAGGGTTTGTCGTTCGACGACGGTTTCCATGCGTCGCGGATGCGCGCGCAGGATCATCAGTTGATCCAGCCCCTTTATGTGATGGAGATGGACAAGGCCGGCACGCCGGGCGTGCGCTTCGACAACGAGGGGTCGGGCTATGGCTTCCGGACGGTGCTGGCGGTGCCGGCGCAGCGCACGGAGATGCCGTCCGCATGCTCGATGACGCGTCCGTGACAGGGAGCGGTAAGAACGGCGAGGAGTTGTGCTACAATGCCCGCCGGTTGTAAGTCACGGCACGGCCATTCTTCCGTGTCCGCCTGTTCAGTTAGAAAGGAAATCACATGTCTGTTGCAGATATCAAGAAGTCGGAAGTCGTTGCTCAGTTCGCCCGCGGTACCAACGACACGGGGTCGCCCGAAGTCCAGGTCGCACTGCTGACCGCACGTATCGTCGAACTGACGGGTCACTTCAAGACCCACGCGAAGGATCACCACAGCCGCCGCGGCCTGCTGCGCATGGTGAGCCGCCGCCGCAAGCTGCTCGACTACCTCAAGGGCAAGGATGCCGACCGTTACCGCGCACTGATCGAGAAGCTGGGTCTGCGTAAGTAATCGAGGCGATTGCCGCCAGCAAGATGCCTGTGTCAGTCCGCTGATACAGGCATTTTGTTTTTGCGCGGTGCGTAGCGTCACGCGCATCGCAGGCTGTCCGGCACGTTCGTGCGGGGCAGCCGCAACGACTGATACCGGGGCAGGATTCGTGTCATTCCAGCGCGTCGCTGCGCGAGCGCCGCGCTGGAATGGCATAAAAAACACACCTTGCTCCGGGTGATTCGGTCGGGACGCCGCCGTGCCGGATGGCCGGCGCGGCGAATGAAATGCATGAATACAAAGGAGCAACCATGTCCATGTTCAACAAGGTCGTGAAGGAATTCCAGTGGGGCCAGCACAAGGTGCGCCTCGAAACCGGTGAAGTCGCTCGCCAGGCGAGCGGTGCGGTGATCGTCGACGTCGAAGACACCGTCGTGCTGGCAACCGTCGTCGGCGCGAAGTCGGCGAAGCCGGGTCAGGACTTCTTCCCGCTGACCGTCGATTACCTCGAGAAGACCTACTCGGCCGGCAAGATCCCGGGCGGTTTCTTCCGCCGCGAAGGCCGTCCGTCGGAGCACGAGACGCTGACGTCGCGCCTGATCGACCGTCCGCTGCGCCCGCTGTTCCCGGAAGGCTTCTACAACGAAGTCCAGGTCGTGATCCACGTGCTGTCCGTGAACCCGGAAATCCCGGCGGACATCCCCGCGCTGATCGGCGCATCGGCTGCGCTCGCCGTGTCGGGCCTGCCGTTCAACGGCCCGGTCGGTGCCGCACGCGTGGCGTACATCGACAACGCATACGTGCTGAACCCGACGCGTGACCAGATCAAGGCATCGAGCCTCGACCTCGTCGTCGCGGGTACGGAGCGCGCCGTGCTGATGGTCGAGTCGGAAGCCGACCAGCTGTCGGAAGACGTGATGCTGGGCGCAGTGGTGTTCGGTCACGAGCAGATGCAGATTGCGATCGACGCGATCCACGAGCTGGTGCGCGAAGGCGGCAAGCCCGAGTGGGACTGGCAGCCGGCGCCGAAGAACGAGCCGCTGATCGCACGCGTGACCGAGCTGGCGCAGAACGACCTGCTCGCCGCTTACCAGCTGCGCGACAAGCAAGCGCGTTCGGCGAAGCTGAAGGAAGTCTACGCGGCGACCTCGGCGAAGCTCGAGGAAGAGGCGCTGGCGGCCGGTACGGTCGCGGCCGACAAGGCTACCGTCGGCAACGTGCTGTTCGACATCGAGGCAAAGATCGTCCGTTCGCAGATCCTGAACGGCGAGCCGCGTATCGACGGCCGCGACACGCGCACCGTGCGCCCGATCGAAATCCGCACCGGCGTGCTGCCGCGTACCCACGGCTCGGCGCTGTTCACGCGCGGCGAGACGCAGGCGCTGGTCGTCGCGACGCTCGGCACGAAGGGTGACGAGCAGATCATCGACGCGCTCGAAGGCGAATACCGCGAGCGCTTCATGCTCCACTACAACATGCCGCCGTTCGCGACCGGCGAAACGGGCCGCGTCGGCTCGCCGAAGCGCCGCGAAATCGGCCACGGCCGCCTCGCGAAGCGCGCGCTGGTCAAGTGCCTGCCGAGCGCTGACGAATTCGGTTACTCGATCCGCGTCGTGTCGGAAATCACCGAATCGAACGGTTCGTCGTCGATGGCATCGGTGTGCGGCGGCTGCCTCGCGCTGATGGACGCCGGCGTGCCGATGAAGGCGCACGTCGCGGGTATCGCGATGGGCCTGATCCTCGAAGGCAACAAGTTCGCGGTGCTGACCGACATCCTCGGCGACGAAGATCACCTCGGCGACATGGACTTCAAGGTGGCCGGCACGGAGCAAGGCGTGACGGCGCTGCAGATGGACATCAAGATCCAGGGCATCACGAAGGAAATCATGCAGGTCGCGCTCGCGCAGGCGAAGGAAGGCCGCATGCACATCCTCGGCAAGATGACGTCGGCAGTCTCGGGTGCGAACACGCAACTGTCGGAATTCGCGCCGCGCATGATCACGATCAAGATCAACCCGGAAAAGATCCGCGACGTGATCGGCAAGGGCGGTTCGGTGATTCGCGCGCTGACGGAAGAAACGGGCACGACCATCGACATCTCCGATGACGGCGTCGTGACGATCGCGAGCACGAACAGCGACGGCATGGCCGAAGCGAAGAAGCGCATCGAGCAAATCACGGCCGAAATCGAAGTCGGCCAGGTGTACGAAGGCACGGTGCTCAAGCTGCTCGATTTCGGCGCGATCGTGAACCTGCTGCCGGGCAAGGACGGCCTGCTGCACATCTCGGAAATCGTCAACGAGCGTGTGAAGGACATCAACGACTACCTGAAGGAAGGTCAGCAGGTCAAGGTCAAGGTCATTCAGACGGACGAGAAGGGCCGTGTGCGCCTGTCGGCCAAGGCGCTGCTGAACGAAGCAGCCGCGGCAGCGCAGTCGGACACGCCGCCGCAGCAGTAAGCGGACGGGCGGACCAACGGCCGGCAGTGCGAAAGCGCGCCGGCCGTTTTTTCTGTAGCATCGTTGTGCGGCGCAGCAGCGCCGGCGAGGCGCTCGTGCCGTGCGCGCGGGCGTGCCATCCGATTCCGATCCTGGAGCCTCCCTCACCATGAAAGCCATCGAAATCACCGAATTCGGCGCCCCCGACGTGCTGAAGCTTGCGGAGCGTCCGCGCCCCGAACCGAAGCGCGGCGAGGTGCTGATCAAGGTGGCGGCTTCCGGCGTGAACCGGCCCGACGTGTTCCAGCGCAAGGGTGCCTATGCGCCGCCGCCGGGTGCGTCGGATCTGCCGGGGCTCGAGGTGGCGGGCGAAATCGTCGGCGGCGATCTGTCCGATGTCGCGCTGAACCCGTTCGGCCTGAAGCTGGGCGATCGCGTGTGCGCGCTGCTCGCGGGCGGCGGTTACGCCGAATACGCGGTCGCACCGCTGCCGCAATGCCTGCCCGTGCCCGACGGGCTCACCGATATCGAGGCCGCGTCGCTGCCCGAAACGTTCTTCACCGTGTGGAGCAACGTGTTCGACCGTGCGGGGCTCGGCGCGGGCGAAGGCGGCGAGCAGGAGACGCTGCTGGTTCAGGGCGGCTCGAGCGGCATCGGCGTGACGGCCATCCAGATCGCGCATGCGCTCGGCTTTCGCGTGTTCGCGACGGCCGGCACCGCCGACAAATGCCGCGCGTGCGAGGCGCTCGGCGCCGAACGTGCGATCAACTACAAGACCGAAGACTTCGTCGAGGTCGTGAAGTCGCTGACACACGATCGCGGCGTCGACGTGATCCTCGACATGGTGGCGGGCTCGTACGTGCCGCGCGAGCTGTCCGCGCTCGCGGACGGTGGCCGTCTCGTGCTGATCGCGCTGCTCGGCGGCGCGAAGGCCGACGTCAACCTGAGCGAGATCCTGCGCCGCCGGCTGACCATCACGGGTTCGACGCTGCGGCCGCGCCCGGTCGAGTTCAAGGCGCGCATCGCCGCGCAACTGAAGGCGCGCGTGTGGCCGCTGATCGCCGACGGCCGCATCAAGCCGGTGATCTATCGCGTGCTGCCGGCCGCGGACGCCGCGCAGGCGCATGCGCTGATGGAAAGCAGCGAGCACACCGGCAAGATCGTCCTCGATTGGGGTACGAACGCCTGACGGCCCGTGTGGCCGGGCTTGACATGCGCGGTTTGACCGGTTCAAGCCGTGCGCAGTAAAATCGCGGGTTTGCTTCGCCAGATCAAACCTGACGGCCGGTTTCCGGCGCGTTAATGACCAAGCGGTGACGAGACAGACACGATGTCGAAACAGAGAACTAAGCGGGTGATCGGCAACTGGAAGATGCACGGCCGGCTGGCCGGCAACCAGGCGTTGCTGAACGAAGTGGTGCAGGGCGTGGGCGCGGTGGCGGCCGAAACGTCGGTCGGCGTGTGCGTGCCGTTCCCGTATCTCGCGCAGGTTCACGCGCAGCTCGATGGCGGCCGTGTCGCCTGGGGCGCGCAGGACGTGTCCGCGCACGAACAGGGCGCGTTCACCGGCGAAGTGGCGGCCGCGATGGTCGCGGAGTTCGGCGCACGCTATGCGATCGTCGGTCACTCGGAGCGCCGCGCGTATCACCGCGAAAGCAACGAGACGGTCGCGGCGAAGACGCAGCGCGCGCTCGCAGCCGGCCTCACGCCGGTCGTGTGCGTCGGCGAGACGCTCGCCGAGCGCGAGTCGGGTGCGACCGAGCAGGTCGTCGGTGCGCAGCTCGACGCGGTGCTGGCCGTGCTGACGGCCGACGAGGCTGCCCGCATCGTCGTCGCGTACGAGCCGGTCTGGGCGATCGGCACGGGCAAGAGCGCGACGTCGGCGCAGGCGCAGGACGTGCACGCGTTCCTGCGCGCGCGCCTCGCGGCGAAGGGTGCGGCGGACGTATCCGTGCTGTACGGCGGCAGCGTGAAGCCGGACAACGCGGAAGAGCTGTTCGCGCAGCCGGACATCGACGGCGGCCTGATCGGCGGCGCGTCGTTGAAGGCGGAAGATTTCCTGGCGATCTGCCGGGCCGCGCGATAAGCGGTCCGAGATCGAATTGAACCATGACGGCGGCCGGACGGTCCGGTCGCCCGATCCAATCGGGTGGGTGTGATGCTGTTATTCAAGACGCTGATTATTGTGGTGCAGGTGCTGTCTGCACTCGGTGTGATTGGTCTCGTGCTGCTGCAGCACGGCAAGGGTGCCGACATGGGCGCCGCGTTCGGCAGCGGCGCGTCGGGCAGCCTGTTCGGTGCGACGGGGTCGGCGAACTTCCTGTCGCGCACGACGGGCATTCTCGCGACGATCTTCTTCGTCGCGACGCTCGCGCTGACGTACCTCGGTTCGTACAAGTCGACGCCGTCGGCCGGCGTGCTCGGCGCGGTAGCGACCGCACCGGCATCGGCGCCTGCAGCATCGGCACCGGCAGTCGCGGCATCCGCCGCTGTTGCGGGTTCGGCTGCAAGCGCGCCGGGCCAGGATGTCCCGAAATAAAAAGTTAAATTTTTTGCGTTTGTGCGTTGAACAAATCTGGAACTCGGGTTAGAATTTAATTCTTGAAGCGATTCGCGGGAAACAAGCAGCACAACCCGAGTTGCATGCAGTGCCGACGTGGTGAAATTGGTAGACACGCTATCTTGAGGGGGTAGTGGCGAAAGCTGTGCGAGTTCGAGTCTCGCCGTCGGCACCAAAGTTACTCAATGCCAGCCGCTTCTAGTGGCTGGCATTTTTCATTTCTGGGGTGTGCTTGCGGTTGTCTTGCGATCGCCTGCACTCCGAAATGATTCCTTCCGCCGGAAGTGGTATTCTCCGGACGCTCAGAACCAACCGATAGAGGATTGCCTTGAACCTCGCAGCCTATTACCCCGTCTTGTTGTTCCTCCTCGTGGGCACTGGTTTAGGTATAGCGCTGGTCAGCATCGGCAAGCTCCTGGGTCCCAACAAGCCGGACGTCGAGAAGAACGCACCGTACGAGTGCGGCTTCGAAGCCTTTGAAGACGCCCGGATGAAATTCGACGTCCGGTATTACCTCGTCGCCATCCTGTTCATCATCTTCGATCTCGAAACCGCATTCCTGTTTCCGTGGGGCGTCGCGCTCCGGGACATCGGCTGGCCGGGTTTCATCGCAATGATGATTTTTCTGCTCGAATTCCTGCTGGGCTTTGCCTATATCTGGAAGAAAGGCGGCCTCGACTGGGAGTGATGGGTTAATCGCCGGTTTGCATGGGCGGCCACGCTCGGTCGCTCGTCTGGAGTGGAAAGCAAATGAGTATCGAAGGGGTCTTGAAGGAAGGGTTTGTCACCACGACGGCTGACAAGCTGATCAACTGGACGCGTACCGGCTCGCTGTGGCCGATGACGTTCGGGCTCGCGTGTTGCGCCGTCGAGATGATGCATGCGGGCGCGGCCCGTTATGACCTGGACCGGTTCGGGGTCGTGTTCCGTCCGAGTCCGCGTCAGTCGGACGTGATGATCGTCGCCGGCACGCTGTGCAACAAGATGGCGCCGGCGCTGCGTCGCGTGTACGACCAGATGGCCGAGCCGCGCTGGGTGATCTCGATGGGATCGTGCGCGAACGGTGGCGGTTACTACCACTACTCGTATTCGGTGGTCCGCGGTTGCGACCGGATCGTGCCGGTCGACGTCTACGTGCCGGGCTGTCCGCCCACGGCCGAGGCGCTGGTCTATGGCGTGATCCAGCTTCAGGCGAAGATCCGCCGCACCAATACCATCGCCCGTCAATAAAGCCCCGAGCGTCCCCTCAATATGGCAAGCAAAATCGAGACCCTCAAGGCAAACCTCGAAGCCGCGCTCGGCGCGCGCGTGGTGAGCCTCACCGAAGCGATCGGTGAACTGACGCTCGTCGTGAAGGCGAGCGATTACCTCGAAGTCGCAAAGACGCTGCGCGACGATCCGAAGCTCCGTTTCGAGCAGCTGATCGATCTCTGCGGCGTCGACTACCAGACCTTCGGCGACGGCGCCTACGACGGCCCGCGTTTCGCGGCTGTGTCGCACCTGCTGTCGGTCACGAACAACTGGCGCCTGCGCCTGCGCGCATTCGCGCCGGACGACGACCTGCCGATCGTGGCATCGCTGGTCGACATCTGGACCTCCGCGAACTGGTACGAGCGTGAAGCGTTCGACCTGTACGGCATCGTGTTCGAAGGCCACCCCGACCTGCGCCGCATCCTCACCGACTACGGCTTCATCGGTCACCCGTTCCGCAAGGACTTCCCGGTGTCGGGCTACGTCGAAATGCGTTACGACCCGGAAGAGAAGCGGGTCGTGTACCAGCCGGTGACGATCGAGCCGCGCGAAATCACGCCGCGCGTGATCCGCGAGGATCGCTATGGCGGTCTGAAACATTAAGGGGGCGTCATGGCAGAAATCAAGAACTACACGCTCAACTTCGGCCCGCAGCACCCGGCAGCGCACGGCGTGCTGCGCCTCGTGCTCGAGCTCGACGGCGAAGTCATCCAGCGTGCCGATCCGCACATCGGCCTGCTGCACCGCGCGACGGAAAAGCTCGCGGAATCCAAGACCTTCATCCAGTCCGTGCCGTACATGGACCGTCTCGACTACGTGTCGATGATGGTCAACGAGCACGGCTACGTGCTCGCGATCGAGAAGCTGCTCGGCATCGACGTGCCGGAGCGCGCGCAGTACATCCGCGTGCTGTTCGACGAGATCACGCGCGTGCTGAACCACCTGATGTGGATCGGCGCGCACGCACTCGACGTCGGCGCGATGGCCGTGTTCCTGTACGCCTTCCGCGAACGCGAAGACCTGATGGACGTGTACGAGGCTGTGTCCGGCGCCCGGATGCACGCGGCGTACTACCGTCCGGGCGGCGTCTACCGCGACCTGCCTGACGCAATGCCGCAATACAAGGCGTCGAAGATTCGCAACGAGAAGGCGCTCGCGAAGATGAACGAAGCGCGCAGCGGCTCGGTGCTCGACTTCATCGACGACTTCTTCACGCGCTTCCCGAAGTGCGTCGACGAATACGAAACGCTGCTCACCGACAACCGGATCTGGAAGCAGCGTCTGGTCGGGATCGGCGTGGTCAGCCCGGAACGTGCGCTGCAGATGGGCCTGACGGGCCCGATGCTGCGCGGCTCGGGTATCGCATGGGATCTGCGCAAGAAGCAGCCGTACGAAGTGTACGATCGCATCGATTTCGACGTGCCGGTCGGCGTGAACGGCGATTGCTACGACCGCTATCTGGTGCGCGTCGAAGAAATGCGCCAGTCGATCCGCATCGCGAAACAGTGTATTGAGTGGCTCCGCAAGAATCCGGGCCCGGTGATGACGGACAATCACAAGGTTGCCCCGCCGTCGCGCGTCGGCATGAAGACCAACATGGAAGACTTGATTCACCACTTCAAGCTCTTCACCGAAGGTTTTCATGTGCCGGAAGGCGAAGCGTACGCGGCGGTCGAGCATCCGAAGGGTGAATTCGGCATCTACCTCGTGTCGGACGGTGCCAACAAGCCGTATCGCCTCAAGATTCGCGCACCGGGTTTCGCTCACCTGGCGTCGCTCGACGAAATGGCGCGCGGTCACATGATCGCCGACGCCGTCACGATCATCGGTACGCAGGACATCGTGTTCGGCGAGATCGATCGCTAATGGTTGCGCCGCCTGCGCGAGCGGGCGGCGAGCAGTAAGTCACACGCGATGCGCGCTGAACCGGCGCGGCTTCGCAAGCTGTCAACAGAGTGAGCGCCAGGTCTGCCGTCCATGCACCCCAGTGTGCGGCAGGTTGTTCGTTCGGTAGGAATTGAAAGAGTCGTGTCTGAAAATGATCTCAGCTGAAGGCCTGAAGGAAATCGATCGAGCGTTGACGAAGTATCCCGCCGATCAGAAACAGTCCGCCGTGATGTCGGCGTTGGCCGTGGCTCAAGAAGAGCACGGCTGGCTGTCGCCCGAACTGATGCAGTTCGTCGCGGACTATCTCGGCATGCCGGCCGTTGCCGTGCAGGAAGTCGCGACGTTCTACACGATGTACGAGCTCAACCCGGTCGGCAAGCACAAGATCACGCTCTGTACGAACCTGCCGTGCCAGCTCGGCCCGCACGGCGGCGCGGAAGCGACTGCCGACTACCTGAAACAGAAGCTCGGCATCGGCTTCGGCGAGACCACGCCCGACGGCAAGTTCACGCTGAAGGAAGGCGAATGCATGGGCTCGTGCGGCGATGCGCCGGTGCTGCTGGTGAACAATCACAGAATGTGCAGCTTCATGAGCCGCGAGAAGATCGACCAGCTGCTTGAGGAGCTCTCGAAATGACGTCCCTCCACGACCGTCACATCAAACCGCTGATCCTCGCTGGTCTGAACGGCGAGAACTGGCATCTCGAAGATTACGTTGCACGCGGCGGCTACAAGCAGCTGCGCCGCATTCTCGAAGAAAAGATTCCCCCCGAGCAGGTGATCGCCGACGTGAAGGCGTCGGGCCTGCGCGGCCGCGGCGGTGCGGGCTTCCCGACCGGCTTGAAGTGGAGCTTCATGCCGCGCCAGTTCCCGGGGCAGAAGTACCTCGTCTGCAACTCGGACGAAGGCGAACCGGGCACGTTCAAGGATCGCGACATCCTGCGCTGGAACCCGCACGCGCTGATCGAAGGCATGGCCATCGGCGCATATGCGATGGGCATCACCGTCGGCTACAACTACATCCACGGCGAAATCTTCGAAGTGTATCGACGCTTCGAAGCCGCGCTCGATGAAGCGCGCGCAGCCGGGTTCCTCGGCGACCACATCATGGGCTCGGAATTCTCGTTCCAGCTGCACGCGCACCACGGTTACGGCGCGTACATCTGCGGCGAGGAAACGGCGCTGCTCGAGTCGCTCGAAGGCAAGAAGGGCCAGCCGCGCTTCAAGCCGCCGTTCCCGGCGAGCTTCGGCGTGTACGGCAAGCCGACCACGATCAACAACACCGAGACGTTCGCGGCGGTGCCGTTCCTGCTGTCCATCGGGCCGCAGAACTACCTCGAGATCGGCAAGCCGAACAACGGCGGCACGAAGATTTTCTCGGTGTCGGGCGACGTCGAGCGTCCGGGCAACTACGAAGTGCCGCTCGGCACGCCGTTCGCGACGCTGATGGAGCTCGCCGGCGGGATGCGCGGCGGCAAGAAGATCAAGGCCGTGATTCCGGGCGGTTCGTCGGCGCCGGTGATCCCGGGCGACATCATGATGCAGACGGATCTCGACTACGATTCGATCGCGAAGGCCGGCTCGATGCTCGGCTCGGGCGCGGTGATCGTGATGGACGAGACGCGTTGCATGGTGCGCTCGCTGCTGCGCCTGTCGTACTTCTATTACGAGGAATCGTGCGGCCAGTGCACGCCGTGCCGTGAAGGCACCGGCTGGCTGTACCGCGTCGTGAACCGTATCGAGCACGGCGAAGGGCGCCAGGAAGATCTGGACCTGCTGAACTCGGTGGCCGAGAACATCATGGGCCGCACGATCTGTGCACTCGGCGATGCGGCGGCGATGCCGGTGCGCGGGATGCTCAAGCACTACTGGGACGAATTCGCGTACCACGTCGAGCACAAGCACTGCATGGTCGGCGGCCACGCGCACGCGGCGGCAGCCTGAAGCGAACCCGGTTGCGGAATTTGAGCGCACGGTCGGGCGAAGGCGCGAACGGGCGGAAATAGGTTAAGGACCATTCACCATCATGGTTGAACTTGAAATAGACGGCAAGAAGGTCGAGGTGCCCGAAGGCAGCATGGTGATCCAGGCTGCGCACAAGGCGGATACGTACATTCCTCACTTCTGCTATCACAAGAAACTGTCGGTTGCGGCCAACTGCCGGATGTGTCTCGTCGAAGTCGAGAAGATGCCGAAGGCCGTGCCAGCCTGCGCGACCCCCGTGTCGGCCGGCATGATCGTCCACACGCAGTCCGACAAGGCTGTGAAGGCGCAGCAGTCGGTGATGGAATTCCTCCTCATCAATCACCCGCTCGATTGCCCGATCTGCGATCAGGGCGGTGAATGCCAGCTGCAGGATCTGGCGGTCGGCTACGGCAAGTCGTCGTCGCGCTACTCGGAAGAAAAGCGCGTGGTGTTCCACAAGAACGTGGGCCCGCTGATCTCGATGGAAGAAATGTCGCGCTGCATCCACTGCACGCGCTGCGTCCGCTTCGGTCAGGAAATCGCCGGCGTGATGGAGTTCGGCATGCTGGGCCGCGGCGAGCACTCGGAAATCACGACGTTCGTCGGCAAGACGGTCGATTCCGAAATGTCGGGCAACATGATCGACCTGTGCCCGGTCGGTGCGCTGACCAGCAAGCCGTTCCGCTACAGCGCCCGTACGTGGGAACTGTCGCGTCGCAAGTCGGTGAGCCCGCACGATTCCGTCGGCGCGAACCTCGTCGTGCAGGTGAAGAACAACCGCGTGATGCGCGTGCTGCCGTTCGAGAACGAAGCGATCAACGAATGCTGGATCTCGGACAAGGACCGCTTCTCGTATGAAGGCCTCAACAGCGAAGAGCGCCTGACGAAGCCGATGCTGAAGCAGGGCGGCCAGTGGATCGAAACCGACTGGCAGACCGCGCTCGAATACGTCGCGAAGGGCCTGAAGGGCATCGCCGCGGATCACGGCGCGAACGCGCTGGCGATGCTCGCGAGCGCGCACAGCACCGCTGAAGAGCTGTTCCTCGTGAAGCAGCTCGCCAACGAACTGAAGACGCCGAACGTCGACTTCCGTCTGCGTCAGCAGGATTTCTCGGCGCAGGTCCAGGGCGCACCGTGGCTCGGCATGCCGATCGCCGACCTGTCGAACGTGGATGCCGCGTTCGTCGTCGGTTCGTTCCTGCGCCGCGACCACCCGCTGTTCGCGTCGCGCCTGCGTCAGGCTGCGAAGAACGGTGCGAAGCTGCACTTCCTGCACGCGACCGGTGACGACGCACTGATCCCGACCGCGCAACGCATCGTCGCTGCACCGTCCGCATGGCTCGACGAGCTGGCCGGCATCGCCGCGGCCGTCGCGCAACTGCGCGGCGTCGCGCTGCCCGACGCGCTGGCAGGCGTCACCGCATCGCCGGCCGCCCAGGCTGTCGCGCAGTCGCTCTCGAACGGCGAACGCCGTGCGGTGCTGCTCGGCAACGTCGCGGTCCGTCACCCGGAATTCGCGAAGCTGCACGCCGTCGCCAAGTGGATCGCCGACAACACCGGCGCCACGTTCGGCTTCCTGACGGAAGCGGCGAACACGGTCGGCGCGCACGTCGTCGGCGCACTGCCGGGCGAAGGCGGCCTGAATGCACGTGAAGCATTCGCGCAGCCGCGCAAGGGCTACGTGCTGCTGAACGTCGAGCCGGAATTCGACACCGCCGATCCGGCGCAGGCACTGGCCGCGCTGAACCAGGCCGAAATGGTCGTCGTGATGTCGCCGTTCAAGCACGGCCTCGACTACGCCGACGTGCTGCTGCCGGTTGCGCCGTTCACGGAAACGGCCGGCACGTACGTCAACGCGGAAGGCACCGTGCAGAGCTTCAACGGCGTCGTGCGCCCGCTCGGCGACACGCGTCCGGGCTGGAAGGTGCTGCGCGTGCTCGGCAGCCTGCTCGGCCTGCCGAACTTCGAATACGAGACCGCGGAAGAAGTGCGTCTCGCGGCACTCGGCGACGCCGGCGTCGCAGGCCGCCTGTCGAACCAGACGTCGGTCGCGCCGGTGCGCGCCGCGGCGAACGCCGCGAACGGCGGTTTCGAGCGCCTGGCCGATGTACCGATCTATCACGCCGACTCGCTCGTGCGCCGTGCAGGTGCGCTGCACCTGACGACCGCCGCGAAGGCGGCGAATGCCGCAGCCCTGCCGGCCGCGCTGTTCGACAAGCTGGGCTTGAAGGAAGGCGACGCCGTGCGCGTGCGCCAGGGCGAGCGTGCGGTGCAGTTGCCGGCCGTGCGCGACGCGAATCTTGCGGAGACGGTCGTTCGCGTGTCGGCGGCGACGCCTGCCGGCGCAGCGCTCGGCAGCCTGTCCGGTGAACTGGTGGTGGAGAAGGCGTAAATGAGCTTGTTCGATACGATCAACGCGGGCGGGGCCGAGCTTCTCGGCTTCGCGTGGCCGACGGTGTGGGCAGTCGTGCGCATCCTCGTCGTCTCCGTCGTCATCCTGCTGTGCGTCGCGTACCTGATTCTGTGGGAACGCAAGCTGATCGGCTGGATGCACGTGCGTCTCGGCCCGAACCGCGTCGGCCCCGGCGGCCTGCTGCAGCCGATCGCCGACGTGCTGAAGCTGCTGCTGAAGGAAGTCATTCAGCCGAGCGCGGCCAGCCGCTGGCTGTACCTGATCGCGCCGGTCATGACCGTCGTGCCGGCGTTCGCCGTGTGGGCCGTGATTCCGTTCCAGGCCGAAGCGGTCCTCGCGAACGTGAACGCGGGCCTGCTGTACGCGATGGCGATCTCGTCGATCGGCGTGTACGCGGTGATTCTGGCGGGCTGGGCATCGAACTCGAAGTACGCGTTCCTCGGCGCGATGCGCGCCGCGGCACAGATGGTGTCGTACGAAATCTCGATGGGCTTCGCGCTGGTGCTGGTGCTGATGACGGCCGGCAGCCTGAACCTGTCCGAAATCGTCGGTTCGCAACAGCACGGCTTCTTCGCGGGCCACGGCGTGAACTTCCTGTCGTGGAACTGGCTGCCGCTGCTGCCTGCGTTCGTCGTGTACTTCATCTCGGGCATCGCCGAAACGAACCGCCACCCGTTCGACGTGGTGGAAGGGGAGTCGGAGATCGTCGCGGGTCACATGATCGATTACTCGGGCATGGCGTTCGCGCTGTTCTTCCTCGCCGAGTACATCAACATGATCGTGATCTCGGCGCTGGCCGCGACGCTGTTCCTCGGCGGCTGGGACGCACCGTTCGAATTCCTGTCGTTCATCCCGGGCATCTTCTGGCTGGTGCTGAAGGTCTTCGCACTGCTGTCGGTGTTCATCTGGGTCCGCGCGACGTTCCCGCGCTACCGTTACGACCAGATCATGCGCCTGGGCTGGAAGGTGTTCCTGCCCGTCACGGTGATCTGGGTGATCGTGGTTGGCTTCTGGATGATGTCGCCGCTGAACATCTGGGTGAAGTAAGGACGAAATCATGACGGCTATCCAACACTTCTTTAAGACTTTCTTCCTGACCGAGCTGCTGAAGGGGCTCGCGCTGACCGGTCGTTACACGTTCAAGCGCAAGGTCACCGTGCAGTTCCCGGAAGAAAAGACCCCGATCTCGCCGCGTTTCCGCGGGCTGCATGCACTGCGCCGCTACGAAAACGGCGAAGAGCGCTGCATCGCGTGCAAGCTGTGCGAGGCCGTGTGCCCCGCGCTGGCGATCACGATCGAATCGGAAACGCGCGCGGACAACACGCGCCGCACGACGCGCTACGACATCGACCTGACGAAGTGCATCTTCTGCGGTTTCTGCGAAGAGAGCTGCCCGGTCGATTCGATCGTCGAGACGCAGATTCTCGAGTACCACGGCGAAAAGCGCGGCGACCTGTATTTCACGAAGGAAATGCTGCTCGCGGTGGGCGATCGCTACGAGAAGGACATCGCCGCGGCGAAGGCTGCCGACGCGCCGTATCGTTGATTGTGTTTGCAGTGCCGGCCCGAAGCCAGGGCCGAGCCGCCGCGACGGGTGCGGCACGCGAGAGCGTCCCGCAAGCCGCGCCTGACTATGGCCTAACGATGAACCGGTAATCATGGAATTCACGACCGTACTGTTCTACATCTTCGCGCTGCTCCTGGTGGTATCAGGGCTGAAGGTGATCACTTCGCGCAACCCGGTGGCGTCTGCGCTTTTCCTTGTGCTGGCGTTCTTCAACGCCGCCGCGATCTGGATGCTGCTGGAAGCGGAATTCCTCGCGATCCTGCTGGTGCTGGTCTACGTGGGCGCCGTGATGGTGCTGTTCCTGTTCGTCGTGATGATGCTGGACATCAACATCGACTACCTGCGCCGCGACTTCAAGCGTTTCGTTCCGATGGCGACCGTGGTCGGCGCGATCATCGTGATCGAGACCGCGCTGATCCTGTGGCGCGGCTACGGCGACACGCACACGGTGCACGCGATGGCGACGGGCGAGATGGCCAACTGGTCGAACACGCGCCTGATCGGCAAGGTCATCTACACCGACTACATCTTCGCGTTTGAAATCGCCGGCCTCGTGCTGCTGGTCGCGATCATTGCCGCCATCGGGCTGACCGAGCGCAAGGGCAAGGACAGCAAGCGCCAGCGCGTGTCGGATCAGGTCAAGGTGCACCGCAACGACCGCGTGCGCCTCGTGAAGATGGAAGCGGAAAAGCCGCAGCCGGAAACGGCGCAGAGCGAAGCCGGTTCGGGCACCAACGGCTAAGCGGAGGAAAAGAAAATCATGCTGACTCTTGCTCACTACCTTGTGCTCGGCGCGATCCTGTTTGCGATCGCGATCGTCGGGATCTTCCTGAACCGCCGCAACGTCATCATCATCCTGATGTCGATCGAGCTGATGCTGCTGGCGGTGAATACCAACTTCGTCGCGTTCTCGCATTACCTCGGCGATGTGCACGGCCAGATCTTCGTGTTCTTCGTGCTGACCGTCGCCGCAGCGGAAGCCGCGATCGGCCTCGCGATTCTGGTGACCCTGTTCCGTAAGCTCGACACGATCAATGTCGAGGATCTCGATCAGCTCAAAGGTTAATTTCAGGCAACGCTGTTATGTCAACGACACTCAATGAAAACCTGCTGCTGGCGATTCCGCTCGCTCCGCTGGCCGGCTCGCTGATTGCGGGGCTGTTCGGGAACGCAGTCGGGCGCAAGGGCGCACACCGGATCACGATCCTCGGCGTAATGATCGCGTTCCTCCTGTCGGCGAAAGTCTTCTTCGACGTGATGGGCGGCGCAAGCTTCAACGCGACCGTCTACGAATGGATGAACGTCGGTTCGCTGAAACTCGAAGTCGGCTTCCTCGTGGATTCGCTGACCGCGATGATGATGGTCGTCGTGACCTTCGTCTCGCTGATGGTGCACGTGTACACGATCGGTTACATGGCGGAGGAAGACGGCTACCAGCGCTTCTTCTCGTACATCTCGCTGTTCACGTTCTCGATGCTGATGCTCGTGATGAGCAACAACTTCCTGCAGCTGTTCTTCGGCTGGGAAGCGGTGGGTCTGGTGTCGTACCTGCTGATCGGCTTCTACTTCACGCGTGAGAGCGCGATCTACGCGAACATGAAGGCGTTCCTCGTGAACCGCGTGGGCGACTTCGGCTTCCTGCTCGGCATCGGCCTGCTGCTCGCGTTCGCCGGCTCGATGAACTACGGCGAAGTGTTCGCGAAGCGCGCGGAACTCGCGAGCCTGCACTTCCCGGGCACCGACTGGGGCCTGCTGACCGTTGCCTGTATCTGCCTGTTCATCGGCGCGATGGGCAAGTCGGCGCAGTTCCCGCTGCACGTGTGGCTGCCGGACTCGATGGAAGGCCCGACCCCGATCTCGGCGCTGATTCACGCGGCGACGATGGTGACGGCCGGCATCTTCATGGTGTCGCGCATGTCGCCGCTGTTCGAGCTGTCGGATACCGCGCTGTCGTTCATCACGGTGATCGGCGCGATCACGGCGCTCTTCATGGGCTTCCTCGGCATCGTCCAGAACGACATCAAGCGCGTGGTCGCATACTCGACGCTGTCGCAGCTCGGCTACATGACCGTCGCGCTCGGCGTGTCCGCTTACCCGGTCGCCGTGTTCCACCTGATGACGCACGCGTTCTTCAAGGCGCTGCTGTTCCTCGGCGCCGGCTCGGTCATCATGGGCATGCACCACGACCAGGACATGCGCAACATGGGCGGCCTGCGCAAGTACATGCCGATCACGTGGATCACGTCGCTCGTCGGTTCGCTCGCGCTGATCGGTACGCCGTTCTTCTCGGGCTTCTACTCGAAGGACTCGATCATCGACGCGGTGAAGCTGTCGCACCTGCCGGGTTCGGGCTTCGCGTACTTCGCGGTCGTCGCGAGCGTGTTCGTCACGGCGCTGTACTCGTTCCGCATGTACTTCCTGGTGTTCCACGGCGAAGAGCGTTTCCGCAAGCCGAAGCATCCGGAATCGCCGATGGGCATGGCGGCCGCGCACGGCCACGATGACCACGGCCATGGCCACGGTCATGACGACCACGCGCACGAGCCGCACGAGACCCCGTGGGTCGTGTGGGTGCCGCTGGTCCTGCTGGCGATCCCGTCGGTCATCATCGGTGCGATCGCGATCAGCCCGATGCTGTTCGGCGACTTCTTCCAGCACGGCGTCGCATTCGACAAGGTGATCTTCATCGGTGAAAACCATCCGGCGCTGGCCGAGATGGCCGAGGAGTTCCACGGCTGGGTGGGCATGGGCCTGCACTCGGTGTCGGGCCTGCCGGTCTGGCTCGCGCTCGCCGGTGTCGTCGTCGCCTGGTTCCTGTACCTGAAGCGTCCGGAACTGCCGGCGTCGATCCGCCGCGCGTTCGGCCCGATCTACACGCTGCTGGACAACAAGTACTACATGGACAAGATCAACGAAGTGGTGTTCGCCCGTGGTTCGGTGGCGATCGGCCGCGGCCTGTGGAAGGAAGGTGACGTCGTGGTGATCGACGGCCTCGTCAACGGCAGCGCCCGGTTCATCGGCTGGTTCGCCAGCGTGATCCGCTTCCTCCAATCCGGTTACATCTATCACTACGCGTTCGCCATGATCATCGGCATGCTGGGGCTCCTGACCCTGTTTGTAACGCTCGGCGGCAAATAAGGCGAGGGGACAAGAACAATGCACGCTTTTCCGATTCTCAGTACCGCGATCTGGTTGCCGATCGTTTTCGGCCTCCTGGTACTCGCGGTGGGTAACGACAAAAATCCGGGAACGGCCCGCTGGGTCGCGCTGATCGGCTCGCTGCTCGGTCTCGCGGTCACGATCCCGCTGATCACGGGCTTCGACTCGAGCACGGCTGCGCTGCAGTTCGTCGAGAAGTCGACCTGGATCGAACGTTTCGACATCGCCTATCACCTCGGCGTCGACGGCATCTCGATGTGGTTCGTCGTGCTGACCGCGCTGATCACGGTGATCGTCGTGATCGCCGCGTGGGAAGTGATCACCGAGAACGTCGCGCAATACCTCGCGGCCTTCCTGATCCTGTCCGGGATCATGATCGGCGTGTTCTCGTCGGCCGACGGCCTGCTGTTCTACGTGTTCTTCGAAGCGACCCTGATCCCGATGTACATCATCATCGGCGTGTGGGGCGGCCCGAACCGCGTGTATGCGGCGTTCAAGTTCTTCCTGTACACGCTGGCCGGCTCGCTGCTGATGCTGGTCGCGCTGATCTACCTGTACACGGAAACGCACTCGTTCGACCTCGCGACGTGGCAGAACGCGAAGATCGCGATGACGCCGCAGATCCTGCTGTTCATCGCGTTCTTCCTCGCGTTCGCGGTGAAGGTGCCGATGTGGCCGGTGCACACGTGGCTGCCGGATGCGCACGTGGAAGCGCCGACGGGCGGCTCGGTCGTGCTGGCTGCGATCATGCTGAAGCTCGGCGCGTACGGTTTCCTGCGCTTCTCGCTGCCGATCACGCCTGACGCGAGCCACTTCCTGGCACCGGTCGTGATCACGCTGTCGCTGATCGCGGTGATCTACATCGGCCTCGTCGCGATGGTGCAGTCCGACATGAAGAAGCTGGTCGCGTATTCGTCGATCGCGCACATGGGCTTCGTCACGCTCGGTTTCTTCATCTTCAACCAGCTCGGCGTCGAAGGCGCGATCATCCAGATGATCTCGCACGGCTTCGTGTCGGGCGCGATGTTCCTCTGCATCGGCGTGCTGTACGACCGCGTGCACTCGCGCCAGATCGCCGATTACGGCGGCGTCGTCAACGTGATGCCGAAGTTCGCGGCATTCGCGATGCTGTTCTCGATGGCCAACTGCGGCCTTCCGGGTACCTCGGGTTTCGTCGGCGAGTTCATGGTGATTCTCGCGGCCGTCCAGTACAACTTCTGGATCGCCTTCGGCGCGGCGTTCACGCTGATCCTCGGCGCGGCTTACACGCTGTGGATGTACAAGCGCGTGTACTTCGGCGCGGTGGCGAACGATCACGTTGCCAAGCTGAAGGACATCGGCCGTCGCGAATTCCTGATGCTGGCCGTGCTTGCCGCGTTCACGATGCTGATGGGCCTGTATCCGAAGCCTTTCACCGACGTGATGCACGTTTCCGTGGAAAACCTCCTCTCCCATGTCGCGCAGTCGAAGCTGCCGCTGGCCCAGTAATCGCGAGCGGAGGAACTCAAGATCATGAACGCTCCTATGAATGTCCTGTTGCCTGACGCGCTGGTGATGGCCGCCATCGTCGTCGCATGGCTGAACGATACCTTTACCGGTGCTTCCGGCCGCCGCCTGACCTATCTGATCGCGGTCGTTTCGTCGGTCGTCGCCGGCGTGTGGTTCGCGGTGCAGGCGCTCGACCCGCAGCAGTACTACTTCTTCTCGAAGATGATCGTCGTCGACTCGTTCGCGAGCATGATGAAGGCGGTCGTGTCGTTCGGTTTCGCGGTCTCGCTCGTCTATTCGCGCAAGTACCTCGAAGATCGCGACATGTTCCGCGGCGACGTCTTCCTGCTCGGCATGTTCTCGCTGCTCGGCCAGCTGGTCATGGTGTCGGGCAACAACTTCCTGACGCTGTACCTCGGTCTCGAACTGATGTCGCTGTCGTTGTACGCCGTCATCGCGCTGCGCCGCGACGCCGCGCAGTCGAGCGAAGCCGCGATGAAGTACTACGTGCTGGGCGCACTCGCATCGGGCTTCGTGCTGTACGGCATCTCGATGCTCTACGGCGCGACCGGCTCGCTCGAGCTGGGCGAGGTGTACAAGGCCGTCGGCGGCAACACCGACGCAGCCGTGCTGATGTTCGGGGTGGTCTTCGTCGTCGCCGGTATTGCCTTCAAGCTCGGCGCCGTGCCGTTCCACATGTGGGTGCCGGACGTCTACCAGGGTGCACCGACCGCGATGACGCTGTTCGTCGGCGGCGGCCCGAAGGTTGCCGCGTTCGCGTGGGGCCTGCGTTTCCTGGTGATGGGCCTGCTGCCGCTTGCACAGAACTGGCAGACCGCGCTCGTGATCCTCGCGGCGCTGTCGCTGATCGTCGGTAACATCACCGGTATCGTCCAGCGCAACATCAAGCGGATGCTCGCGTACTCGGCGATCTCGAACATGGGCTTCGTGCTGCTCGGCCTGCTCGCAGGCATCGTGAAGGGCGACGCGACGGCACCGGCGAATGCGTACAGCTCGGCGATGTTCTACGCGATCGTCTACCTGATCACGACGCTCGGCTCGTTCGGCGTGGTGATGCTGCTCGCACGCCGCGATTTCGAAGCAGAGACGATCGACGACTTCAAGGGCCTCAACAAGCGCAGCCCGGTGTTCGCGTTCGTGATGATGGTCATGATGTTCTCGCTGGCCGGCATCCCGCCGACCGTCGGCTTCTACGCGAAGCTGGCCGTGCTCGAGGCGACCGTCAACGCGGGCCTCACGTGGCTGGCCGTGCTGGCCGTGATCACGTCGCTGTTCGGCGCGTTCTACTACCTGCGCATCGTGAAGCTGATGTACTTCGATGCACCGCAGGACTCGACGCCGATCTCGGGTGATTTCTGCAAGCGCACGATCCTCGTGCTGAACGGCCTGGCGGTCGTCGTGCTCGGCCTGATCCCGAGCCCGCTGCTGACGGCCTGCCTGCAGGCAATCCGTCACACGCTGCCGCTGTAATGTCGGCAGCCGGCTGGTTTATCGTGCTGTTGGCGCTCGTGTGCGCCAACCTGCCGTTCCTGAACCAACGCCTCTTCGCCGTCGTGCCGTTCGGCGCGGCGAAGAAGAGTGCGTGGGTGCGGATCGGCGAGCTGATCGTGCTGTACTTCGTTGTCGGCGCGCTCGGCTTCTGGCTCGAGTCGCGCGCCGGCAACCGCTTCGAACAGGGCTGGCAGTTTTACGCGATCACGTTCAGTCTCTTCATCGTGTTCGCGTTCCCCGGCTTCACGTTCCAGTATCTCGTCAAACGACGCTGACGGCTCCGGCCGTCCGTCGCGCTCAATTCAGGAGCCGCCGATGGCCGAACTACCCAATCACGACGCCGCACTCACCGAAACCTGCCTCGAGAGCGAGGCGATTTTCGAAGGCTCGTTCCTCAAGCTCAAGCGCGACACCGTCCGTCTGCCGGACGGCAAGAAGGCCACGCGCGAATACGTCCAGCATCCGGGCGCGGTGATGGTGATCCCGCTGTTCGACGACGGCCGCGTGCTGATGGAAAGCCAGTATCGCTACCCGATCGGCAAGGTAATGGCCGAATTCCCGGCCGGCAAGCTCGATCCGAACGAAGGGGCGCTTGCGTGTGCCGTGCGCGAGCTGCGCGAGGAAACGGGTTATACGGCACGCGAATACGTGTTCCTGGCCCGCATTCACCCGATCATTTCCTACTCGACCGAATTCATCGACCTGTACCTGGCGCGCGGGCTCACGGCCGGCGAGCGCAAGCTCGACGAAGGCGAATTCCTCGAAACCTTTACCGCCACGCAGGCCGACCTGCAGGAATGGGTGCGCACGGGCCAGATCACCGACGTGAAGACGATCATCGGCACGATGTGGCTCGACAAGGTGCTGTCCGGCACCTGGCCGCTCGGGCCGGTCGTGACGCCCTGAGCGGGGCGTCAGCAGCGGGTGGGGCGCCGCGTTACAATCCGGTGACGCGGTGCGTTCCTGCCGCGCGATCCGGATTTAGCACGATCGTTCAAAAACTCGCTTTTTGCGCTACACTCGTCACACGCCCTGATTCAGCATGAAGGTCCTCGATTTACAGTGCCCGCACGGTCATCGGTTCGAAGGCTGGTTTGCTTCCGCCGATGAATTCGAAGCGCAGTTGTCCCGCAAGCTGGTCGAATGTCCGGTGTGCGGGACGACCGAGGTCAACCGTCTGCCGTCGGCGCCGCGCCTGAACCTGTCGGGCGCGACGCAGGCCCGGCCGGCCGATCCGCGTGCGCTGCAGGCGCAGGTGATGCGCGCGCTGCGCGAGGTGCTGGAGAAGACCGAGAACGTGGGCGAGCGCTTCGCCGAGGAAGCGCGGCGCATCCATTACAACGAGGCGCCCGCACGCAGCATTCGTGGCGTCACGACGCCGGAAGATGCGCAATCCCTGGCCGAAGAAGGCATCGACGTGATGCCGCTGCCGATTCCAGCCGCGCTGAAAGAACCGCTGCAATGACGTACGCAGTGTGTCTTTGCCGGGCCGGACGGCCGCGGACAGGAGACACTGCGCATGGATCTGGATTATTCACCCGCCGACGACGCATTTCGCGTTGACGTCCGCGCCTGGCTCGAGGCCAACCTGCCTCGCGCACTGCGCGCCAAAGTACTCGATCACAAACGACTCGACCGCGAGGATTTCGCGAGCTGGCACCGGATTCTCGGCCAGCGCGGCTGGTCCGCGCCTGCCTGGCCCGTCGAATACGGCGGCCCGGGCTGGAACGCGACGCAGCGGCACATCTGGGACGAGGAGTGCGCACGGATCGGTGCGCCGACCGTGTTGCCGTTCGGCGTGTCGATGGTCGCGCCGGTGCTGATGAAGTACGGCAGCGAAGCACAGAAGCGGCACTATCTGCCGCGCATACTCGACGGTTCCGACTGGTGGTGCCAGGGTTACTCGGAGCCCGGTTCGGGATCCGACCTCGCGTCGTTGCGCACGCGCGCCGAGCGCCACGGCGACCACTATGTCGTCAACGGCCAGAAGACCTGGACGACGCTCGGCCAGTACGCCGACATGATGTTCTGCCTCGTGCGCACCGATCCGGCCGCGAAGAAGCAGGAGGGCATCTCGTTCCTGCTGATCGACATGAAGACGCCCGGCATCACGGTGCGCCCGATCGTCATGCTCGACGAGGACCACGAGGTCAACGAAGTGTTCTTCGAGGACGTGAAGGTGCCGGTCGAAAACCTCGTGGGCGACGAGAACCGCGGCTGGACCTATGCGAAATATCTGCTCGGCCATGAGCGCACCGGCATCGCGCGCGTCGGTGCGTCGAAGCGCGAGCTCGCGTTCCTGAAGCGCGTGGCGTCGAACCAGCGCAAGAACGGCAAGCCGTTGCTCGCCGATCCGGTATTTGCCGCGAAGGTCGCGGCGCTCGAAGTCGAGCTGATGGCGCTCGAGGTGACGGTGCTGCGTGTCGTCAGCCGCGAGACGAGCGGCAAGGGGCCCGGCCCCGAGGCATCGATGCTGAAGATCAAGGGCACCGAGGTACAGCAGGCGCTCACCGAACTGATGGTCGACGCGATCGGTCCGCTCGCCGCGCCATTCGACGTGCCGTTCCTGGACGGCGAGCGCGAGCACAGCATCGCGGGCGACGACGATGCGGCACCGCTCGCCGCGTACTACTTCAATTACCGGAAGACGTCGATCTACGGCGGTTCGAACGAGATCCAGAAGAACATCATCGCGCAGATGATTCTGGGGCTGTGATCAGGGAACGGAGACAACCATGGATTTCAGCTTTACCGATGAGCAGCAGCAGTTTTCCGACGCGCTGCGCCGTTATCTCGGCGAGCAATACGGCTTCGAGGCGCGCCAGGCGATCGTGCGCAGCGACACGGGCGTGTCGGACACGCAATGGAGCGCGTTCACGGAACTGGGGCTGACCGCGCTGCCCGTGCCGGACGCGCAGGGCGGCTTCGGCGGCGGCCCGGTCGACATGCTGGTCGTGATGCAGGAGCTCGGCCGCGCGCTGGTGATCGAGCCGTACTGGGCCACCGCGGTCGGTGTCGAGGCGTTGCGCATCGCCGGCTCCGGTGCAGGCGAGGATGCGGCGCTGCTGGAGGCGGTCGCGCAGGGACAGAAGCGGCTGGCGGTGGCGTTCCATGAGCCGCATGCGCGCTACGACCTGTACGAACTCGACACGCACGCGCACGAACAGGGCGGCACGTACCGGCTGACCGGTATCAAGTCGGTCGTTCAGCACGGCGCACAGGTGCAGGCGTGGATCGTGCCGGCACGCGTCGATGGCGGCGGCATCGGCCTTTTCGTCGTCGAACGCGATGCGTCGAACGCGAAGGTGGCCGACTACCGGACGATCGACGGCCAGCGTGCCGCAACGCTCGAATTCAACGAAACGCCGGCCCGACTGCTGACGGGTGGTGCGCGCGACGCGGCGGCGCTCGAGCAGATTGCCGATTACGCGACGTTCCTGCTGTGCGCGGAAGCGGTCGGCGCGCTCGACGAGCTGAATCGCGCGACGGTCGAATACACGAAGACGCGCGAGCAGTTCGGCGTGCCGATCGCGCGCTTCCAGGCGCTGCAGCACCGGATGGTCGACATGCTGATCCACGCGGAGCAGGCGCGTTCGCTGACCTATCTGGCGGCAGTGCGTTACGCGAGCGGCGACGCCGATGCGCGGCGCAAGGCCGTGTCGGCCGCGAAGGCCCGGATCGGCGCGGCCGCGCGCTTCGTCGGCCAGCAGGCCGTCCAGTTGCACGGCGGCATGGGTGTGACCAACGAGGTCGCCGCTGCGCATTTGTTCAAGCGGCTGACGATCATCGAGACGACGCTCGGCGACACCGATCATCATCTTGCCCGCTTCGCCGCGCTGCCCGATTTCGCGCAGACCGACGCAGCATGACGGCGACGCGCGAGCGTCCCAGACGAGGAGACCTGCAAGTGGGTATCAGTTACGAAGACCTGGTGGTGGGCAGCACCACCGAAGTGGGCCGCTACACGTTCGAGCCCGACGACATCAAGGCGTTCGCCGAACGCTATGACCCGCAACCGTTTCACCTCGACGAAGAAGCGGGGAAGGCATCGCATTTCGGCGGCCTCGTCGCGAGCGGCTGGCATACGTGCTCGGTGTTCATGAGCCTGCTCGTCAAGAAGCTCGGGCCGGATTCGACCAGCATGGGCTCGCCCGGCATCGACTCGATCCGCTGGCTTAAGCCGGTGCGGGCCGGCGACACGATCACGATGTACCAGAAGGTCCACGACAAGCGCGTGTCGGAGAGCAAGCCCGACCGCGGCATCGTGTCGACGGAGTGGGTCGGCGTGAACGAAGCCGGCGAGACGGTGATCAGCGTGCATACGAAGGTGCTGTTCGGGCTGCGCCATCCGGGAGGCACGAAAGGATGACGGGCGTGACCTTGCCGCTGATCGCGTCGGCGCAGGCGCTGCAGGCGAGGGTCGGCGCGGAGCCGCTCGCGAGCGGCTGGATCGCGATCGACCAGCCTCGCGTCGACGGTTTCGCCGACGCGACCGGCGATCATCAATGGATCCACGTCGACCCCGAGCGCGCGCGACGCGAGTCGCCGTTCGGCGGCCCGATCGCACACGGGTTCCTGACGCTGTCGCTGATCCCTGCGTTGATGACCGACGCGATGCGCTTCGAGCAGAAGATGGGTGTGAACTACGGGCTGAATCGCGTGCGATTCCTGAAGCCCGTGCCGGTCGGTGCACGCGTGCGCGCGCTGTTTGCGGTGAAGGAAACCGCCGACGCCGCGCAGGGCGGGGTGCAGGTGACGTGGTCGGTGTCGATCCAGGCCGAGCGTCCCGATGCGCCGCTGCCGGTGTGCGCGGCAGAGTTCATCACGCTACACTACTTCTGAAGCGCGGGGCGGCAGGCACGGCGGCCGCCCCGCCGGTCACGTCACATGCGTGTCAGTGCTTCGCGTATTGCGTCGCGCCGAAAAGCACTTCTCGCGCCTTGTCGTCCTGCAGTGCCTTGCGCATCGACGCGAGCACTTCGACGCCGCGCTGCACGGCCGGTCGCGCGGCGATCGCATCGAACCAGCGCTTCACGTTCGGCAGCTCGTCGAGCACGATGCCCTGGTTTTGCCACGAACGCGTCCACGGGAACGTCGCAATGTCTGCGATCGTGTACGTGTCGCCCGCGAGATACTCCGATTCGCCGAGGCGCTTGTCCATCACGTTGTACAGGCGCTTCGCTTCGTTCGTGTAGCGGTTGACCGCGTATTCGATCTTCTCCGGCGCATACATGCGGAAGTGGTGTGCCTGTCCGAGCATCGGGCCGACACCGCCCATCTGGAACATCAGCCACTCGAGCGTCGCATAGCGCGCGGCCGGATCGGCCGGCAGGAACTTGCCGGTCTTCTCCGCGAGATAGATCAGGATCGCACCCGATTCGAACAGCGAGATCGGCTTGCCGCCAGGGCCGTCCGGATCGACGATGGCCGGAATCTTGTTGTTCGGGCTGATCTTCAGGAAGTCGGGCTCGAACTGGTCGCCCGCGCCGATATCGACCGGATGAACACGGTATGCGAGGCCCGTTTCCTCGAGCATGATGTGTACCTTGTGGCCGTTCGGGGTCGCCCAGCTATAGACGTCGATCATCGTCAACTCCTTGGTTGCATGCGCGAAAACGGCGCCGGGAGCGCCGCGACAGGCGGTCATTAGAGCATGGATCGACGCGGGCTGCTGGCGACGGAATCGTGCCTGCGGATGCGTGCGCGCAGCGACGTGGAGCGTGTCGTCGACGTCGTGCGCGGCGCGTTTCGGTACATTTTCGTGCGGCTTCGATCGCCGGTGCGACAGGGCGAATCAGCGCTTGTAGCGCGGCTGGCGTTTCTCGAGAAATGCGGTAATGCCTTCGAGCCCGTCCGCATGATGCAGCGACGTGACGAAATGATCGCGCTCGGTGCCGAGATGCGGTTCGAGCGGTTGCGCCGTCGCGTCGTCGAGCAGCGACTTGATGCGCGCGAGTGCGTTCGGCGAGATGCCGGCGAGTGTTTCGGCCCATGCGAGCGCGTCCGTCAGTGCCGCGCCGGGCACGGCGAGCCGGTTGATGACGCCGAGCGCATGCAGGCGCTCGGCCGTGACCGGCTTGCCTTCGAACAGGATCTCGGCCGCCATCGCGCGCGGCAGGGCGTGCGCGAGGAACCACGAACCGCCGCCGTCCGGCGTCAGGCCCACACGCGCATACGACATCACGAATTTCGCGTCGTGCGCGGCGACGGTCAGGTCGCACGCGAGCGCAAGCGAGAAGCCCGCGCCGGCGGCGGCGCCTTCGACGGCCGCGATCACCGGTTTCGTCGACGCGCGGATCGCCGTGACCCACGCGGCGAGCTGATCGATGCTGTCGGCCTGGTAGGACGGATCCTTCGAACGGTTCTCGAGCAGGCGGTTCAGGTTGCCGCCTGCGCAGAAGAAGCGATCGGCGCCCGTCAGGACGACCGCGCGAATCGCGGGATCGCGATCGGCGGTGGCGATCGCTTCGATGCCGGCCGCGTACATGTCGGGATGCAGCGCGTTGCGCGCGCCGGGATTGGACAGCGTGAGGACGAGCGTCGAATCGCTCTCGGGCGGACGCGATGCCAGCAGTTCAGCACTCATGCGAGCGTGTCTCCATCGGATGGCGGCGCGGCGGCGCCGCGCATGTTGCGCGGACAGGCGGAACGGCTGCCGCAACGGATGTAATGTTGTCGGGGCGAACGCAAAACTTGCTTTAGACTAGCACGGACGTGCTTTTCAGCGCGATGAATCCCGATGCGGCCGGCACTGTTGAGGCCGCGCTTCAGCAAGGAAGGAGACTTTGATGCTACAGCTGTGCGGTATTCCGTTGTCCAACTATTACAACAAGGTGAAGTTCGTGCTGCTCGAGCACGATATCCCGTTCGAGGAGTCGGTGTGCGGCTTGCCGATCAGCGATCCGGCCAAGCTCGTCGATTCGCCGCTCGGCAAGATTCCGTTCCTGAAGACCGAGGAAGGCGCGCTGTTCGAGTCGCAGGCGATCATCGAATACCTGGCCGCGCGCTATCCCGGGAAAGGCATTTTTCCGGCGAGCCCGTTCGCGGCAGCGAAGGTGCGCGAACTGGTCGAGACGCTCGAGCTGTATCTCGAATGGATGGCGCGAGAGGTCTATACGGAGGCGTTTTTCGGCGGCAAGGTCAGCGACGGGATGAAGGCGCACGTCGAGAAGCGCCTGCCGCGCGCGATCGATGCGTTCAAGCAGATGACGCAGTTTTCGCCGTATGTGCTCGGCGACGCGTTCGGCCTTGCGGACATCGCCGCGTGGGTCCATCTGCCGGTCATCGGGATGGCGACGAAGGCCATATTCGGACGCGATTTCCTGCTCGACGCCGGCATCGACTGGAAGGCGCACGCGAAGCTGGTCGGCGAGCGTCCGGCCGCGCAGCGCGTGGCAGCCGAGCGCAAGGCGTACATCGACGCGACGAGCGTCGCACGTCCGTAAGCGCGGTTCCCGCAGGGCGGCCCGTCGCCGCCCGTGCGGGACTTACAGCCGGGCGAGTCGTTCGAGCGCGGACGCGAGCGTGCTTTCCTGCTTCGCGAAGCAGAAGCGTACGACGCCCGATTCGTGCGGCTCGTGATAGAACGCCGACACCGGAATGGCGGCTACGCCGATCTCCGACGTCAGCCACTTCGAGAATTCCGCTTCGGGCAGGTCGCTGATCGCCGAGTAATCGACGCACTGGAAGTACGTGCCCGTGCACGGCAGCAGCTTGAAGCGCGTGCGCTCGAGGCCGGCACGGAAGAAGTCGCGCTTCTTCTGGTAGAAGCCGGCCAGCGACAGGTACGGTGCCGGATCGCGCAGGTAGTCGGCGAGCCCGAACTGCATCGGCGTGTTCACCGTGAATACGTTGAACTGGTGGACCTTGCGGAATTCCGCGGTCAGCGCGGCAGGCGCGGCGACGTAGCCGACCTTCCAGCCCGTCACGTGATAGGTCTTGCCGAAGCTCGACACGATGAAGCTGCGCGCCGCGAGTTCCGGGTAGCGCGCGACGCTTTCGTGGCGCGCACCGTCGTAGACCATGTGCTCGTACACCTCGTCCGACAGGATCAGCACGTTGGTGCCGCGCACGATGTCCTCGAGCTTGCGCATGTCCGCCTCGCGCCACACGGTACCCGTCGGGTTGTGCGGCGTGTTGATCAGGATCATGCGCGTCTTCGGCGTGATCGCGGCCGCGAGACGGTCGAACGGGATCGCGTAGTCGGGCGCCTCCAGCGTGACGAACACGGGCGTGCCGCCCGCGAGTTCGATCGACGGCAGGTAGCTGTCGTAGGTCGGTTCGACGACGATCACTTCATCGCCCGGATGCACCGCACACAGGATCGCCGTCAGCAGCGCCTGCGTCGCGCCGGCCGTCACCGTGATCTCGGTGGCCGGATCGTAGCGCCGGCCGTAGACCTGCGCGATCTTGTCGGCGATCGCGTTGCGCAGCGGTGCGACGCCGGCCATCGGCGGATACTGGTTGTGCCCGTTGCGCATCGCGGCCGCGACCGCGTCGACGATGCGCGGGTCGCAATCGAAATCCGGGAAGCCCTGGCCAAGGTTCACCGCGCCTTTTTCGGCGGCTAGCGCGCTCATGACCGTGAAGATCGTCGTGCCGACGTTCGGCAGGCGCGAGGGGAAAACGGGAGTCGTTGGCATATCTGAAGGAGCGTTCATCGATACGGTCGAATTCGGGTGGTGCGGCGTAGGTCAGGCCGGCGTGGTCGTCGCGTCCGGCGCGGCGTCGAGCGCGCAAGCTTCGGCAAATGGCGCGGGCTGCGCGATCCGGAAGCCGAAGTCGCGTGCGGTGCGCTTCGCGAGCTTCAGCAGCGCGCGGTCTTTCGACACGAGCCACTCGGCCTGCGCGGCGCGGGCGAGTTCGAGAAACTTCTGGTCGTCGCGGTCCTTGCACTTCGGCAGCGGCGGCGCGTCGGCGTCGACGGGCGGCGGCTCGACGAGGCTCGCGAGGCGGGCGACGGTCGCGAGTGCGGCCGCCTTGTCGATCGCGCGCGACTGGAACTGCGGATAGTCGAGCACGTATTCGAGCTCGGTCAGGCAGCGGCCGTCGATCACGGCGGCAAGCGCGCCGCTTTCCAGCGCGGCCCGGATCGGGCGCGTAGCGGGGTCGTCGAATACGAGGATGTCGATCCAGACGTTCGAGTCGAGCACGACGCGGTGTGCGGCATGCGGGGCGAGAGAGCGGGTCATTCGTTACAATCGGTGGTTTTCGTCTGACCGCAAGGCACGGCGTGCCAGCGAGCCTCTATGATAATCGTTCTCTCTCCAGCCAAATCCCTCGACTACGATACGCCCGCGCACGTCCAGTCTTACACGAAGCCTGCATTCGTCGACGACGCGTCCGAGCTGATCGACGGCCTGCGCAAGCTGTCGCCGCAGGACATCGCGACACTGATGGATATTTCCGATCCGCTCGCGCGCCTGAATTTCCAGCGCTACGCCGACTGGTCGCGGACCTTTACGCCGGCCAACGCGAAGCAGGCTGTGCTCGCGTTCAACGGCGACGTCTATGAAGGTTTCGACGCGAAATCGCTGTCGTCGGCCGATCTCGACTATGCGCAGCAGCACGTGCGCGTGCTGTCGGGCCTGTACGGGCTGCTGCGTCCGCTCGACCTGCTGCAGCCGTACCGGCTCGAGATGGGTACGCGCTTCGCCAACGCGCGCGGCAAGGATCTGTACGCGTTCTGGGGCGACCGCATCACGCGGGCGCTGAACGAGCAGCTCGAGACGCGCAGCGGCGCGGCGCGTGTGCTGGTCAACTGCGCGTCGACCGAGTACTTCAAGTCGGTCAAGCCGAAACTGCTGGCCGCGCCGGTCGTCACGCCGGTGTTCGAGGACTGGAAGGGCGGGCGCTACAAGATCATCAGCTTCCATGCGAAGCGCGCGCGCGGCCTGATGGCGCGTTTTATCGTCGAGAACCGGATTGCCGACCCGAAGGCGCTCAAGGATTTCGCGACGGAAGGCTATGTATTCGACGCGGCCGCGTCGAACGATTCGACTTACGTATATCGCCGGCGCGTCGGCGAGTAACCCGGCCGGCCGTTCACGAGACGGCCGGCGCATGAGGCCGGGCACGTGGTACACCGCGCGCCCCGGTCGACAGCTTCGCGTAGGACTGGCACAGGCGCTAAAGCGCGAACGCCGGTCGACAGCTTTGCATGGGACCGGTGTAAGCGCTAAAGCGCTAACGCCGGTCGACACAGGAGAGACAGATGGCACTTTCGATCACCAGCAATTTCGACGCAGGCGCAATCGACGTCGTATCGTGCGACAGCCCAGACTCGATCCGGCTGCGCGTGCGCGGCGACAATCGCTCGGAATTCGCACAATGGTTTTACTACCGCTTGACGGGCGCGCGCGGCGAGCGGTGCGTGATGACGTTCGAGAACGCGGCCGACTGCGCGTATCCGTCGGGCTGGCGCAACTACCACGCGGTGGCGAGCTACGACCGCGTCGACTGGTTCCGCGTGCCGACGACGTTCGACGGCAAGACGATGACCATCGACCATACGCCGGAGTTCGACGGCATCTACTACGCGTATTTCGAACCGTACTCGGAAGAGCGCCACGCGGCGTTTCTCGGTGCTGTCCAGCAGTTGCCGCAGGCGAGCGTCGTCGAGCTCGGCCGCACGGTCGAGGGCCGTCCGATGTCGCTGCTGACGCTCGGCACGCCGGAAACCGACGACGCGCCGAAGAAGAAGGTGTGGATCATCGCGCGCCAGCATCCGGGCGAATCGATGGCCGAATGGTTCGTCGAGGGGCTCGTCAAGCGGCTGGCAGGCTGGGGTGACTGGGCCGGCGATCCGGTCGCGCGCAAGCTCTACGATCGCGTGACGTTCCACATCGTCCCGAACATGAACCCGGACGGCAGTGTGCATGGCAACCTGCGCACCAACGCGGCAGGCGCGAACCTGAATCGCGAGTGGATGGCGCCGGATGCCGAACGCAGCCCCGAGGTGCTGGCCGTGCGCGACGCGATCCATGCAATCGGCTGCGACATGTTCTTTGACATTCACGGCGACGAGGATCTGCCGTACGTGTTCGTCGCCGGTTCGGAGATGTTGCCGAGCTTTACCGAGCAGCAGGGCAAGGAACAGACTGCGTTCATCGACGCGTTCAAGGTCGCGAGCCCCGACTTCCAGACCGAGCACGGCTACGCGGCAAGCAAGTACAAGGAAGATGCGCTCAAGCTCGCGTCGAAGTACATCGGCCACCAGTTCGGCTGCCTGTCGCTGACGCTCGAGATGCCGTTCAAGGACAACGCGAACCTGCCCGACGAGCGCGTCGGCTGGAACGGCGAGCGCAGCGCGGCGCTCGGCGCGGCGATGCTGGCCGCGATCCTGGTGCACGTCGACACGTTCGCGTAAGCGTATCGCCGTCATACGAAAAAAGCCGGGGCATCTCAGGATGCCCCGGCTTTTTCGCGTCTGTCGTTGCCGCTCGGTCGTATCAGGACTTCTTCGCGGTTTTCTTCTTCACGACCTTCTTCTGGCCGCTCGATTTTTTCGTTGCGACGGCTTTCTTGCTGGTGCGGCCCGATGCCTTCGCCTTGGCCTTGCCGCGGTGCGACTTGCCCTTGAATTTCTTCGTCGACGACGAGCGTTCGGCGCGCGGCTTCAGCGGCGGAACGGGGTCGTTCCAGCTGAACGCGAGCATTTGCTGGCCGACATAGCCGCAACGGAATTTCAGCGGTGTCGGGTCGCTGCCGTCGCTGTGGATGCCTTGGCCGTCGACGGTGACGATGTTGTCGACCTTCACGCGCTGCTTGCCCTGGTCGAACGAGTCGTTCCAGGGCGTGATCGTCGCGTTGCCGCTGTCGAATGCGTTCGGTGCGAAGTCGACGCGATCGAACGCCGTCGACGTGCTGGCGATGAAGCTGCCGTGCGCCGCACAATCGGCGGCGAGCGGATCGGCATGCATCTCGTTGACGAATTTGTTGATCAGTTCGGAGCGCTGGTCGAGCAGGTCGGCGAATGCCGGTGTGGGAAGCGCAAGCGACAGGCCCGCGATACAGGCTGCCAGCTTGCCGAGCGCCCGGAAAATCCGGAACGAGGCAGGTGAGCTGTCCATCTGGTTATTGGTGAGGAGCGAATGAGACATCGGGCACGTATAGATGCCCGATGAAGAACAGGAGTTCAATCTTAGCGTAAAAAAGTTGTGCGGCAGTAGACGGCGTATTCTGCCGCAGCGCGGAAGGAGCCGACGGTATGCGTTGAACGTGCGCGAATCCGGGGGAAATTCAGGCGCGCGGGCCGCCGAGGCGATAGCGCCTGACGTCGAAGGTCGTGACCCACGCAGGGCGATAGACGGCGATGAGTGCCGTCGCCATGCCGGTGAACCATGCTTCGCCGAGCGCGAGCAGTGCAGTGTTCAGCAGATAGCCGGCAGGAATCACGACGGGCACGCCATCCGCGAGCGCGAGCTGGACGCCGGCCGCTGCCGCGGCGACTGCGACGATCGCGATGGCCGGCGACAGGAACCCCTGCCCGGTGATGAACGATGCAAGGTTGTGCGGCAGCCACGCGAGCGCGGCGCGCTGCAGCAACGCTGACACGGCGACAGGCAGTGCACCGTAGATCAGATAGGTCAGGCCAATGCCCTGCCACGGCGCGTCGAAGATGATCGCGGCAACCGCCGTGACGGCGCCCATCGCGATCAGTGCGAGCGTCCAGTCGAACAGTGTGACGAGCAGCGTGGCGCCAAGCAGATGCATGACGATGCCGTCTTCGAGCCACGCATTCGATGCCCAGAGTACCGAGATCGCTGTGACGAGCGCGAGCCACACGTGCTGGAGCGTGGCGTCCTGCAGGCGCACGAACGGGCGATTCCAGATCGCGAGCGCGAGCAGAGCCACGGCGGCGATCCAGCCACCGATGCCAACCCAGAGCGGAAGCGGTGTGAAGAGAAAACCCATGCGTCCATATTACTCGTTGAGCATCAAAGGTGGGAATCCGCGCATACCGACCGTCGCAATATCGAGACTGTTTGCCTAGCGCCCGCGCCGGAACCGTGACGGAGGCTCGGCGGCGAGCGGCAGGTCCTGTACGCCGGCGTTCGCGGCGGGCAGCGGGTACGGATGGTCACTCCGTTGTGAACGCAGCGGAACCGGACCGCGTTCGCCGATGCTAGGCTTGCGTGCGCGGTTGCGGTTCGCCAGCAACACCTCGAGATGTGGTGACAGCCAGCCGTTGTAGATCGCGACTGCGGCGGCACGGTTCGCGGCACCGAGCTGCTGGAAGATGCTGGCGAGGTGGATCTTCACGGTGCCTTCGCTGATGCCGAGTGTGCGGGCGATCATCTTGTTCGTGCTGCCCATGTGGACGAAGCGCATGATCTGCGCTTGCCGCGGCGACAGGAGGCCGCTTGGCGGGCGGCGCGGAAGCGATCCGGCAAGCGTCTGGAAATGGGCATCGTGGCGTGCCGCAGCCACGGAGGGCAGCAGGCTGAGCGCGCTCGGCGGAATGTAGTGCCCGCCCAGCAGCACGATTTCCAGCGCTCGCACGATCAGGTGCGGACGCGTGGAATGCGGAATCACGCCCGCGACACCATGGTTGAAGAAGCGCTGGACGGCGTCGGGCGGCGCTTCGTCGACCAGCACGGCGGCCGGTGTCGGCGAACATGCGCTGCAGAGCGCCTGAAGCTCGCCGAGCCGGCCGACGTCGAGCCAGTCGATTGCGACGAGGTCGAAACGCTGGGCACGCAGCAGGCGGCGCGCCTGAAAACTGTCGGGCGCATCGTTGATGCTGGCGTGACGGTCGATCTGCCGCAGCAGGGCCTTCAGTCCATCACGCCGCTCGGCGTCTGAGTTAAGCATCAGGAACCGCATATTCAATCTCCGTAAGGGTGAGTCATTGATTGCTGTCGGGCATGCGTTGGCCCCGATAATGACAAAGACCTTACACGATGTCTGCTAGGCTGAAAGGCTTAGGAATTGTCCGAAATTTCAGGCGGAAAACGATCAGACAAGAAAAAAGCCGCTCCGGCGGCAACCGGGAGCGGCTTCGGACCGGCAGGCCGTGGAGGCCTGCGGCATCGGGTCAGTGGAAGTGAGGCTGGGCGGGCGATGCGTCTTCCGGCATCTCCGCATGGACGATTTCGCCGAGCGGATCCGCGTAGAGCGGCACGCCGCAGTCGTCGCAGTATTCCGGTTCGAAGCGGCCCGCGTGCCTGCGGACGTCGGTTACGCCGCATTCCTTCAGCAGGCTCACGATTTCCTCGAGCGGTCCTTCCATCGGCGCTTCGCCTTCGAGCGTCGCGCTGTCGATCGACACGTCGCCGTTTTCGCGGCCGTACAGCGGCCATACGACGCCGTAGATCACGTCGTTGCTGGCACGCCGCGTGAAGCCGACACGATACTCGTCGATACGGCGCTCGCCGAAGCCCGCGACCACCGCGCGCAGCTCCTGCGGCGCCGCACCAAGTGTGTCAAACAGATAACGAATGGCCGTTCGCACCGTGTGCGGACGAATGCGCTCGTCCGCATCGCGGCAGGCCGAGTAGTACGCGTCCGGAAGCAGGCATTCGAATTCACAGCCGGGCAGGGCGATCGACAGGTTCGGGCCGCCCTGGGCCGTCCACTGCTCGAGACACTGGCCGCGTTCGATCCGGCTGCCGTTCTCCTCTTCCTGCCAGCGGAACAGTGGCGCGCCGGCAGGCGCGGCGACGACCGCAAGCAGGAAGCGCGGGTCGGCCAGGATCGGCGACGTTTCGGGCAGGTCGCCGAAGCTCAGCTTGGGCGTGTGCTGGCTGATCGCCGCATGTGCGAGCTGCTGCGCAAGCCGGTAGGTCTCGACGTGGTGCCGCGGCAGCTGGTCGATGCTGTAGAGGAACGGCGCGAGCCCGACGAGCGTACCGTTCGCGAGGACATGCGCCTGCAGGTGCGTTCGCAGTGCGTCGGCAACGTCGCCCTTGAGCGGCCCCGACGGAATCATGTAGCGCGTCCATGCAAGCACCGGAACCGCGACCAGCAGCGCATCGTATGGTTGGCCGTCGTGCTCGAGCACCATCGACTCGCTGTGCGTCTCGGCCATGTCGGCCAGCGCACCGTACGCATCGGGGTGATTCTGCTGAAGGTGGTCGAGTGCTGCGTCGAGCGTGGTCTGGTTGCCGTTGCGGACAATCTTGGCGAGCAGCGCATCGAGCTTCGCTTCCCAGAAGCGATCCTCGATGCGGCTGCCCGAGGCGAAGAGCGCAAGCGACAGGCCGACCAGTTTGTCGGCATCGGGGGGGAGGCGTTTGGCGATTCGCTGGCGCATATTAAAGACGTATATAGAAAGAGGCGAAGAACCTCACATTCTAGTCCGTTCTTTGCACCATAAGCGGTCTCGTGCCCGGACAGGGCCGAGCGGCCGAATTTGCAGCGTTCGTAAAAAAGTTGCGTCGAACCCCTTGCGCGATTGCCATCAGGTGCATAGAATCACGCCTCTTTCGCGCTAACGGAAACACGGCGGGGAAGGAAGGGAAGCGGTGCTGTTGGGGCAGGTGGTACGGGCCTCGGCGGTACGGAAGTAGAA
>NZ_CAJPGH010000011.1:0-214412 GCF_905339605.1 Burkholderia sp. BCC1972 | reverse complement strand
GGGCGTAGGCGGTCTGTTTATTCCTCTTGTCCTGCATGTGCACGGAATGCGTGTAAGCCAGGAGCGCCCATCAGCCGACGGTTTTGCTATCAAGGTGTCGTTCGATTCGAATGCCGACGGCATCCCCGCGATCTGCGCAACCGCCGACGGGAAGATCATCCTGCGAAACAACAATACCGCATTGATTCAGGCGAGCAATTTCTACTGTAACTGGATGGTGGTCGGCAACGTCCTTGTCAATGCAGATCTGTCGATCGACAGAATCGACCTTAAGGACAAGAGCTTTACGGGCTATTACAAATTGGTCTTTCACGGCACGGGCAACGTTTCCGGTTCTGGATATTACAAGGCCGTGATTACTCCAGCTATCACCAGGACCACTTGAAGTCGTTTGCGTCGCGACCGTCGAGACTCAACCGCCAGGACAGGAGCCAAAGATGATGAACATTCTGCAAATTATTGCCGCTCTGATCGCAGTGTCGATCCCGACAATTGCGACGGCGGGCGGCATCGACATTACCGTGCATGTTGTTGGCATAGAAAAACAGAAGGGTGAAGTTTTTGCCGGGCTCTACGACGCCTCGACCTGGAGAAACGATCATTTTCTCAGCGCGGCACATGTCGTGGTGGACGGCCCTGAGACCACCCTTCATCTGGTGGCGCCAAGCCCCGGAAAATACGCGATCAAGATGTTCCACGACCTCGACGGCACAGGAAAACTTGCCAGGAACTTCCTCGGCATTCCCACGGAACCCTACGCATTTTCCAACAACGTCAAAGGAAGAACGGGGCTACCGGAGTTTGGCGCCGCAGCCTTCGACGTGGGTGTCGACGGAGCGAAACTGGAAGTTCACATGCCGTGACGGAGGAACGAAAGCCATGGATGACAAGAACCTATCTCCAGGCCGCCGCAAACTGCTGGGAACCGCTGCTGTCGGGGCCGCGGGGCTTGCCGTAGGCTTGGCCGGTGGCGCAATGGCCGCAGGATCGCAGTCGGTTGCCGTGATCGAACGAATCGACCGTCCGAGGTTTGTTGGCAAGGTCGTTCTGATCACCGGAGCGACCTCGGGCATCGGCAAGGCGGCTGCAATCCAGTTCGCTGCCGAAGGGGCGAAGGTCGCGTTCTGTGGCCGTCGGGAAAACCTTGGGCACGAAGTTGAGCAACAGATCAGGCAGGCGGGCGGCGATGCGATCTATATTCGGGCCGACGTTCGGGTAGAAAAGGAGGTCAAAGCCTTCGTCGACCGGTCGGTCGCACACTACGGCCGGCTCGACGTGGCCTTCAACAACGCCGGTATCACTCTGGAACGGCCTCTTCACGAACTAACGGCCGCTGAATGGGACGACGTCGTCAACACCGATTTGCGCGGGGTGTTCTTCGCGATGAAATATGAAATCCCCCATATGCTGGCTGGCGGAGGCGGAAACATCGTTGTGACATCCTCGTCCAACGAAATTTCCACCGGTCCGAAGCGCGGAGCCTATACCGCGAGCAAGCGCGGCCTTATCGGTCTCGTTCAGTGTGCCGCTCTCGACTATGCGGCCCATAAGATCCGCGTCAATGCCCTCGTGCCGGGCACTACAGACACAGCACTTGTACGACGCGTCGTAGGCATGGAGAATATGCCGGACGCGATTTGGGAAGTCGGCGCAGCCCAATGGGCCAAGAGTCACGTGCCGGGACTGCAGCGCATGGCAAAGCCCGAAGAGATTGCGGCCGCGGCATTGATGCTGGCGTCCGACGACCACCCCTACATGACAGGCTCGGCCTTTGTGATCGATGGGGGGAAAACTGTCTATGGCGGGTGACCCGCACCCAGCGCGGGTTCTGTCGCGCTAATGGCTTTGTCATGCATGGACGCCCCCGGTTTGCCAGGCTTTGCCCTTGATGGAACATGCTGACGAGGTCCCGATCAACTTGGCGAGCGTCACTAGGACAGGCTGTTGGCCAGCAAATGCCTTGTTCACCAAGTCGGCGCCGTCGCCGCTTAGGCCTGACAGCGTGCGAATCCGCTCGGCGACACCTTTCGCCGCCTCGAAGACCGCATGGAAGTAATTTTCGTCGAGCAATTCGGCACGGCAGTAGTGCAACACTTCCGCATGTACAGCCCGGCTTTCCAGGGCAGCTTTGAGCCGCCCGGCGCGCGCACGGGCAGCATCCAATGTTGTCGCCTTATCAGCATAGCCAACCTTGCCATCCTCGCGCACGTAGAAACCCGAGAATGCCAACACAACATTGAGTTCGTCGCGTCGCCAAGCGAACGCACCAGGATCGCGGGCGTAGTTCACCGGATTCATCGCGCGGTTGATGAACATAATAATGAGTTATCCCTTTGTCACCCCTCAGGCCCATTCAAGCGCAGTGACAATCGCTTGCCCCTCGGTGCCAACCTCCACAAACAGAGCGTGCTCGTAGCCAAGCTGCTGCTTGTAGCCTCGAAGTTTCCGAAGGTCGATCTGTCTGTCAACGCGGCTCGTTGATTTTTTGAACTCCAAGACCAGATGGTTCTGTCTTGTACCTCGCCGATGCACGATCACATCTGGGAACACCGTCTTCGCTTCATCGTCCTCGCCATCGGGGTAAAGCTCCAAATGTCCGAGTCTCTTGGGCTCAGTGCTATCCCGGTTGTACTCGCAATCTACGGTCCAATCAGGGAAACGTAGCTGGAGATACATCGCGAAGCGAAAGGTGATGGAGCGTTCGTTAGCGTCGGCACTGAGTAAGTCATGGTCAGTGACCAACAGTTCAGATAGCGCGTGTGCCACGGCCTCACCTGGCGAATGACGGTGGAGATACTGAACTTGATCGGGGGATAGTGCCATCACCACGCTCACACAATTAATAAATTCCGTCGGCCTTTCTCTACAGCAAGCCCTTCGATTCCATACTGTCCATGCTATCGCAGGCTCACACCGAAGGACGCATACACTGACCGAAACATCGTCAGGATTTTCCGCCTGGCTTCGTCCAGTTCGTCGGCAACGTGATGCGTGAGCATGTACGTGGGGCAATCCGGCTGACCGCATCCACAGTGCCTGATCTCCCCTTCCTTGATGCGGGTTACGAAGATGCGACGCAGCTCGTCGACCTGACGAACTACCTTTTCCAGCACTGCGCGGGTGCGTTGATCTCGAAGATGATGGATCGAAGGGATGCGCCTGATCTCGTCGCCTTCGCGCGTCCGCCACACGCCAGTATTGAGTGCGGCAATGGTGTCCTCGATCGCCTGCTGAAAGGCAGGTAGAGAGCTTTCCTGATGAAACGGCGTGCGAAAAGCCGGCCGATCGAACACGGCCGCCATCAATTGCAGCGCATCGGCATCCGAGAGGTCAGGAAAGTCGTCAACGAACTTGCGGATCTCCGCTTCGGCGTCAGGGAACTCGATGCCGTGGACGAAGCGGTGCAACAGGTACTCTGCGCGGAGCCGCAGGTTTTCCTCGAACTCCACAGCCGACCATATCGTCACATGCGCAATCCCTATGGAAGCTGCGGCTTGCTCGATCCGTGTTCGGTTGGTGTCCGAAACGGCGCCACGAGAGACAAATTTGAAGACATCTGGCATCCCGCCTGCGGCCTTGATCGCCTTACCCATGTCGCCTTTGGCTTTCGCCAGCGTTAGCGTATCCCGGTTTGCGCATTGGATGATGGTCTTGCGTGCCGGCTGGTCATCAAATGGCTCGATACCCGAGATGTCCCGCCCTTGGTCGCCCCCCGATTGGCCGTGCCAGATCAGGTCACGCCAGCCAGCGCGCACGTGATAGGCAAAGACGAGGCGCTCGAACTGGACACCACTGTAATCCTCGAAATGAATCGGAGAAACCGTCACCGTAACCATGCCCCTGCCCTCTTTTCCGCGGCTACCTGTTCTTCAATACGCTCCTCTACGCTCCAGCGAGTTTCCGCGATAGCCAATGAAAGCCACCATTGCTTCGTGCGCCAGTAAGCCTTGCAGCACTGAACACTCACGGAGTGCGACATGGAGAATAACCCGTTACAGCCAATCAACCGAGACAACGATGCCAAGGAATCTCTACGGCCCGCATCCATCCCCCTGCCCGGCTCGGACACTTACAACGAACTCCCGCAGTTTCCAAAGCTCAGTGTTTTGCCCTTTCGCCGCACCATTCGCCGCCAAGAGCTGCGGCAAATCGTCCCCCTGGCCGAGACGACGATTTACGAAATGGAGCGCCGCGGCGACTTCCCACGTCGCTTCAACCTGACGCCGCGCTGCGTTGTGTGGGATTTGGCCGAAGTGGAAGCGTGGATCGACGAACGCAAGCAAGCCCCTCGCGGCGGCGTCTCGAAGCCGGACGTCCATCTACGAAAAACCCGCCCTGTTAGGGCGGGTTCGGGCGAGAAATGAGGCCGGCGGCGGCCTTCAAACCGTTTTCAGACCGTCGCGCTCAATGCCGGCACCACGACATTGGCGGGCATCAGCTTCGGCACATAGGTCTGCCCGTCGATCCAGGCATCGACCATGTTGGCCCACTCCTGCAACATGTGGCGCCGCTGCTCGGCATATTCGGCCTTGTTGTAGATCGAGCGCGAGGAACGCCCGTCCTCGTGCGCCAGGCACTTCTCGATCCAGTCGCGGTTAAAGCCGATTTCGTTCAGCAACGTCGAGCCGGTACGGCGGAGGTCGTGGACGGTGAATGGCTCCAGCGGCAGGCCTGCGGCCTTCGCCCGCTCCGCAACGATCTGTGTGACCCGATTCAAGGTCGCGTTCGACATGCAGCGGTCGGCGTCATAGCGCGACGGCAGCACGAACTTGGAACCGGCCGCACAGGTATGCAGCGCCACGAAGATGTCGAGCGCTTGGCGTGACAGATAGACCACATGCGGGTTGCGCCCCTTCATCCGCTGCTTCGGAATCGTCCAGGTCGCGCTCTCGAAATCGACTTCATGCCAGGTGGCTTGGATCAGTTCGCTCTTGCGCACCAGCGTCAGCAGGATCATGCGCAGTGCCAGTCGAATGGTCGGATAGGTCGCCACCGATTCCATCTGCCGCGCCATCAGCCGGATCTCCAGCGGCGACAAGGCACGATCCTTCGGCACGAAGGTCGCAATCGACGCGGCGCCCACATCCTCGGCGGGGTTGTCCACCTTCTCGCCATGCAGGATGGCGAAGGCATAGACCTGCTTCACGATGTCGCGGATATGTACCGCGGTGGCGGGCGCACCGCGCGCCTTCACCTTGTTGCACAGGGCGCGCAGGTCATCGGCAGTGATTTCGTTGAGCTGCCGGTTCTCTAGGGCCGGCAGGATGTCCCGATCAACGATGCTCTTGCGCATGGCCTTCGTGCTGTCGGCCATCCTGGCGCCCGCCAGCCACTTCTCGGTCACCTCGCCAAAGGTCTTGGCGGCGGTCAGCCGGCGCTTCTCGCGCTGCTTCTCCAGCGCCGGGGACTTGCCCTGGGCGACGGCCTTCTTGGCGTCGATCAGTTTTTCGCGGGCCAACGCCAGCGAGACGCCCGCAGGCCCATAGCGGCCGATGGTGAGCGTCTCGCGGCGACCGTTGAGACGGTAATCGTAGCGGAAGGTGACGGTACCGGTAGGCGATACCGTCACATACATCCCATCACGGTCGGAAGCCTTATAAGTCTTGGACTTAGGCTTGAGGTTGCGCAGTGCGGTGTCGGTGAGCATCGGCGTTTTTCTCCTGTTTGTGACGGCTTTTACCGTCAGGGGCCAGGAGACCTGCTGATGCTCGGAAAGCCGCATAAAACCAGCTTTCCCGAGAAGACTTTTACCGTCAAAGACGGCTTTGGTCTGAATAGTGAACGGGACGGTCTTAATCCGGCCTCCAGTTCTTACCGCCACTTCTACCGCCAACCTATTCCGCTGGCCGGCGATAGTCACCGATAGCTATCGCGACGCATTTCCTTCCAAATCAACACGTTACGACAGTTTTCCGATAGCTGACGATAGTCCCCGAAGGACCTGATTTCACTCCCACTCGATCGTAGCCGGCGGCTTGCCCGAGATGTCGTACACGACCCGGTTGATGCCGCGTACTTCGTTGATGATCCGGTTCGACGCGCGGCCGAGCAGCGCGTACGGCAGGTGCGCCCAGTGTGCGGTCATGAAGTCGGTCGTCTGCACCGCGCGCAGCGACGTCACGTAGTCGTAGGTCCGGCCATCGCCCATCACGCCGACCGACTTGACCGGCAGGAACACCGCGAATGCCTGGCTCGTCAGGTCGTACCAGCTCTTGCCGACATCGGCTTCGCCGCACAGGCCCGCTGCCGCATCCTGCGCGGTCGCGATCGTGCCGCGCAGTTCCTCGATGAAGATCGCGTCCGCGCGGCGCAGCAGGTCCGCGTACTCGCGCTTCACCTCGCCGAGAATCCGCACGCCGAGGCCCGGGCCCGGGAACGGATGGCGGTACACCATCTCCGGCGGCAGGCCGAGCGCGACGCCCAGCTCGCGCACTTCGTCCTTGAACAGGTCGCGCAGCGGCTCTAGCAGCTTCAGGCCGAGCGTTTCCGGCAGGCCGCCGACGTTGTGGTGACTCTTGATCGTCGTCGCCTTCTTCGTCTTCGTGCCGCCCGATTCGACCACGTCCGGGTAGATCGTGCCCTGCGCGAGCCACTTCGCCTTCGACAGCTTCTTCGCTTCGGCCTGGAACACCTCGACGAACTCGCGGCCGATGATCTTGCGCTTTGCTTCCGGATCGGTCACGCCGGCCAGGTGGCCGAGGAACTGATCGGCGGCATCGACGTGCACGACCTTCGCATGCAGGCGGCCCTCGAACATGTCGAGCACCATCTTGCCTTCGTTCAAGCGCAGCAGGCCGTGGTCGACGAACACGCAGGTCAGCTGGTCGCCGATCGCGCGATGGATCAGCGCGGCTGCGACGCTCGAATCGACGCCGCCCGACAGGCCGAGAATCACCTCCTCGTCACCGACCTGCTCGCGGATCTTCGCGACGGCTTCCTCGATATGGTTCTTCATGATCCAGTCGGGCTTCGCACCGGCGATCTGCAGCACGAAGCGTTCGATGATCTGGCGGCCCTTCACCGTGTGCGTGACTTCCGGGTGGAACTGCACCGCGTAGTAGCCGCGCGCCTCGTCGGCCATGCCGGCGATCGGGCAGCTCGGCGTCGACGCCATCAGCGCGAAGCCCGGCGGAAGCTCGGCAACCTTGTCGCCGTGGCTCATCCACACCTTCAGCATGCCGTGGCCTTCGGCCGTCGTGAAATCCTCGATGCCGTCGAGCAGGCGCGTATGGCCGTGCGCGCGCATTTCCGCATAGCCGAATTCGCGATGGTCGCTCCACTCGACCTTGCCGCCGAGCTGCACGGCCATCGTCTGCATGCCGTAGCAGATGCCGAGCACCGGCACGCCGAGATCCCACACGGCCTGCGGCGCACGCAGCTGATGGTCCTCGTACGTGCTCGCGTGGCTGCCCGAGAGGATCACCGCCTTCGGCGCGAACTCGCGGACGAAGTCGTCGGATACATCGTTCGGATGGATTTCGCAGTAGACGTGCGCTTCACGCACACGACGCGCAATCAGTTGGGTGACTTGCGAACCGAAGTCGAGAATCAGGATTTTGTCGTGCATGGCTGCGGACGGGATGAAGAGAATAAGAAAAGCAGCGCATCAAGCGCTGCGTCAAAAGCATGGACAGCGGCGTCGGGCGGCAGGCGGCTCGCGCGACGCATCGCCGGTCAATCCTGCATCGGCGGGCGTTCGTCGAGTGCGACGCCGCCTGACGACTGACGGGAACCGGATGAAGCCGGCGACGATGCAGCAGGCGCCGCGGGACGGCTGACGACGGGCTCGACGCGCTGCGGTGCGGGCGACGACGCCGGCGCCATCGCGGGCTCGGCCGGACGCTGCGCCGGTGCGCGCGCCTCGAGCGCCTGCGCCTTCTCGCGCCGGCGCACGGCCGATGCGATCCGCACGCCGCCGAGGCCCAGCAGGATCAGCGCGACACCGGCCACGACCGACAGCACCCGGCCGGCGGCCGCCAGCGCGGGACCGCTGCCGGCGCCGAGCGACCAGACGATCGTCAGCACGCCGGTCAGCCAGTACACATGGCCGACCGACCGCGCCACCGGCGCCGTGAGGTCACCGTTGAACGCCGCATGAAACGCGAGCCACGCGAGACCGAGCAACGCGATGCCGAACGCCTGGCCGAGCATCGCCGGCTGGATGTTCTGCAACTGCAGCGCGTTGAACAGCGACTGCCAGGGCGTCAGCACGAACAGCACGCCGAACGCCAGCAGCAGCACGGCATCGAGGATCAGCACGGCTCGCAGCAGCGGTTTCATCGGCGGTCAGTCCACGTGGTAGTTCGGCGCTTCCTTCGTGATCTGCACGTCGTGCACGTGCGACTCGCGCATGCCCGCCGCGGTGATCTGGACGAATTCGGCCTTGTCGTGCAGCTCGTCGATCGTCTTGCAGCCGCAGTAGCCCATGCTCGCGCGCACGCCGCCGACCAGCTGGAACAGGATCGCGTTGACCGAACCCTTGTACGCGACACGGCCTTCGATGCCTTCCGGCACGAGCTTGTCGATGTTCGCCGAGTTGTCCTGGAAGTAGCGGTCTGCCGCGCCGTCCTTCATCGCGCCGACCGAACCCATGCCGCGGTACGACTTGTACTGGCGGCCCTGGTACAGGAACACGTCGCCCGGCGCCTCTTCGGTGCCCGCGAACATGCTGCCCATCATCACCGCGTTCGCGCCGGCCGCGAGGGCCTTCGACACGTCGCCCGAGAAGCGCACGCCGCCGTCGGCGATGCACGGCACGCCGGTGCCCTTCAGCGCTTCCGCGACGTTCGCGATCGCGCTGATCTGCGGCACGCCGACACCGGCGACGATCCGCGTCGTGCAGATCGAGCCCGGGCCGATACCGACCTTGACCGCGTCCGCACCGTATTCGACCAGCGCCTTCGCGGCGGCAGCCGTCGCGATGTTGCCGCCGATCACCTCGACGTGCGGGAAGTTCTGCTTGACCCAGCGGACGCGCTCGAGCACGCCCTTGCTGTGACCGTGCGCGGTATCGACGACGATCACGTCGACGCCGGCCTGCACCAGCAGCTCGACGCGCTCTTCGTTGTCCGGGCCGACGCCGACCGCCGCGCCTGCGCGCAGCTTGCCGTGCTCGTCCTTGCACGCGTCCGGGTGCTCGGTCTGCTTCGTGATGTCCTTGACGGTCATCAGGCCGCGCAGTTCGAACGCGTCGTTGACGACCAGCACGCGCTCGAGGCGGTGGCTGTGCATCAGCGCCTTCGCTTCGGCGAGCGGCGTGCCTTCCTTGACCGTGACGAGGCGCTCGCGCGGCGTCATGATCGACTTGACCGGCTCGTCGAGGCGCGTTTCGAAACGCAGGTCGCGGTTCGTGACGATACCGACGAGCTGCGGGCCTTCGACGACCGGGAAACCCGAGATGCCATGCTGGCGCGACAGCGCGATCACGTCGCGCACCTTCATCTGCGGCGGCACCGTGATCGGGTCGCGGACGACGCCCGACTCGAAACGCTTGACCTTGGCGACTTCGCGGGCCTGCTCGGCCGGCGTGAGGTTCTTGTGGACGATACCGACGCCACCCTGCTGGGCCATCGCGATCGCGAGGCGACCTTCGGTGACCGTGTCCATCGCGGCGGACACGAGCGGCATGTTCAGGGAGATGTTGCGGGTCAGCTTGGTCTTGAGGCTGGTGTCGCGCGGGAGAACGTCGGAGAAGGCGGGAACGAGGAGCACGTCATCGAAAGTGAGTGCTTTTTGGATCAGACGCATGGCAAATCCTATGGGCGCAAAAGCGAATTATACGCGAAGCGCCGTGAATTTTCACAACACGAACAACGGCTTAGCCGGTTCCGGCCGTTCGGGGGCCGAATCGTTCGGATCGCCGTTCGGTTCGTTTTCGATCGCTTTTCGTTTCACTGCCGCATCGAGCCATTCGCGCAACCGGCGGCAAAACGGCTCATTCGCCTGTTGCACACGGGCCGCGCGACGGCAGCGGCCATGGTGAAACCGGTCCGGCAACGTGCCGAACCGGCCTGCCTACCCTGTGTTATAGCAGCCCTGCCGCACGCACGATCATCGCGACGCCGCCGCCGAGCGCCACGCAACCGGCGGCGGTCCGCGCAACACGTCCATCGGACGGTGCGACGCGCTCGGCGGCAATCGCGACCATCACCGCGGCCATCACGCGCAGGTCCATCATGCCGGCCGCCAGCGCAATCGCCATCAGGTTCCCGCAACAGGCGCTGCAATGCACGGCGGCCCGCACGCCGTGCCGCCACGCCGCGCCGGCGACTGCCCGTGCCCCGCGTACGTCGCCTGCCGCATGCCTGCAGCACGCCAGCCGCCGCGCCTTCCACGCGGAGAATTGCAGCATGCCCGCGGCCGACACGATCGCGCCGGCCGCGAACGGCAGCGCGCGGGCAAGCGCCGGCAGCCGGGCGGCAGCGGCCGTCAGCGCGGCGCCGGCGGGAAACACGAGCGCCCCGAGCGCCATCCACACCGCAAAATACCCGGCGCCCGCGACGACGACGAGCCAGGCGGAACGCACCGTGGCCATCGGGCCGATGCGCTGCCGGTACCGCCAGAGCGTCGGCGCCAGCACCGGCAGCATCATCGCCGGCGTCATCGCGCCCCACATTCCCGCGAACGCCGCGAATGCGCGCCCGATGTCCCGGCCGCACGGCCGCAGCCATGCGGCCGACGCGATCCAGCCGCCGGCCATCGGCTCGCCGCCCATCGCGGCCATCGACGCATGCTGCGCCAGCGTCGCCGTCACGGCGACGGCGAACACGGCCGCGAGCACGGCCCCGAACGCCCGCGGATCAGGGCTTGGGCTCGCCCCGCCGGTTGCCGGCGGTGTCATCGCGCGCTCCCGTTCGTCGCCGGCTGGCGCTCAGCCGCGCGCGTACTCGTCGTGGCGGCGCCACCACGGGCCGGCCTCGTTGCGCCCGCGCGGCGCGCGATCGAGCCACTGGTACATCCCCCACAGCCCGTCGAGCCCGCGCGCGTAGGTCGAGTACGTGTGATAGACGGCGCCGTCCTCGCGCACGAACGCGCTCATCCCCGGCCGGTCGAGGGCATACGTGGCCGCGTCGGTGCCGCAGGTCGCCGCGAACTGCACGACGGGCGCCGGCGGCGGGTCCATGTCCATCGCGTGGCCGGCCCGCGCGTAGTTGTATTCGACGTCGCCCGCGCGCTGCTGCGTTTCGGTGAACGACACATTGAAGTCGAAGTTGAAATCGCTGCCGACCGACGACGCCCACGGGAAAGTCCACCCCATCCGCTCGCGGTACGCGAGCAGCTTCGCGAGCGGTGCGCGCGACACGGCCGAGAGCGTCACGTCGTGGTGCGCCAGGTGCACGGCGAAGCCGTCGAACCCGTCGGCGAGCGCCGAGCACGACGGGCAGCCGGCCTTGTAGTCGGGACCGAACATGAAGTGATAGACGAGCAGTTGCGAGCGGCCGAGAAACAGGTCGTCGAGCGTCGCCTCCCCGTTTTCGGTGTCGAACCGGTAGGTCTTGTCGACGCGCACCCATGGCAGCGCCTGGCGCTGCCGCGCGAGTTCGTCGCTTTGCCGCGTCAGCGCCTTTTCGGCATCGAGCAGTGCGCGGCGCCCGGCCAGCCATTCGTCGCGCGTTCCGGTGAGATGGGTCGTCATTGCGGGTTCCTCCTTCGGTGGGTATCCGGCACGGCGGACGGTGCCGTGTGCGTGGTGCTAGATTAGTGGCGGGCATCGGACCGGAGGGAGTGACAAGTGTGTCGGGATTCGGATGGATTCGCTGATCACCGCGGCCGCGCGCGCGCTCGCGGCCGGTGACGCGCTCGGCGCGCTGAACCGCGTCGCGCTGCGCGACGATGCGCCGGCGCTCGCGCTGCGCGGCATCGCGATGGCGCAACTCGGCGATTTCGAGCGCGCGCGTGCCCTCGTGCGTGGTGCCGCCCGCGCATTCGGCGCGAAGGAAGCCGTTGCACGGGCGCGCTGCGTCGTCGCGGAAGCCGAGATCGCGCTCGCGTCGCGCGACCTGCGCTGGCCGACACGCGCGCTCGATGCGGCCTGCGCGACGCTCGACGCGCACGGCGACCGCGCGAATGCCGCGCATGCACGCTATCTCGGCGTGCGCCGGCTGCTGCTGATCGGCCATCTCGACGATGCCGAACGGCTGCTCGCGCATCTCGATCCCGCGCCGCTGCCGGCCGCGTCGCGCGCTGCCCATGAGTTGATCGCTGCCGGCATCGCGATGCGCCGCATCCGCACGCACGCGGCCCGCGCGGCGCTCGCCCGTGCACGCGCGGCCGCCCGCGACGCCGGCATCGCCGCGCTGACGGCCGAGGTCGACACCGCGGCGCGCGTGCTCGACGCACCGGCCGCGCGCCTCATCGCGCGCGGCACGTCGCGGCTCGTGCAGCTCGACGAAGTCGAGACGCTGTTCGCGTCGAACGCGCTCGTCGTCGATGCGTGCCGCCACGCGGTGCGCGATGCGCGCACGACCGTGTCGCTCGCGCGGCGTCCCGTGCTGTTCGTGCTGGCCCGTGCACTCGGCGAGGCCTGGCCGGCCGACGTGTCGCGCAACGCGCTCGTGGCCGCCGCGTTCCGCGCGAAACATGCGGACGAATCGCATCGCGCGCGGCTGCGCGTCGAGATCGGCCGGCTGCGCGCGGTGCTGCGCCCGCTCGCGAACGTCGTCGCGACGCCGCGCGGCTTCGCGCTCGAACCGCTCGGCGTGCGCGAGACCGTCGTTCTCGCACGCCCGGTCGACGATCGCCACGCGGCCGTGCTTGCCCTCCTCGCCGACGGCGAAGCGTGGTCGAGCTCCGCGCTGGCGCTCGCGCTCGGCGCGAGCCAGCGCACCGTGCAGCGCGCGCTCGACGCGCTCGCCGAGGCCGACAAGGTGCAGGCGCTCGGCCGCGGCCGCGCGCGCCGCTGGATGACGCCGCCGCTGCCCGGATTCGCGACGACCTTGTTACTCCCGGCTCCGCTGCCGGGAGATTAGGATGACCTCACCGAACGACGAGGTGACGAACATGAAACGCTCCAATGCAGAGATCATCCGCGAATACGGCCCGTTTCCGGGCGTCGACGGCGTGCACGGCGTCACGTTCGACGGACAGCACGTGTGGTACGCGTCAGGCGACAAGCTGAATGCGCTCGATCCCGAGCGCGGCACGACCGTCCGTTCGCTCGACGTCGCCGCGCATGCGGGCACCGCGTTCGACGGCCGCCACCTGTTCCAGATCGTCGAGGACCGCATCGAGAAGCTCGATCCCGAATCGGGCCGCGTGCTCGCGACGATCCCGGCCCCCGGCGGCGGTGCCGACTCGGGGCTCGCGTGGGCCGAAGGCACGCTGTGGGTCGGCCAGTACCGCGAACGCAAGATTCATCAGATCGATCCGGAGTCGGGCGCCGTGCTGCGCACGATCGAGTCGAACCGCTTCGTCACCGGCGTGACGTGGGTCGACGGCGAGCTGTGGCACGGCACGTGGGAAGCCGACCAGAGCAACCTGCGGCACATCGACCCGCATACAGGCCAGGTGCTCGAGCAGGTCGACATGCCGGCCGGCGTCGGCGTATCGGGGCTCGAATCGGACGGCCACGACCGCTTCTACTGCGGCGGCGGCAACAGCGGCAAGCTGCGCGCCGTGCGGCGCCCGTCGCGCACGCGTGCGGCGGGCGACGACGCCGGCGCCACGCTCGATCCGGCAGAAGGTTGATTCGTCGCCGGTCCACATCGCTCCACCACGCAACGCGGCGAAGCGCTGCGATACGCCGAGTGCAGGAATGAACAAGACGCCGCCGCGACGGCGTCGCTAAGATGCGCGCACATCAGTCATTGGTTCGGAGCGGTCGATGCAGCGCGGCGTGATTTATGGAGTCCTGGCAGGCGCCCTGTGGGGCATGGTGTTTCTCGTTCCGCGGCTGCTGACCGACTTCTCGCCGCTGCTGCTGAGCGCCGGCCGCTACGCGATGTACGGCCTCGTGTCGCTCGCGGCCGCGCTGCCGGCCGTCCGCTCGCTGCTCGCGCGGTTGACCCGCGAAGATCTCGTCGCGCTGGTTCGGCTCGCCGTCGTCGGCAACGTCGCGTACTACATGCTGCTGTCCGGCGCCGTCCACCTGATCGGCATCGCACCCAGCTCGCTGATCGTCGGCGTGCTGCCCGTGACCGTCACGCTCGCGGGCCTCGGCGATCACGGCGCCGTGCCGCTGCGGCGGCTCGCGGCGCCGCTCGCGCTGGTGATCGCAGGCATCGCCTGCATCAACGTCGACCTGTTCACGTCCGAGGCCTCCCATGCGACGACGCTCGGCCAGAAACTCGCGGGCATCGCCTGCGCGGCCGGCGCGCTCGCGAGCTGGACCTGGTACGCGGTGGCGAACGCGCGCTACCTGCAGCGCCATCATCGTTTCGGCGGCAACGAGTGGTCGGTGCTGTGGGGTGTCGTGACGGGCCTGATCGGCGGGCTCTGCTGGATTGCGATCCTCGCGCTGCCGGCGGGCATGGTACAGGCGGCCGTCCCGGCGTCGCGCTGGCAGTTGTTCTGGCTGCTGAACCTGGTGCTCGCGATCGGCGCGTCGTGGCTCGGCAACGGGCTGTGGAATGCCGCGTCGAAGCGCTTGCCGCTCACGCTGTCGGGACAACTGATCGTGTTCGAAACCGTGTTCGCGATGCTGTACGCGTTCGTGTACGACCAGCGGATGCCGCACACGCTCGAGGTTGCCGCGCTCGTGCTGCTGCTCGCCGGCGTGTACGGCTCGGTGCGACAGCACGGCGACACGCCGGGCAGCGCGTCGCCCAACGCAAACGCCGCGGCCCGCTGAGCGCGCCGCGGCGTTTGATCAGGCGAATCGGGACGAAACACGCGTCAGCGCGCGTCCTTGTGCATCCACTTGCGGCCCTCGATCGAGCCGGCACGGCGGGACTTGTCGACGCGCCGCTGGCGCGCCAGCTTCGGATCGACGATCAACGGGCGGTAGATCTCGACACGGTCGTGGTCGGCGAGCGGCGCGTCGAGCGGCGCGAGCTTGCCGTACACGCCCGTCTTCGCATGCGCGAGATCGATCTCCGGATGCAGCGCGAGCACGCCGCTCGCGTCGATCGCCGAGCGAACGGTCGCGCCTTCGGGCAGCGACAGCGGGATCAGCGTCTGGCGGTCCGGCAGCGCGTAGCAGACTTCGATCGACAGCATCGCGTCACCCCTTCCCGTAGCGCTGGTCCGCGCGCTTCACGAACGAATCGACGAACGTGTTCGCGATGTGGCTGAACACGGGCCCGATGATCTTCTCGAGCAGGATGCTCGAAAACTCGTAGTGCAACGCGAATTCGATCTTGCACGCATCGGCACGCAGCGCGGTGAAGCGCCACGCGCCCGTGAACTTCTTGAACGGGCCGTCCGTGAACTCCATGTCGATCCGCGTCGGGCGTTCCTGCGTGTTGCGCGTCGCGAAATGCTGCTTGATGCCCTTGAAGTTGATATCGATGCGCGCTTCCATCCCGCGCTCGTCCTGACGGCGAATCTCGACGCCGCCGCACCAGGGCAGGAAATTGGGGTAGTCGGCCACGTCGGTGACGAGGTCGAACATCTGTTCCGCCGAGTGGCGGATCAATACGGTTTTCTGGACATCTGCCATAAATCGCGCGGCATCGCTGAAGGTGGAAACGCCAAGCCGGGCGATTCTCGCCCCGCTTTGCTAAAATCGTGATTTTAAACGAGTTGGCCCGATCCTTTCATGAGCATCATCGACAACAGGAAAGCGCACTTCGATTATCACATCGAGGAACGCTACGAGGCGGGGCTCGTGCTCGAGGGCTGGGAAGTCAAGGCGCTGCGCGCCGGGCGCGGCCAGATCAAGGAAGGCTACGTCGTGGTGAAGAACGCCGAGATCTTCCTGATCGGTACCCATATCAGCCCGCTGCCCGAAGCCTCGACGCACATCACGCCCGACCCGGTTCGCACACGCAAGCTGCTGCTGCACCGTGAGGAAATCAAGAAACTGATCGGCAAGGTCGAGCAGCGTGGCTACACGCTCGTGCCGCTGAACTTCCACTACAAGGGCGGTCGCGTGAAGTGCGACATCGCGCTCGCGAAGGGCAAGAAGCTGCACGACAAGCGCGAAACCGAGAAAAAGCGCGACTGGGAACGCGAAAAGGCACGCATCATGCGCGCCGGCACCTGACGCACAGCATGCCCATCGCAAACGACACGGCCCGCTCGAAGCGGGCCGTGTTGCTGTGGGCTACGTGATCGGTATCTGCCGGCTGCCCGGCTGCGCGACGATTCGCCGCATGCCGCTCGCGCGGCGGCGATCGACGCACCGGGTCCGCACGGTTCAGCCCTTCGCGGGCGTCGATGCGTTCTTGACGATCGTCAGCGCCGACGAGATCGCGGTGCCGAGATCCGACAGGTTCGACGGCACGATCAGCGTGTTGCCCTGCTTCGCGAGATTCGAGAACGCTCCCACGTACTGCTCGGCGACCTTCAGATTCACCGCATCCATCCCGCCCTGCGACTGGATCGCCTGAGCGATCTTCTGGATCGCCTGCGCGTTCGCCTCGGCCACCGCCAGGATCGCCGCGGCCTCGCCCTGCGCCTGGTTGATTGCAGCCTGCCGCTCGCCCTCGGACTTCTGGATCGCCGCTTCGCGCGCGCCCGACGCAAGGTTGATCTGCTCCTGCTTGCGGCCTTCCGATGCGGCGATCAGCGCGCGCTTCTCGCGCTCCGCGGTGATCTGCGCCTGCATCGCGTGCAGGATTTCCTTCGGCGGCGTCAGGTCCTTGATCTCGTAGCGCAGCACCTTCACGCCCCAGTTCGCCGCGGCCTGGTCGAGCGCCGACACGATGTTGTGGTTGATGAAATCGCGCTCCTCGAACGTCTTGTCGAGTTCGAGCTTGCCGACCACCGAGCGCAGCGTGGTTTGTGCCAGCTGCGTGATCGCGAGCACGAAGTTGCTCGACCCGTACGACGCCTTCATCGGATCGGTCACCTGGAAGTACAGCACGCCGTCGACCTGCAACTGCGTGTTGTCGCGCGTGATACAGACCTGGCTCGGCACGTCGAGCGGGATTTCCTTCAGGATGTGCCGGTACGCGATGCGATCGACGAACGGCAGCACGATATTCAGGCCGGGCGACAGTGTCGCGTGGTAGCGCCCGAAACGCTCGAGCACCCATGCATGCTGCTGCGGCACGATCTTCACCGTCTTCGACACGATCACGATCGCGATGACGAGCAGGACAACCCAGACGATCAGCGAATCCATGAAATATTCCCTCCTTGTTGTATCAGCGGACGATCAGCCCGCGGGTTTCGCCACGACCACGAGACAATTGCCGCGCACGGCGCTCACCTGATAGACGCGCGCATCGTCGCGCTCGCCGTTCGCGAGCTCGACGTCCCAGTCGGCACCGCGATACTGCACGCGTGCACGGCCGTCGTGCCACGCGTCGACCGTGACGGTCGAGCCGATATCGAGATTGACGTCGGGATTCATCGACGTGTCGCGCTTCTGCTTGCGGCCGAGCCCCGACCGGCGCAGCACGATCATCGCGACGATCGCGACCGCCGCCGCCGCACCGAACTGCACGTGCGGCGCGAAACCGGCCAGTTGCAGCAACCCGCCCGCGAGAAAGCCGAGCGCGATCATCAACAGATAGAACGTGCCCGTCAGCAACTCGGCGACGACCAGCACGCCCACCGCGACCCACCAGAACAGATGCCCCGACATCATTGTGGTCTCCAGAAAAACGTCCCCGATGCTCACTATATTCGTTGCGCTCGCAGCTGTGCGAAGCGGTCGGCGCACCCGGGACGACCCGGCGAGTACCGGCGAAAAAAAACACCCCGGTGCTTACCGGGGTGTTTATAGCATGAACCTTGCATTTTGCCTTCATTGAAGGAGCGACGGCGCCGCTCCTTCGCCGAAAATGCCTGACCGACCGTTACTTCCGGTTGGCGGCAAGCGCCTGCCACGTATCGATGATCGTGTCCGGGTTCAGCGAAATCGACACGATGCCTTCGTCGGTCAGCCATTGCGCGAAGTCCGGGTGATCGGACGGGCCCTGGCCGCAGATACCGACGTACTTGCCCATCTTGCGGCAGGTATCGATCGCGCGCTTCAGCAGGAACTTGACGGCCGGATCGCGTTCGTCGAAGTCGACGGCCAGCAGCTCCATGCCCGAGTCGCGGTCGAGGCCGAGCGTGAGCTGCGTGAGGTCGTTCGAGCCGATCGAGAACCCGTCGAAGTGTTCCAGGAACTCTTCGGCGAGGATCGCGTTGGTCGGGACTTCGCACATCATCACGAGGCGCAGGCCGTTTTCGCCGCGCTTCAGGCCGAACTTCTCGAGCAGGCCGACGACACGCTCCGCCTGCTTCACGGTCCGCACGAACGGCACCATGATCTCGACGTTGGTCAGGCCCATCTCGTCACGCACGCGCTTCAGGGCACGGCATTCCATCTCGAACGCCTGCGCGAAGTCTTCAGCGATGTAGCGCGACGCGCCGCGGAAGCCCAGCATCGGGTTTTCCTCGTCCGGCTCGTAACGCGAACCGCCGATCAGCTTCTTGTACTCGTTCGACTTGAAGTCGGACAGACGCACGATCACGGGCTTCGGATAGAACGCGGCCGCGATCGTCGCGACGCCTTCCGTCAGCTTGTCGACGTAGAACTGGCGCGGCGACGCGTGGCCGCGCGCCACGCTCTCGACCGCCTTCTTCAGGTCCTGGTCGATGTTCGGGTACTCGAGGATCGCCTTCGGGTGAACGCCGATGTTGTTGTTGATGATGAACTCGAGACGCGCGAGACCCACACCGCCGTTCGGCAGTTGCGAGAAATCGAACGCGAGCTGCGGGTTACCGACGTTCATCATGATTTTGACGGGGATTTCCGGCAGCTCGCCGCGCTGCACTTCCGTGACTTCCGTCTCCAGCAGGCCGTCGTAGATCTTGCCTTCGTCGCCTTCCGCGCACGATACCGTGACGAGCGCGCCGTCCTTCAGGATGTCGGTCGCATCGCCGCAGCCGACGACTGCCGGCACGCCGAGCTCACGCGCGATGATCGCCGCGTGGCAGGTCCGGCCGCCACGGTTCGTGACGATCGCGGCCGCACGCTTCATCACCGGCTCCCAGTTCGGGTCGGTCATGTCGGCCACCAGCACGTCGCCCGGCTGCACGCGTTCCATTTCCGACGGATCCTGGATCACACGCACGGGGCCCGCGCCGATCTTCTGGCCGATCGCACGGCCCGTCGCCAGCACCTGCGACTGGCCCTTCAGCTTGAAGCGCTGCTCGGCCTTGCCGGTTGCCTGGCTCTTCACCGTTTCCGGACGCGCCTGCAGGATGAAGATCTTGCCGTCGCGGCCGTCCTTGCCCCACTCGATGTCCATCGGACGCTGGTAGTGCTTCTCGATGATGACCGCGTACTTCGCCAGCTCGATCACGTCTTCATCCGTGATCGAGTAGCGGTTGCGCTGCTCGTGCGGCACGTCGACCGTCTTCACGCGGCCCGGCTCGCCCGGCTGCGTGAATTCCATCTTGATCAGCTTCGAGCCGATCGAGCGGCGGATGATCGGGTACTTGTCCTGTGCGAGCGTCGTCTTGAACACGTAGAACTCGTCCGGGTTCACGGCGCCCTGCACGACGGTTTCGCCCAGGCCGTAGCTCGACGTGATGAACACGGCGTCCTTGAAGCCCGATTCGGTGTCGATCGTGAACATCACGCCGGCGGCGCCGACGTCCGAGCGGACCATGCGCTGCACGCCGGCCGACAGCGCGACTTCGGCGTGCGTGAAGCCCTTGTGCACGCGGTACGAGATCGCGCGGTCGTTGTACAGCGACGCGAACACGTGCTTCATGCGGTCGAGCACGTCATCGATGCCGACGACGTTGAGGTACGACTCCTGCTGGCCGGCGAACGATGCGTCGGGCAGGTCTTCCGCGGTCGCGGACGAACGCACGGCGAACGACAGTTCGGCCGGCGAGCCGTTCTTCAGCACTTCGAACTGCTCGCGGATTTCCTGCTCGAGGCGTGCCTGCAGCGGCGCGTCGACAATCCACTTGCGGATTTCGGCACCGGCTTCGGCGAGCGCCTTCACGTCGTCGATGTCGAGGGACTCGAGACGCTTGGCGATACGATCGGTCAGGTCGTTGTGCTTGAGGAAATCACGGAACGCGAGCGCGGTCGTGGCGAAACCGGTGGGTACGCGAACGCCTGCTTCGGAAAGCTGGCTGATCATCTCGCCGAGCGACGCATTCTTGCCGCCCACGATCTCCACATCGGTCATCCGCAACTGCTCGAACGGAATTACATACGCCTGGTCCTTTGCGACGTTTGCTGCGTTAGTCATACAAGCCCCTAAGTGTGAAAAAAATGCTCGATTGCGCAAGTGGGCTCGGACGCGGGCGCTTGCAAAAAAGCGCGGCGCGTCTTGCGCAACCTGTTAGATAAACACTCGCAGCGGCGAAAAATATTCCGACCCGATTTGCAAAAATCCCGGCAGAAGGGCGATATTTGCAGACAAATCGCCAAACTTGCCGGGAATTCTGGAATCGCGCGGCAAGCCACGGGGCGCCGTTCGCGCCCTGCCCCCGCAATTGCTTATCCAACAGGTTGCCGCTATTCTACCGTGCCGGCTGCCGGATGTGGCGCGACCTTGTCACTGCGCCTGGAGGCGAACCTCCAGCCGCCCGCGCAACCGCCCTTCACGCTCGACGCCCAGATTCATGCTGCCTACCGTATTCATCGTCTCCGACGGCACCGGGATCACTGCCGAAACCTTCGCGCATTCGATCCTCTCCCAGTTCGACCAGAAATTCCGTCTCGTGCGCGTGCCGTTCGTCGACTCGCTCGACAAGGCCTATGCGACCGTCGAGAAGATCAACGAGGCCGCCGTGCACGACGGCCGCCGCGCGATCGTGTTCACGACGCTCGTCGACAGCGAATCGAACGACATCGTCAAGCGCTCGAACGCGCTCGTGCTCGACATGTTCCAGCGCTTCGTCGAACCGCTCGAGCAGGAGCTGGAGCTGAAGTCGAGCCATGCGATGGGGCGCGGCCACCAGAACGCCGACACCGAGGAATACAAGACGCGGATCGAGGCGATCAACTTCTCGCTCGCGCACGACGACGGCCAGTCGAACCGCAACCTGTCGGAAGCCGACGTGATCCTCGTCGGCGTGTCGCGCAGCGGCAAGACGCCGACGAGCCTGTACCTCGCGATGCAATACGGCGTGAAGGCGGCGAACTATCCGCTGATTCCGGAAGACTTCGAGCGCGGCAAGCTGCCGTCGGCGCTGTCCGCGCACCGCGAGAAGCTGTTCGGGCTGTCGATCGACCCGCAGCGCCTGTCGGAGATCCGCAACGAACGCCGGCCGGGCAGCAAGTACGCGGCGCCCGAGAACTGCCGCTACGAGATCAACGAGGCCGAGGCGATGATGCGCCGCGAAGGGATCAAGTGGCTGTCGTCGACGCACAAGTCGATCGAGGAAATCGCGACGACGATCCTGCAGGAAGTCCGTCTCGACCGGCAGTCGTACTAGGCACCGCCGCACGGGCGGCCGCCTGGCCGCCGCCGGAAACGAAAAGGCCGCGTCGATGGACGCGGCCTTTGTTCATCGCGCGGCGTATGCGCGCGTGACGCGTGACATGTCAGGCAGGTCGCTGCTGGCGCACCTGCTCGAACAGGCAGACCGCGGCGGCGGCCGCGACGTTCAGCGACTCCATCCCGCCCGGCTGCGGAATCGTCACGCGATGCGTGGCCGCGTCGCGCCAGAACGCCGACACGCCGGCACCCTCGTTGCCGAATACCCAGGCCACCGGCCGCGACAGGTCGCAGTCGTAGACCGCCTGCGCGCCGTGCGAGTCGGTCAGCGCGACCGGTACGTCGAGCCGTTCCGCGAGCGCGGCGGCGTCGACGTCTTCGTGGATCGACAGCAGGAAATGCGCACCCATGCCCGAGCGCAGCACCTTCGACGACCACGCGTACGCCGTTCCCGGCGCACAGAACACATGCCGCACGCCGGCCGCCGCCGCGCTGCGCAGGATCGAGCCGACGTTGCCGGCATCCTGCACGCCGTCGAGCACGACCGACGTGTGCGTCACGCGAGTCGGCAGCGGTTGCTCAGGCCGGTCGACGAGCAGCAGGAAGCCGACGCCGTTGACGACGTTCGACAACTGCCCGAACAGCGCGTCGGGCAACGTGACGATCCGCTGCGCATCGACGCGCGCGACGATCGCCTGCGCTTCGGCGTGGCCGAGCGCGCCTTCTGTTGCGACGCACAGCTCGGGCGTCGCGCCCGTATCGAGATACGCGCTCGCGAGGTGGAATCCTTCGAGGAGCGCCTGGCCGCTGCGGCGCTGCTGGGGCGTCGAGCCCGCGAGCGCCTTCAGGCGCTTGTACAGCGGGTTGTCGCGGGAAGTAATGCTTTTCATCGAATCAGGTCGAGTGCCGCACGCACCGGTGCAAACGAGCGCCGATGCGCTTCACAGGGGCCGTGCTCGCGCAGTGCGGCAAGGTGTTTCGCGGTGCCGTAGCCCGCATGCACGTTGAAGCCATACACCGGAAAGCGTGCGTGCAGGTCGACGAGCATGCGGTCGCGCGTGACCTTCGCGAGGATCGACGCGGCCGAGATGCTCGGCACCAGCGCGTCGCCGCTGACGATCGCCTCGGCCCGCACGGTCAGCGTCGGGCAGCGGTTGCCGTCGATCTGCGCGAGCGTCGGCAGGACCGACAGCCCCTCGACGGCCCGCTTCATCGCGAGCATCGTCGCGTGGAGGATGTTCAGCGTGTCGATCTCGTCGACGCTTGCCGACGCAACGCAATACGCAACCGACCGCGCGACGATCAGGTCGTACAGCGCGTCGCGCTTCTTCGCGGACAGCGCCTTCGAATCGTCGAGCCCGTCGATCGGCTGCGCCGGATCGAGAATCACCGCGGCGGCCACCACCGGCCCCGCGAGCGGGCCGCGGCCGGCTTCGTCGACGCCGCAGACGATCTCGTCGGGGCGACTGAAGTCGAAACCGCCCTGCTCGTCGCCCGGCGCGCGGCGGCGTGATGCACGTACTGCGGTCATGCGCGCCCCTTGCGATGTTCGAGCACGCGCACGACGGCTTCGGCTGCCTTCGCGGCCGTATTCTGCCGCAGCGAAAGATGCATTTCGGTAAACACTTCGGTCAGCGTGCGGCGGTTCGCGTCGTCGCGCAGCTGCGTGAGCGTCGCATCGGCGAGCGCCTCGGGCGTCGCGAAATGCTGCAGCAGCTCGGGCACGACGAAACGCCCCGCCAGGATGTTCGGCAAGCCGACGTACGGCAGGTAGCCCTGCCGGCGCATGATCTGCCCGGTCAGCCAGGGCACCTTGTACGAGATCACCATCGGCTTCTTCAGCAGCGCGGCCTCCAGCGTGACGGTGCCGCTCTTGACGAGGATCGCGTCGGCAGCCGTCATCGCGACCTGCGACCGGCCGTCGGTGATCGTCAGCGCGAGCTGCGGATGCGCATCGACGAGCGGCTGCAGCAGTTCGCGCAGTGCGGGCGTCGCCGCCGGCATCACGAACCGCACGCCGGGCTCGCGCTGCTGCATCAGCGCCATCGCCGCGAAGAACGTCGGGCCGATCAGCGCGATCTCCGAGCGCCGGCTGCCCGGCAGCACCGCGATCACGGGCCCGTCGGCGGGCAGGCCCAGCGCGATGCGCGCGCCGTGCGTGTCGGGTTCGAGCGGAATCTCGTCGGCCAGCGGATGGCCGACATACGTCGACGCGACGCCTGCCTTGTCGAGAATCGCCGGTTCGAACGGGAACAGGCACAGCATGTGATCGACGGACTTCGCGATCTTCTTGATCCGGCCGCCGCGCCATGCCCAGATCGACGGGCACACGAAGTGGATCGACGGGATGCCCGCGTCGCGCGCAGCCTGTTCCACGTTGAAGTTGAAGTCGGGCGCGTCGACGCCGATGAACGCATCCGGCCGCTCGGCGAGCAGCTGGCGCTTCAGTTCGCCGCGAATCCGCAGGATCTCGGGAATCTGGCCGAGCGCCTCGACGTAGCCGCGCACGGTCAGCTTGTCCATCTGCCAGTGCGAGTCGAAGCCGTGCGCGATCATCCGCTGCCCGCCGATCCCGTAATACTGGGCCGAGTCGGGCAGCCGCTCGCGCAGGCCGCCGAGCAGCGACGCCCCGAGCAGGTCGCCCGACGGCTCGCCGGCCACCATCGCGAGCCGGAGCTGATTGGTCGGAAGCGGCATCGCTTAGCGGATGATGCCGCGTTGCGACGCGTCGATGAAATCGACGAGCGCCTTCACCGGCGCATCGCCGTCGCCGCCCGCCTCCGCCAGCTCGCGCAGCTGCACCTTCGCTTCCTCGAACGACAGGCCGTTCTTGTAGAGCACGCGGTACGCGCTGCGCAGCGCCGAGATCGCATCGGCCGAGAAGCCGCGCCGGCGCAGCCCTTCGACGTTGATCCCGTGCGGTTCGGCCTTGTTGCCGGCCGCGATCACGAACGGCGGGATGTCCTGCACGAGCGCCGACGCGCCGCCCAGCATCGAGTGCGCGCCGATGCGCACGAACTGGTGGACGCCCGACATGCCGCCGATGATCGCCCAGTCGCCGATTTCGACGTGGCCGGCCATCTGCGCGTTGCTCGACAGGATCACGTGGTTGCCGACGCGGCAGTCATGGCCGATGTGCACGTAGGCCATGATCCAGTTGTCGTCGCCGAGCGTCGTCACGCCGATGTCCTGCACGGTGCCCGTGTGGATCGTCGTGAATTCGCGGATCGTGTTGCGGTTGCCGATCACGAGCTTCGTCGGCTCGTCCTTGTACTTCATGTCCTGCGGACGGCCGCCGACCGACGCGTAATGGCCGATGCGGTTGTCTTCGCCGAGCGTCGTATGGCCTTCGATCACGCTGTGCGAGCCGATCGTCGTGCGCGCGCCGATCGTGACGTGCGGGCCGACGATCGCGTACGGGCCGATCTCGACCGATTCGTCGATCTGCGCGCCCGGCTCGACAATCGCGGTGGGATGAATCCTGGTCATGCGCCGTTGCCTCTCGATGTGATGTGTCGCGTTGCGTTGCCCATGCGTGCCGCGTCGCTCAGGGCGCCGCGTCGGCCGTCTTGACCGTGCACATCAGTTCGGCTTCCGCCGCCACCTTGCCGTCCACTTCCGCCACCGCCTTGAACTTCCAGATGCCGCGGATATAGCGTTCGAACGTCACGTTCAGAATCAGTTGATCGCCCGGCTCGACCACGCGCTTGAAGCGCGCGCCGTCGATGCCGACGAAGTAGTACAGCGTGTTCTCCGGATCCTTCGGCTGCTCTTCCGCGAAGGTCAGCAGTGCGGCAGCCTGCGCGAGCGCCTCGAGGATCAGCACGCCCGGCATCACCGGCCGCTTCGGGAAATGCCCCTGGAAGAACGGCTCGTTGATCGACACGTTCTTCAGCGCTTTGATGCCTTTGTGCGGTTCGAGTTCGAGCACGCGGTCGACGAGCAGAATCGGGTAGCGATGCGGCAGCAGCGTGAGGATCTTGTGGATGTCGAGATTGATTTTTTCAGTGCTCATGATGGTTCGTCTCACGCAGATGCTGCGCGGTGGTGATGCAAAGGCTGAAGCGGGCCGCCGCGCGGCCCTGTCTGGCAAACCGGGCCGGTTGCGCTGGCCGTGCCCGGTTCGTGGTCTCGCATGATGCGCTCAGGCGTCCGTGCCGCCCTGGGCGGCGAGCGCGGCTTCGAGCGCCTTGATGCGCTCGCGCAGCTTGTCGAGGTTGCGCACGAGCGCAGCGCTCTTGTTCCATTCGCCGTGGTCGACGGCCGGGAACGCGCTGGTATAGATGCCGGCCTTCGGCAGCGACTTCGATACGCCCGACTTCGCGGTGATGATGACATAGTCGCCGAGCGTCACGTGGCCGGCGATCCCGGCCGCGCCGCCGATCATGCAGTGGCGGCCGATCGTCGTGCTGCCCGCGATGCCCGCGCTGCCGGCGATCACCGTATAGGCGCCGATCCGGCAGTTGTGGCCGATCTGGACCTGGTTGTCGATCTTCACGCATTCCTCGATGACGGTATCCGCCATCGCGCCGCGATCGATCGTCGTGTTCGCGCCGATCTCGACGTCCGGGCCGATCGTCACGCCGCCGACTTGCGGGATCTTGACCCAGCTGCCGGTACGCGCCTCGCCGTCCCCGACGAAATCCGGCGCAAAGCCGAAGCCGTCGGAACCGATCACGGCGCCCGCGTGGACGATCGCGCGCGGGCCGATCTTGCAGCCGTGGTACACCGATGCGTTCGGATAGAAGTGCGAGCCGGCGCCGATCGTCGTGCCGCGGCCGACGAACACGTTCGCGTCGAGCTGCACGCCGTCCTCGATCACCGCGCCGGCCTCGACCGTCACGTGCGGGCCGATCACCGCGCTCGCGGCGACCTTCGCGGCCGGATCGATCGTCGCGCTCGGATGCACGCCGGCGGCGCGCTGCGGCGTGGCCAGGTCGATGAACATCTGCGCGACGCGCGCGAAGTACGCGTACGGGTTCGGCGTGACAATGAAATTGCGGGGGCCGCTAGCGGCCGCGCCCAGCTTTTCGAGATCCTTCGGCGCGATCAGCACCGCGCCGGCGCGGGTCGTCTCGACCTGCGACAGGTACTTCGGATTCGCGAGGAACGCGAGTTGCTGAGGGCCTGCCTGGTCGAGCGGTGCGAGCCCGCCCACCTTGCACTGTGCGTCGCCGGCGATCTCGCCGCCGAACCGCTTTACGAGTTCCTCAAGCGTCAATGCCATTCGTCGTCTGCTCCGTTCAGTTCGTCGAGCCGGACGCGAGCGCCTTGAGCACCTTGTCGGTGATGTCGATGCGCGGGCTGACGTACACGGCTTCCTGCACGATCAGGTCGTAATTCTGCTGCTCGGCGATCTGCTTGATGACCTTGTTCGCCCGCTCCAGCACGGCCGCCAGTTCCTCGTTGCGACGCTGGTTCAGGTCTTCGCGGAACTCGCGCTGCTTGCGCTGGAAGTCGGTATCGAGCTGGGCGAGATCGCGCTGCTTCTGCGCACGATCGGCTGCCGACAGCGACGTGCCGTTCTTGTCCAGCGAATCGGACATCGACTTCAGGCGCGCGGCCAGGTCCTGCAGATCCTTGTCACGCTTCGCGAACTCGGCTTCGAGCTTCGTCTGCGCCGCCTTCGCGGGCGCCGACTCGCGCAGGATCCGATCCGAATTGACCGCCGCGATGCGGGCGACGTCCTGTGCGTGTGCCGTCGCCGCGCCCAGCGCCAGCGCAACGGTCAGCGCGCACATCACTCGTTTCGAAAACTTACCGGTTAGCAAAATTACCCTCTCGTTGCTGTTGTCATGCGTTCGGTCAGAACGCCGTCCCAATCTGGAACTGGAATTTCTGGTACTGGTCGCCTTCGTGCTTCTGCAGCGGGAAGCCGAGGCTCAGCTTCAGCGGGCCGATCGGCGAGATCCACGCGAGACCCACACCGTAGCCGTAACGCAGGCCGTTCGCGCCCGTACTCGTGCCGCCCGGCGCGTTACCCCACACGTTACCGCCGTCGAGGAACGTGAACACGCGCAGCGTGCGGTCGTAGCCCGTGCCCGGCAGCGGGAACGTCAGCTCGATGTTGCCGACCAGCATCTTCGAACCGCCGATCGGATCGTTCGTCTTCGTGTCGCGCGGGCCCAGCGAGCTCGGCTCGTAGCCACGCACGGAGCCGATACCGCCCGCGTAGTAGTTCTTGAAGATCGGGTACGGGTTGCCGATGCCGTTACCGTAGCCGCCTTGCAGGTTCAGACCCAGGATGAAGCCGCGCGAGAACGAATAGTAGTACTGCGCCTGCAGGTCGGCCTTGTAGTACTGGATCTTGCCGACCGGCACGCCGTACTCCATGTTCGCCTGCGTGAAGTAGCCGCGGCTCGGGATCAGCGCACTGTCACGCGCGTCGCGCGACCATGCGACGGTCAGCGGCACCGTGTTCGACACGCGGCCGAACTGGTTCACGTAATCCTGGTAGCTCTGCGGCGTGTTCGAATCGACGTCGAGGCGGTTCTGCTCGAAGCCGGCGCCGAAGTAGACGGTATCGACTTCCGAGAACGGAATGCCGAACTTCAGGTTGCCGCCCGCGCTAATGATCCGGAAGCTCGAGCTCGTCGAATAGTAGAGCGGCTGGTACGTGCGGTAGAAGACGTCCGTGATCCGCTTGATGCCGTCGACCGTGAAGTACGGGTCGACCTGCGTGACGGTCAGCGTACGGTAGCTCTTCGCGGTGTTGACGTTCACCGACAGGCTGGTACCCGAACCGAACACGTTGTCCTGCGACACGCCGGCCGACAGCACGACCTTGTCCGTCGACGAGAAGCCCGCGCCCAGCGTGATCGCGCCGGTCGGTTTTTCGTCGACCTTCACGTTCACGTCGACCTGGTCGTTCGTGCCTTCCACCGGTATCGTCGTCACGTCGACGTTGGTGAAGTAGCCGAGACGGTTCACGCGATCCTTCGACAGCGCGAGGCGGTTCGAATCGAACCACGAGCTCTCGAGCTGGCGCATTTCGCGGCGCACCACTTCGTCGCGCGTGCGCGTGTTGCCGACGACGTTGATGCGGCGCACATACACGCGGCGGCTCGGATCGACGACGAGGTTCAGGTTCACCTTGTGGTTCGCCTGGTCGATGTCCGGCTGCGCGTTGACGGTCGCGAACGCGTAACCGTATTCACCGAGCTTGTCGACGATCGACTTGGTGGTCTGCTGCAGCTTTTCGGCCGAGAAACGATCGCCCGGCTTGATCTTGATCAGCTTGTTGAGTTCGGCTTCGCGATCGAGCAGGTTGCCCGACAGCTTGATGCCCGACACCGTGTACGGCTCGCCTTCGTGCAACGTGACCGTCAGGTACATGTCCTTCTTGTCGGGCGAGATCGACACCTGGGTCGACTCGATGTTGAACTCGAGGTAGCCGCGGTTCAGGTAGTACGAGCGCACGGCCTCGAGGTCGCCCGTGAGCTTTTCCTTCGAGTACAGGTCGTTCTTCGTGTACCAGGAGAACCAGTTCGGCGTCGACAGCTGCATCTCGTCGCGCAGCGTGCTGGTGCTGAACGCCTTGTTGCCGATGAAGTTGATCTGGCGGATCTTCGCGCTCGGGCCTTCGGCGACCGCGAACAGGATCGACACGCGGTTCGCGTCGACCGGCGTGATCGTCGTCTTGACTTCGGCCGCATAGAAGCCGCGCGTCAGGTACTGGCGCTTGAGCTCCTGCTCCGCCTTGTCGACGAGCGCCTTGTCGTAATAGCGGCCGTCGGCGAGGCCGACGGCGCGCAGCGCCTTCGTCAGGTTGTCCTTGTCGAATTCCTTCGTGCCGGTGAAGTCGATCGACGCGATGGCCGGACGCTCCTGCACCTGCACGATGACGACGTTGCCTTGCGTGGCAATGCGCACGTCGTTGAAGAAGCCCGTCGCGTACAGCGCGCGGATTGCTTCGGATGCCTTGTCGTCCGTGAAGGTATCGCCCTGCTTGATCGGCAGATAGGCGAACACCGAACCCGCTTCGACGCGCTGCAGCCCCTCGATCTTGATGTCTTGCACCACGAACGGTGCCGCTGCATGCGCCGCGAGGCCGTGCGCGGCGAGCGCGGCCGCTGCAACTGTCTTAGGTACAAAGCGATGAGGTTTGAACAACATGCATCCCCAATATTTAGCTGCATCAAATCGGGCGACTGCCGAGCGGCGGCCGCCTGACGCTTCAGAAATGGATTAACCGAGCCAGATCGTTGAACAGCGCGATCGCCGACAATGCGACGATGCAGATCAACCCGGCTCTTTGCAGAATCAGCTGCCAGCGCTCCGAGACGGCTTTCCCGGTCGCGGCTTCAACCGCATAATATAACAGATGCCCCCCGTCCAAAACGGGAATCGGCAACAAGTTCAGGACGCCAAGGCTAATGCTGACAAGGGCGAGGAACGACAGGAACGCCGACGGACCGAGCCGCGCGCTCTTGCCTGCGTAGTCGGCGATCGTCACCGGGCCGGACAGGTTCTTCAGCGACGCGTTGCCCGTGATCATCCGCCCGAACATCTTCAGCGAATACACGGAGATGTCCCACGTGCGGTGCGCGCCGAGCCGCAGGCTCTCGATCGGCCCGTAGCGCACGTCCACGGACGGCGCGTGCATCGCCAGCGCCGCGCCGATCCGGCCGACCTGCTGCCCCGATTCGTCGTCGCGCTGCATCTGCGGCACGATCGATACCGTCCGCGCGGCGCCGTCGCGCTCGATCTGCAGGTCGAGCGCCTGTCCCGCATGGTGTTTCACCGAATCGATGAAGCGCGTCGCGCCGCCGATCGGCTTGCCGTCGAGCGCCAGCAGCTTGTCGCCGGCCTTCAGGCCCGCCTGCTCGGCCGCGCTGCCCGGCTGCACGGATGCGACCGACAGCGTGCCGCCGCCGGTCTCGAAGCCCAGGTGGGCCATGAAATCGTCATCAAGCTGACTTTCGGGAACATTGCGGAGGTCGACGCGGAAGTCGAACGTCGCGTTGCCGTCGCGGGCGCCGAGCACGATCTCGCGGTGATCGAACGCGGCCGACAGCAGCTTCCAGCGCAGGTCCGACCACGACCGCACAGGCTCGGACTCGCCGCCCTGCGCGTTACGGATCGACACGATCGTCTCGTTGCCGTCGAAGCCCGCGCGGGCCGCGACCGTCCCGGCGGCCGGCGGCGCGACGATCGCGGTCGGCTCGGTCACGCCGGTGGCAAACACGATCGAGAACAGTGCGATTGCCAACAGGAAGTTCGCAATCGGCCCGGCTGCGACAATCGCAATCCGTTTGTAGACGGACTGCCGGTTGAACGCCTGCCCGAGCTCCTCGGGCTGGATGCCGGGGCCCGGATCGCGCTCGTCGAGCATTTTCACGTAGCCGCCGAGCGGCAGCGCGGAGAGCGTCCACTCGGTGCCCGTCCGGCGGCTGACCCAACGCGCGACGGGCTGGCCGAAGCCGATCGAGAAACGCAACACCTTCACGCCGCACCAGCGCGCGACGCGATAGTGCCCGTACTCATGCACGACGACCAGTACCCCGATCGCCACTGCAAACGCGACCAGTTCGACCAGCACGTTCATGAGCACCCCATTCAGACAGTACGCTCCACGCGTGGCGCAGGCGCTTTCGCAATGATCTCGGCGGCAAGGCGGCGTGCCTCGGCATCCGCCGCCAGGACGTCGTCGAGCCCGTCGGGCGCGCGGTTCGGCAGCGTGTTGAGCACCGCGTCGACCGTCGCCGCGATCGCCATGAAGCCGATCCGGCGCTCGAGAAAGGCTTCGACCGCCACTTCGTTCGCCGCGTTCAATGCGGCGCTCGCGATACCGCCTTCCTCGAGCGCCTTCAGCGCGAGCGCGAGGCACGGGAAGCGCGCGTAATCGGGCTTCTCGAACGACAGCTGGGCGATCTGCGCGAGGTCGAGCTGATCGACGCCGGCGTCGACACGCTCGGGAAACGCGAGCGCATGCGCGATCGGCGTGCGCATGTCGGGATTGCCGAGCTGCGCGAGCACCGAGCCGTCACGGTACGACACGAGCGAATGGATCACGCTCTGCGGATGGATCAGCACGTCGATGCGGTCGCCCGGCAGCCCGAAGATCCAGTGCGCCTCGATCACCTCGAGGCCCTTGTTCATCATCGTCGCGGAATCGACCGAGATCTTGCGGCCCATCACCCAGTTCGGGTGCTTGCACGCCTCGTCCGGCGTCACGTCGACGAGCGTGGCCGGTTCGCGCGTGCGGAACGGGCCGCCCGACGCGGTCAGGATGATCTTCGAGATGCCGCCGTGCTCGGCCGCGTCGCGCGGCATGCACTGGAAGATCGCGTTGTGTTCGCTGTCGACCGGCAGCAGGATCGCGCCATGGTCGCGCACGGCGTCCATGAAGATCGCGCCCGACATCACGAGCGCTTCCTTGTTCGCGAGCAGGATCCGCTTGCCGGCACGCGCAGCCGCCAGGCTCGGCGCGAGGCCGGCCGCGCCGACGATCGCCGCGACCACCGTGTCGCAGCCGTCGCTCTTCGACACGTCGACGAGCGCTTGCGGCCCGTGCAGCACGACCGTCTTGCTGCCCGCCGCGCGCAGTTTCGCGTCGACGTGCGCGGCCGTCGCGGCATCGCCGACCACCGCCACTTCGGGCGCGAAGCGCAGACACTGCTCGACGAGCTTGTCGCCGTTGCGGTGCGCGGTCAGCGCGTAGACCGAGAAGCGCTCGGGATGGCGCGCGACCACATCGAGCGTGCTGTCTCCGATCGAGCCCGTGGAACCGAGCAATGTCAGACGTTTTTGCATAACAGAATTAATGGTTTAACCAAGCAGCAGCATCGCGAGCGGCAGCACCGGCAGCAGCGCGTCGACACGATCGAGCACGCCGCCGTGGCCCGGCAGCAGTCCGCTCGAATCCTTCACGCCCGCCTGCCGCTTCAGCAGCGACTCGAACAGGTCGCCGATCACGCTGTACGCGACCAGCAGCGTCAGCGCGGCCCACGCGCCGGCCATCCCGTAGCGCGCGGCGAATGCAGAAAACAGGGTCGGTTCGAATGCATGCGCAGCCATCGCGACACCGGCGACGACCACCACCGCGAACCAGCCGCCGATCGCGCCTTCCCAGCTCTTGCCGGGGCTGATCGTGATGGCCAGTTTACGCTTTCCGAAGGCCTTGCCGGCGAAGTATGCGCCGATATCGGCCAGCCAGACGACCAGAAGCAGCGACAGCACGAACGGCACGCCCTGCGCGCGGGCTGCAACGAGCGCGTGCCAGCAGGCGGCGAACACGACGAGGCCGGCGGCCAGCAGGAACGGCCGCCAGACGCCGCCCGCGAGTTCGGGCTTGCGCCACAGCGCGAACGGGCCGACCAGCAGCCAGAACACGCCGGCCGCCATGAAAAGGGGACGAGACGAAGCCGCATCGACGCCGAGCGGCGCGGTGGCCGCGAGCGCGAGCGCCGCGACGACCGCATAGACGATCGGAGCGGCGCCACCGAGCTTCAGCAGGCGCGCCCACTCCCACGCGGCGAACACGAGCACGACGCCGATCAGCGCGCCGAACGCGGTGAGCGGCGCGAACAGCGTCACCGGCAGCAGCACTGCCAGCATCACGATCGCCGTGATCACACGGGTTTTCAGCATGAAAGGGAGTCGGCGTTCTGCGATTGCGGTTCGAGCTGCGCACTCGTGCGCCCGAAACGGCGCTCGCGCTCGGTATACGACGCCATCGCGTCGGCCAGCGCCGCGCCGTCGAAATCCGGCCAGTATTTGTCGGTGAAATAGAATTCGGCGTACGCGAGCTGCCACAGCAGGAAGTTGCTGACGCGCTGCTCGCCGCCCGTACGGATGAAGAGATCGGGCTCCGGCGCATAGGCCATCGCCAGGTGCGGCGCGAATGCGTCCTCGGTCACTTCGACCTCGCGACCCTCGCGCACGGCCTGCTCGACGAGCTTCTTCGTCGCCTGCAGGATGTCCCACCGGCCGCCGTAGTTGGCCGCGATGGTGAGCGTCAGGCGCGTATTGCGCGCCGTCTTGGTTTCGGCGCGGCGAATCAGTTCGCGGATGCGCGGCTCGAAACGGTCGAGATCGCCGACGACACGCAGGCGGATCCCGTTTGCATGCAGCTTGCCGACCTCGCGCTCGAGCGCGGTGATGAACAGCCGCATCAGGAACGACACTTCGTCGTTCGGCCGGCGCCAGTTTTCGGAACTGAACGCGAACAGCGTCAGGTATTCGACGCCGGCGCGCGCGCAACCTTCGACCACCGCCCGTACGGCATCGACGCCGCGGGTGTGCCCCGCGACGCGCGGCAAGCGGCGTTCGGTCGCCCAACGGCCGTTGCCGTCCATGATGATCGCGATGTGACGCGGCACGACGCCGACGTCAGGCACGCGAACGGTAGAGCTGGTATAGGTCATGGCCGTTGAGACAGTAATGCGGGAAGAAGGTGGCGCGCGAGGACGGTCGTCAGACCGTCATGATCTCGGCTTCCTTGCTCTGCACGAGCTTGTCGATCTCGGCGACGTGCTTGTCGGTCAGCTTCTGCACGTCGTCGCTCGCACGGCGCTCGTCGTCTTCCGAGATTTCCTTGTCCTTCACGAGCTTCTTGAGCGCTTCGTTCGCGTCGCGGCGCAGGTTGCGGATCGCGACCTTGGCCGTCTCGCCTTCGCTCTTCACGACCTTGGTCAGCTCGCGGCGGCGCTCTTCCGTCAGCGCGGGCATCGGCACGCGGATCAGGTCGCCGGCCGTTGCCGGATTCAGGCCCAGATCGGCTTCGCGGATGGCCTTCTCGACCTTCGCGACCATGTTCTTTTCCCACGGCTGCACGCCGATCGTGCGCGCGTCGACGAGCGTCAGGTTCGCGACCTGCGAGATCGGCACCATCGAGCCGTAGTAGTCGACCTGAACGTGATCGAGCAGGCCGGTGTGTGCACGGCCCGTACGGATCTTTGCCAGATCGTTCTTGAACGCTTCGATCGAGCGCTGCATCTTTTGCTCGACGCCCTTCTTGGTATCAGCGACACTCATTTCAACCTCCGAACCTTCAAACCTTCAAAGAACGCGGGCCCCGCCCGGCGCAGGATAGACGCCGCGGCCGACGACCCGCATCCGCGGGAGTTTACACGTGGACGAGCGTACCTTCGTCCTCGCCCAGCACGATGCGCTTGAGCGCGCCCGGCTTGTTGATCGAAAACACGCGAATCGGCAGCTTCTGGTCGCGGCACAGCGCGAAGGCCGTCGCGTCCATCACCTGCAGGTTGCGGCTGATCGCCTCGTCGAAAGTGATCGTCGTGTAGCGCGTGGCCGACGGATCCTTCTTCGGATCGGCAGAATATACGCCATCGACCTTGGTCGCCTTCAGCACGACCTCGGCGCCCACTTCCGAACCGCGCAGCGCGGCGGCCGTATCCGTCGTGAAGAACGGGTTGCCCGTACCGGCCGCGAAAATCACGACGCGGCCTTCCTCGAGCTGGCGGATCGCACGGGGCCGGATGTACGGCTCGACGACCTGGTCCATGCGCAGCGCGGACTGCACGCGCGCCTCGATGCCGGCGTGGCGCATCGCGTCCTGCAGCGCCAGCGCGTTCATCATCGTCGCGAGCATCCCCATGTAGTCGGCCGTCGCACGGTCCATGCCGGCCGCGCCACCCGCGACACCGCGGAAAATATTACCGCCACCGATCACGACCGCGAGCTGCGTACCGAGACGCACGACTTCGGCGATATCGGCCACCATCCGTTCGATCGTCGCGCGATTGATGCCGAAGGCATCGTCGCCCATCAGCGCTTCGCCGGAGAGTTTGAGAAGGACGCGTTTATAGGCATTGGACATAGGGGCTTCCGAGCGACGAGAGGATGACAACCACGAACTGTAGGGGCGAAATACTGATTCGGGCAAGCGCCGACGACCGGACCGGGGTTCCCGGCCGGCCGGCGGCGCCGCCGGCCGCGGCGGAGCGGACGCCCGCCGCGGATACTGCCTGACTGCTTACTGCTGCTTTGCTGCTGCGACTTGCGCGGCCACTTCGGCGGCGAAGTCGTCCTGGCGCTTCTCGATGCCTTCGCCGACGACGAACAGCGCGAACTTCTGCACTGCGGCATTCGCTGCCTTCAGCATCTGCTCGATCGTCTGCTTGTCGTTCTTCACGAACGTCTGGTTCAGCAGCGACACTTCCTTCAGGTACTTCTGGACGCTGCCGTCGACCATCTTCGCGACGATTTCAGCCGGCTTGCCCGATTCCGCAGCCTTCTGCTCGGCCACGCGGCGTTCCGTCTCGATCAGTTCCGCCGGCACGTCGGCCGACGACAGCGCGACCGGCTTCATGGCCGCGATGTGCATCGCGACGTCCTTGCCGACCTGCTCTTCCGCGCCCGTGTACTCGACGATCACGCCGATACGCGCGCCGTGCAGGTACGTTGCGATCTTGTTCGCGGTTTCGAAACGGACGAAACGGCGGATCGACACGTTCTCGCCGATCTTGCCGATCAGTGCCAGGCGCACTGCGTCGACCGTCGAGCCTTCGAGCGGCAGCGCCGACAGCGCAGCCACGTCGGCCGGGTTTTGCGTCGCGACGAGTTCCGCAACCGTCTTCGAGAATGCGAGGAAGTCGTCGTTCTTCGCGACGAAGTCGGTTTCGCAGTTCAGTTCGACCAGCGCGCCTGCGTTGCCGCCGACGAACGATGCGACGACGCCTTCAGCCGTCACGCGCGATGCGGCCTTGCTCGCCTTGTTGCCGAGCTTGACGCGCAGCAGCTCTTCAGCCTTGGCCAGATCGCCGTCGGCTTCCGTCAGCGCCTTCTTGCACTCCATCATCGGTGCGTCGGTCTTTGCGCGCAGTTCTGCCACCATGCTTGCGGTAATTGCCGCCATCATTCGCTCCTTGAGTCTGTATTCACAACGCCGCCCGCTTGGACGCGAACGGCCGAGATTCGTTTCCGGACCCGCGCCGATTCGGCGCGATCAGGTCCGGCGCACAAGCTTAAAAAAAGGGGGCCTGTTGAGAGCCCCCTTTTTGCGCCGGCTCGGGGCCAGTTACGCGTTTTCCTCGACGTACTCGTCGTCGCCGCGTGCAGCCTGGACCACTTCGTTGACCGCGTTCGCACGGCCTTCGAGGATCGCGTCGGCCACGCCTTCGGCGTACAGCGCGACTGCCTTGCTCGAGTCGTCGTTACCCGGGATCACGTAATCCACACCTTCCGGCGAGTGGTTCGTATCGACCACGGCGATGACCGGCACGCCCAGCTTGTTCGCTTCCGTGACGGCAATCTTGTGGTAACCGACGTCGACGACGAAGATTGCGTCCGGAATGCCGCCCATGTCCTTCACGCCGCCGATCGACTTCTGCAGCTTGGCGATTTCGCGTTCGAACAGCAGCGCTTCCTTCTTGCTCATCTTCTCGAGCTCGCCTGCCTCGACTGCCGCTTCCATGTCCTTCAGGCGCTTGATCGATACCTTCAGCGTCTTGAAGTTGGTCATCATGCCGCCGAGCCAGCGTGCGTTGACGAACGGCATGCCTGCGCGCTGCGCTTCCTGGGCGATCGTGTCACGCGATTGACGCTTCGTGCCGACGAACAGGATCGTGCCGCGGTTCGCTGCCAGCTGGCGCACGTACTTCTGTGCGTCCGTGAACATCGGCAGCGTCTTTTCGAGGTTGATGATGTGAATCTTGTTGCGGTGACCGAAAATGAACGGAGCCATCTTCGGGTTCCAGAAGCGCGTCTGGTGACCGAAGTGGACACCCGCTTCCAGCATTTGGCGCATCGTAACTGCCATGTAAATTCTCCACGAGGGTTGGGTCTTAAGCCGGCCGCCGTACCGCCGCGCGAACCTGCCCCGAAAGGCGCGAATTCCACGCGGCCGGCACCCTGGTTGCGCCGGCTTGCGATTCGACACGTGCAAAACGCCCGTGCCGCAAGCCTTTCACCGCCATGCCGCCCCAAAACGGGGAAAGCTCGGCATTTGGATATCGACTTAGCCAAAGAGTATAGCACGCCGATTTGTCCGCTCTCAAGTCGCCCGGCACTTTCGCTGCCGCGCGCCAGCTGGCCGAACAATCCGCGAAAACCCGCATCCGCGCGGCCGGCAGGGGCTGCGAGGGGCGCCATAAGGTGCGATAATCCGTCAATTCACCGCATTCCAGGCATACCTCGATGGCTATTACGCTCAAAAACGAACACGATATCGCGGAGATGCGCGTCGCCTGCCGTCTCGCCAGCGAAGTGCTCGACTTCATCACGCCGCACGTCGTCGCGGGCGTCACGACCGCCGAACTCGATCGCCTCTGCCACGCGTTCATGCTCGACGTACAGGGCACGATCCCCGCGCCGCTGAACTACCAGCCGCCCGGCTACCCGCCGTACCCGAAGGCCACCTGCATTTCGGTCAACGACGTGATCTGCCACGGCATTCCCGGCGAGAAGGTGATCAAGAACGGCGATGCGCTGAACATCGACATCACCGTGATCAAGAACGGCTACTTCGGCGACACCAGCCGGATGTTCATCGTCGGCGAAGGCTCGATCCTCGCGAAGCGCCTCGTGCAGACCACCTACGAATGCATGTGGCTCGGCATCGACCAGGTCAAGCCCGGCGCGCACCTCGGCGACATCGGCTACGCGATCCAGAAGCACGCGGAAGCGCAGGGCTACAGCGTCGTGCGCGAATACTGCGGCCACGGCATCGGCACGGTGTTCCACGAAGATCCGCAGGTCGTCCACTACGGCCGTCCGGGCACCGGGATCGAACTGAAGGCCGGGATGATCTTCACGATCGAGCCGATGATCAACGCCGGCAAGCGCGACATCCGCACGATGCCCGACCAGTGGACGGTCAAGACGCGCGACCGCAGCCTGTCCGCGCAGTGGGAGCACACGGTGCTCGTCACCGAAACCGGCTACGACGTGCTGACCGTGTCGGCCGGCACGCCCGCGCGCCCCGTGTTCGCACAACCGGCCGCCGCCGTCTGAGCGCCGTCGCGCCAGCCCGCCCCACCCGCACCTGAACGGCTGCCCATGAGCGCTCACGCTGCCCCCTCGCCCGACGCGCTGTCGCGGCGCGCCGAATTCAAGGCCGCCAAGACGGAGATGCTCGAGCGCTTTCGCCGCGCGACGAACGTCGCGGCGCTGATGCACGCGCTGTCGAAACTCACCGACGACGCGCTCAAGCGCGTGTGGGACGACTGCGGGCTGCCCGCGACGCTCGCGCTCGTCGCCGTCGGCGGCTACGGGCGCGGCGAGCTCGCGCCCTATTCCGACGTCGACATCCTCGTGCTGCTGCCCGATGCGCACGATCCGGCGCTCGACGCGCGCATCGAACGCTTCATCGGGATGGCGTGGGATCTCGGCCTCGAGATCGGCAGCAGCGTGCGCACGGTCGGGCAGTGCATCGAGGAGGCGTCGCAGGACGTCACGGTGCAGACCTCGCTGCTGGAAGCGCGCCGCATCGTCGGCAGCACCGCGCTGTTCGAGCGCTTCACGGTGCGCTACCACGAGGCGCTCGACGCCCGCGCATTCTTCACCGCGAAGGTGCTCGAGATGCGCCAGCGCCACGCGAAGTTCCAGGACACGCCGTACAGCCTCGAACCGAACGTGAAGGAAAGCCCCGGCGGGCTGCGCGACCTGCAGACGATCCTGTGGATCGCACGCGCGGCGGGCTTCGGCAGCAGCTGGCGCGAACTCGACACGCGCGGGCTCATCACCGATCGCGAAGCGCGCGAGTTGCGCCGCAACGAAGGATTCCTGAAGACGCTGCGCGCGCGGCTGCACGTGATCGCCGGCCGCCGCCAGGACATGCTCGTGTTCGACCTGCAGACGCAGGCCGCCGAGAGCTTCGGCTACCAGCCGACGCAGACCAAGCGCGCGAGCGAGCAGCTGATGCGCCGCTACTACTGGTCCGCGAAAGCCGTCACGCAGCTCGCGACGATCCTGATCCAGAACATCGAGGCGCAACTCTTCCCGGCGACGAGCGGCATCACGCGCGTGCTGTCGCCCGACCGCTTCGTCGAGAAGCAGGGGATGCTGGAGATCGTCGACGACGGCGTGTTCGAACGCCATCCCGACGCGATCCTCGAAGCGTTCCTGCTGTACGAGACGACCCGCGGCGTGAAAGGCCTGTCCGCCCGCACGCTGCGTGCGCTGTACAACTCGCGCGACGTCATGAACAACGCGTGGCGCCGCGACCCGCAGAACCGCGACATGTTCATGCGGATCCTGCAGCAGCCCGAAGGCATCACGCACGCGTTCCGGCTGATGAACCAGACGAGCGTGCTCGGCCGCTATCTGCTGAACTTCCGCCGCATCGTCGGCCAGATGCAGCACGACCTGTACCACGTGTACACGGTCGACCAGCACATCCTGATGGTGCTGCGCAACATCCGCCGCTTCGCGGTGGCCGAGCATGCGCACGAATATCCGTTCTGCAGCCAGCTGATCGGCAACTTCGAGCGTCCGTGGGTGCTGTATGTCGCGGCGCTGTTCCACGACATCGCGAAGGGCCGCGGCGGCGACCACTCGACGCTCGGGATGGCCGATGCGCGGCGCTTCTGCCGCGAGCACGGCATCGCCGGCGACGACGCGTCGCTGATCGTATGGCTCGTCCAGCATCACCTGACGATGAGCCAGGTCGCGCAGAAGCAGGACACGAGCGATCCCGAAGTCATCAAGCGCTTCGCAGAAGTCGTCGGCAACGAGCGCTACCTCACCGCGCTGTACCTGCTGACCGTCGCCGATATCCGCGGCACGAGCCCGAAGGTGTGGAACACGTGGAAGGGCAAGCTGCTCGAGGACCTGTACCGCATCACGCTCGCGGTGCTCGGCGGCGCGAACCCCGACGCGCATTCGGAGCTGAAGTCGCGGCAGGAGCAGGCGCTCGCGCTGCTGCGCCTCGAGACCGTGCCCGACGACGCCCACCGCGCACTGTGGGATCAGCTCGACGTCGGCTTTTTCCTGCGTCACGACGCGGCCGACATCGCGTGGCAGACGCGCGTGCTGTACCGGCACGTGAACGCCGAAACCGCGATCGTCCGCGCGCGGCCGTCGCCGATCGGCGACGCGCTGCAGGTGCTCGTGTACGTGAAGGACCGCCCCGACCTGTTCGCGGGCATCTGCGCGTATTTCGACCGCAACGGGCTGTCGGTGCTCGACGCGCGCGTCAGCACGACGCGGCACGGCTATGCGCTCGACAACTTCATCGTCACGCAAACCGAGCGCGACGTGCGGTATCGCGACATCGCGAATCTCGTCGAGCAGCAGCTCGCGACGCGGCTCGCCGAAACCGCCCCGCTGCCGGAGCCGTCCAAGGGCCGCCTGTCGAGGCTGTCCCGGACGTTTCCGATCACGCCGCGCGTCGACCTGCGGGCCGACGAGCGCGGCCAGTACTACATCCTGTCCGTGTCGGCCAACGACCGGCCGGGCCTTCTCTATTCGATCGCGCGCGTACTCGCCGAGCATCGGATCGGCGTCCATGCGGCGCGGATCAACACGCTCGGCGAACGCGTCGAGGACATCTTCCTGCTCGCGGGTGCCGGCCTGTCCGACAACCGCCTGCAGATCCAGCTCGAAACCGAATTGCTGCGTGCGATCGCAGTCTGAATGAATCCCAGCGTTTATGCGCACCAAACTAACCGTCAAGAATCCGAAGCCGGCGTCGCCGACCCGCGCCCCTGTCCGCTCCGGCAGCCTCGTCGCCCGCAAGGCGGTACGTCCTGCGCCGCCGCCCGCAGGGGACAAGCCGGCCCGCCCGAACAAGGCTGCCCCGGCAGCGGCCGGCGAGCGCTCGTTCAAGCCGCGCGGGGCCGCAGGCGCCGAGCGCCCGGGCGCGGATCGCGCACCGGCCAAGCGTGCGCCGCGTGACGGCGGTGCCGAACGCGGCACGCGTGCTCCTTATCGCAACAACGCAGGCGGCGAAGGCGCTAAGCGCAGTTTCGGCGACCGTCGCACGTCGTCGGATCGTCCGCCGCGCCGTGACGACGATGCACGTCCGCGCCGCGCAGGTGCTGATGAAGGCAAGCGTCCGTCCTATCGCGACAACGCAGCCGGCGAAGGCGCTAAGCGCAGCTTCGGCGAGCGTCGCACGTCGTCGGATCGTCCGCCGCGCCGCGACGACGATGCACGTCCGCGTCGCGCAGGCACCGATGAAGGCAAGCGTCCGTCCTATCGCGACAACGCATCCGGCGAAGGTGCGAAGCGCAGCTTCGGCGACCGTCGTACGTCGTCGGATCGTCCGCCGCGCCGCGACGACGATGCGCGTCCGCGCCGCGCAGGCGCCGACGACAAGCGCCCGTCCTATCGCGACAACGCAGCCGGCGAAGGCGCAAAGCGCAGCTTCGGCGAGCGCCGTACGTCGTCGGATCGTCCGCCGCGCCGCGACGACGACGCGCGTCCGCGCCGCGCGGGTGCCGACGACAAGCGTCCGTCCTATCGCGACAACGCAGCCGGCGAAGGCGCAAAACGCAGCTTCGGCGACCGCCGTACGTCGTCGGATCGCCCGCCGCGCCGCGACGACGACGCACGTCCGCGCCGCGCAGGCACCGAGGAAGGCAAGCGCCCGTCCTATCGCGACAACGCAGCCGGCGAAGGCGCAAAACGCAGCTTCGGCGACCGCCGCACGTCGTCCGATCGTCCGCCGCGCCGTGATGACGATGCCCGTCCGCGCCGTGCAGCAGGTAGCGACGAAGGCAAGCGCCCGTCGTATCGCGACAAGACGGCCGGCGAAGGCGCGAAGCGCAGCTTCGGCGACCGCCCGGCCCGCCCCGCACGCGACGGCGAGCGCCGCTCGTTCGGCGCGGTCAAGACCGCGCAGCCGGTCAAGCGTGCCGCCGCGGCCGACGTCGACTACGGCGACGAAACGGGCCTGATGCGCCTGTCGAAGCGGATGTCCGAGCTCGGCATGTGCTCGCGCCGCGAAGCCGACGAATGGATCGAAAAGGGCTGGGTGCTCGTCGACGGCGAACGCATCGACACGCTCGGCACCAAGGTCCGCGCCGACCAGAAGATCGAGATCGACGAGCGTGCGAGCGCCGCGCAAGCCGCGCAGGTGACGATCCTGCTGCACAAGCCGGTCGGCTACGTGTCGGGCCAGGCGGAAGACGGCTACGAGCCGGCGGCCGTGTTGATCACGCGCGCCAATCGCTGGAGCGGCGACCATTCGCCGGTGCGCTTCTCGCCGCAGCACCTGCACGCACTCGCCCCGGCAGGCCGGCTCGACATCGACTCGACCGGCCTGCTCGTGCTGACGCAGAACGGCGTGATCGCGAAGCAGCTGATCGGCGAGCAGTCGGACATCGACAAGGAGTACCTGGTGCGCGTGCGCTTCGGCGAACGACTCATCGACATCGACCAGCACTTCCCGGCGGAATCGCTCGCGAAGCTGCGCCACGGCCTCGAACTCGACGGCGTCGCGCTGAAGCCCGCGATGGTGAGCTGGCAGAACGGCGAGCAGCTGCGTTTCGTGCTGCGCGAAGGCAAGAAGCGCCAGATCCGCCGCATGTGCGAACTGGTCGGCCTCGACGTGATCGGCCTGAAGCGCGTGCGCATGGGCCGCGTGATGCTCGGCGCGCTGCCGCAGGGTCAATGGCGCTATCTGTCGGCCGACGAGACGTTCTGACGCAGGCACGCAACGTGCGCCATGCAATGAAAAAGCCCGCGAACGCGGGCTTTTTTCTTGTTTGCCGGAGACCGGGCGATCAGTCGTCGTCGGCCGGATCGAGCCCCGGGAACAGTACCTCGGTGAAGCCGAAGCGCGTGAAGTCGGTGATCCGCATCGGATACAGCTTGCCGATCAGGTGATCGTATTCGTGCTGGACCACGCGTGCGTGGAACCCGTCGGCGACGCGATCGATCTTCTCGCCGAACTGGTCGAAGCCGCTGTAGCGCACCTTCGCGTAGCGGCTGACGACGCCGCGCATGCCCGGCACCGACAGGCAGCCTTCCCAGCCCTCTTCCATGTCCGGCGGCATGTACTCGATCTTCGGGTTGATCAGCACGGTCTCGGGCACCGGCGGCGCATCCGGGTAGCGGTTGTTGTTGCCGAAGCCGAAGATGATGATCTGCAGCCCGATGCCGATCTGCGGCGCGGCCAGCCCGGCGCCGTTCGCGTGGTGCATCGTCTCGAACATGTCCGCGACGATCTCGTGCAGTTCGGGGGTATCGAACCGCTCGACCGGCTTGGCGATTTCGAGCAGGCGCGGATCGCCCATCTTCAGAATCTCGCGAATCATGGCGTATTGCCCTCCAGAAGTTGGTGCAGACCGTCTTCGTCCAGCACGGGGATGCCGAGTTCCTCGGCCTTCGCGAGCTTGCTGCCGGCTTCGGCGCCCGCGACCACGTAATCCGTCTTCTTCGATACCGAGCCCGCGACCTTCGCGCCCGCCGCCTCGAGCATCTCCTTCGCGGCATCGCGCGTGAGCGTCGGCAGCGTGCCCGTCAGCACGACCGTCTTGCCGGCCAGCACGCCCTGCGGCGCCTTCGGCGCGGGCGGTCCTTCCGGCCACGTGACCTTGCCCGGCGCGCGCAGCTGCTCGATCACGGTCCGGTTGTGCTCTTCCGCGAAGAACTGGTGAAGCGACTCGGCGACGATCGGCCCGACGTCGTTGACTTCGAGCAGTTCCTCGATCGACGCGTCCATGATCGGCGTCAGCGAGCCGAAATGCTTCGCGAGATCCTTCGCGGTCGATTCGCCAACGTGGCGGATGCCGAGCCCGTAGATGAAGCGCGCGAGCGTCGTGTGCTTCGCCTTCTCGAGCGAATCGAGCAGATTCTGCGCGGACTTCTCGGCAAACCGGTCGAGCTCGGCCAGCGTCGCGAAGCCGAGATTGAACAGGTCCGCCGGCGTGCGCACGAGATTCAGCTCGACGAGCTGGTCGATGATCTTTTCGCCGAGCCCGTCGATGTCGAGCGCGCGGCGCTGCGCGAAATGCCACAGCGCCTGCTTGCGCTGCGCCGGGCAGAACAGGCCGCCCGTGCAGCGGGCGATCGCCTCGTCCGGCAGGCGCTCGACCTTCGAGCCGCACACCGGGCATTCGGTCGGCATCACGAATTCGGCCGCGTCGGCCGGACGCCGGTCGAGCAGCGCGCCGACCACCTCCGGGATCACGTCGCCCGCGCGGCGCACGATCACGGTGTCGCCGATCCGGATGTCCTTGCGGCGCACCTCGTCCTCGTTGTGCAGCGTCGCATTGGTGACGGTCGCGCCGCCGACGAATACGGGCTCGAGGCGTGCGACCGGCGTGATCGCGCCGGTGCGGCCGACCTGCACGTCGATCGCGACGAGCTTCGTCAGCGCTTCCTGCGCAGGAAACTTGTGTGCGAGCGCGAAGCGCGGCGCACGCGACACGAAGCCGAGCCGCTCCTGCTCGTCACGCCGGTTGACCTTGTAGACGACGCCGTCGATGTCGTACGGCAGCGAGTCGCGCTTCTCGCCGACCTTGCGGAAGAAGTCGAGCAGGCCTTCGGCGCCCTGCACGACCGCGCGTTCGCGGTTCACGGGCAGGCCGAGCGACTCGTACCAGTCGAGCAGCGCGCTGTGCGTGTCGGGCATCGGCATCCCGTCGAGCACGCCGATCCCGTACGCGAAGAACGACAGCGGGCGCTGTGCGGTGATCTTCGAGTCGAGCTGGCGCAGGCTGCCGGCCGCCGCGTTGCGCGGGTTCGCGAATTCGCGCTGCTCGGCCGCGCGCTGGCGTTCGTTCAGGCGTGCAAAATCACGCTTGAACATCAGCACCTCGCCGCGCACGTCGAGCACGGCCGGCACGTTCTTGCCCTTCAGCTTCAGCGGGATCGAGCGGATCGTGCGCACGTTCTCGGTCACGTCCTCGCCCGTCGTCCCGTCGCCGCGCGTCGATGCCTGCACGAACACGCCCTGCTCGTAGCGCAGCGAGATCGCGAGACCGTCGAACTTCAGTTCGCACGCATATTCGACGGGCTCCGTCACCGAGCCGGCGAGATCGGTCGTCTTGTCGAGCGCATCGGCGATGCGCTTGTCGAACGCGACGATGTCCTCGTCGGCGAAACCGTTGTTCAGCGACAGCATCGGCGCGTCGTGGACGACCGGCGTGAAGCCGCCGGCCGCTTCGCCGCCCACGCGTTGCGTCGGCGAATCGGGCGTCACGAGTTCGGGATGGTCGGTTTCGAGCTGCTGCAGCTCACGGAACAGCCGGTCGTATTCGGCGTCGGGCAGATCCGGCTGATCGAGCACGTAATAGGCGTAGTTCGCCCGCTCGAGTTGGTCGCGCAGCCACGCGGCGCGCGCGTCGGGCTGGCTGGCTGGCGGTTCGGCTTGGGTTCGGGCCATGCTGGCGGCTGATTCGTTCTGAAAAAATCGGATTTCCGATTATCTCAGTTTGACGCCGCGGCGGGGCGTGCAATGCGGGCCCGATGAGCGTGTTGCAGTGCACACCGGAGAGTGTGCGCCGCAACGGCGAACGGCGGCGCCGAAGCCCGCCGTCCGCACCCTCGCGTTACTGGCTGAAGAGTCGGCGCGTGACCGACGAACCGGCCGGGATGCCCGCTTCCTCGAGCTTCGCGTACAGCTTCATCAGCTGCTGCTCGATCGCGAGCAGTTGCGATTCCGGCAGCGGCCGGCGCGAATCGTCGACGACGCGTGCGCCGATGCGTTCGGACAGCGACTTCGCGTAATCGCACATCAGCCGGAACGGCAGGATGTCCTCTTCGGCGACCGGCACGTCGAGCACCAGCGTGATCATGTTGCCACCCTTGTACGTGAGGTCGTCACGCAGGAAGTTCGTATCGCCGAACTGCAGCATGAACACCGGGTTCTGCTTCGCGTCGAGCTTCACGAACCGCGTGCCGTCGCGCGACAGCAGCAGCCCGTCCTGCGACGCGACCGCCTGCACGTAGTTCGCCGACCACGGCGCGCCATCCGACATCACGTTGATCGACAGCTGCGCGTCGCACTGCGCGGCGAACGCATCGAGCTCGCGCGCCATCGCGACCGTTTCCATCATGTCCGGGAATTCCGGCGCGCCGTCGATCGTGTCGGCGAACTGCTGGACGCCCGTCACGAATTCGGAGAATTCGAGTTCGTTCAGTGCGCCGCTGCGGTTCGCGAGCTGCGCGGCCGCGCGCAGTTCTTCGTAGCGCACGCCGTTCTGCAGCAGCTCCCACTGGCCGCCTTCCGGCTTGCCTTCGATGTGCACGGGCTTGCTTCCCGCGCGGCGCAGCCGCTGCGCGGCCGGCAGGATCTTGTCGCCCGGCAGCGGCCCGGCGAGACGGATCGGCACGATGCAGTCGATCCGGCGATCGACGATCGCCGGCGGCGCCGACGAGATCGTCGTCGCGGCCGGCAGCACGGGTTCGGACGGCTCGGCCGCCTCGGCCGGCGCTTCGTGCGCGGCCGCCGGCACGGCTTCCTCGCCGGCAGCCGGCCCGGGCACTTCGGCCGGCGTGTCGACGCCGGTCGCCTCGGCCTGCAGATCGGCCGGTGTGTCGGCCGGCGCCGCGCCGCCGAACGTCGGCTCGACGCGCGCGACTTCGGACGGCGCAGCGGCCGCCGTCGCGGCCGGAGCCGCAGGCTCGCGGCGCACCGGCTGACGCACCGGCTCGATGAACGGCAACTCTTCGTCGCGCTCGGGGCGGTTCATCGCCTCGGCCGCTTCCTCCGGCATCGGGCGCGGCATCCTGCGCCGCACTTTCGCACCCTGCCACGCGTTGTAGACCACGACGCCGCCCACCACGACAGCACCCGCGCCGATCAAACCGAGTGTCAACTCGTCCATGCACGCTCCATCAGCAATTCTTTTTCGTCGGGACCGCGAACGGGCGCGTCATGCGCCGCGCGAACGCGATCCGGTTTCGTCAAACGTCAATTCTGGGCAAAACCCGCGGCCGTTTCCATGTCCACCGCAACGATCCGCGACACGCCCTGCTCCTGCATCGTCACGCCGATCAGCTGCTGCGCCATTTCCATCGCGATCTTGTTGTGCGAGATGAACAGGAACTGCGTCTTGTCGGACATCGCGCGCACGAGATTCGCGAAACGCTCGGTGTTCGCGTCGTCGAGCGGCGCGTCGACCTCGTCGAGCAGACAGAACGGCGCCGGGTTCAGCTGGAACATCGCGAACACCAGCGCAGTCGCGGTCAGCGCCTTCTCGCCGCCCGACAGCAGGTGGATCGTCGCGTTCTTCTTGCCCGGCGGCTGCGCCATCACCTGCACGCCGGCATCGAGAATCTCGTCGCCCGTCATGATCAGCTTCGCCTGGCCGCCGCCGAACAGGCGCGGGAACAGGTCGCTGAAGTGGCGGTTGACCTCGTCGAAGGTGCCCTGCAGCAGCGTGCGGGTTTCCTGGTCGATCTTGTGGATCGCGTCCTCGAGCGTCGTGATCGCGTCGATCAGGTCGGCCGACTGCGCGTCGAGGAACACCTTGCGCTCGCTCGCGGCCTTCAGCTCGTCGAGCGCGGCCATGTTCACCGGGCCGAGCGCGTTGATCGCGTTGTTCAAGCGCGTGACTTCGCCCTGCAGGTACGACGGCTTCAGGTCCGGCGTCAGCTTCGCGGACAGCGCGGCCTCGTCGACCTCGGCCGTCACGAGCTGCTCGGCGAACTGCTCGACGGACAGGCGCGCGGCCTGCTCCTTCAACTGCAATTCGGTGATGCGGTCGCGCAGCGGCTGCAGCGAGCGCTCGGCCACGAGGCGCTGCTCGTCCGACGCGCGCAGCTTCGCGGTCAGGTCGTCGAGCTCGATCCGCGCAGCCTGCAGCGCTTCTTCCTTTACCGCGCGAATCTCGAGTGCGTCTTGCAGGCCCGTATGCGCGGTCTGCTCGTTGATCGTCTCGAGTTCGGCACGTGCGTCTTCCAGCGACCCGGCGACGCGCTCGCTCTGCTCGTGCGCGACCTGGATGCTGCGCTTGAGCTCGTCGATCCGCGTCACCGCGTTGCGCGCGGCGAAGCGTGCATCGTTCGCGCCGCGCTCGAGGTCGCGCGCTTCCTGGCGCGCCTGCGTCAGCGATTCGTCGAGCGATTCGAACGCGAGCTGGTTGTCTTCGAAGCGTGCCTGCAGTTCGGCGAGTTCGCCGTCGAAACGCTCGAAATTCGCTTCCGACTCCGCGCGCAGCGCGCGCTGCTCCTCGATCTGCGCGCCAATTTCCTCGAGTTCCTCGCGGATCTGCGTGCTGCGTTGCGTGTAGCGTTCGTGCGCCTGCGCGAGCTTCAGCACGTCCATCTGGAGCGCATGCACGCGCTGCGTCGCACGTTCGGCCTGCGCGCGCACGTCGCCGAGCGCCTGCGTGGCCTGCGTGTGCGCGGCTTCCGCACGCACGGCGGCAGTGCGCGCCTCGTCGGCGAGCAGCGCCTGCGCACGCACCTGGCGCGTCAGGTTTTCGATTTCCTGCTGGCGGGCCAGCATCCCGGCCTGCTCCGAATCGGCTGCGTACAGCTGCACGCCGACGCGCGTGACGACATGACCGGCCTTGACGACGAACGCGCCGCCAGCCGGCAGCTGCGCACGCGCGGCAAGCGCCTGGGCGACGTCGTCGGCGACGTACACGTTGCCGAGCCAGTCGTTCAGCACCGCGCGGATGCCCGCGTCGTCGATGCGCACGAGCGACAGCACCGGGCGCAGCCCGGCTACCGCGGCGGGCGCTTCGCCGGCCGCGGGCGGCGCGTAGAACGCGAGCTTCGCGGGCGGCGCGTCGGTCGCGAACGCCTTCACCCAGTCGAGATTCGACACTTCGAGCGCCGCGAGGCGCTCGCGCAGCACGGCCTCGAGCGCCGCTTCCCAGCCGGCCTCGACGTGCAGCTTCTTCCACAGACGCGGCAGCGCGCCGAGCTCGTGCTTGTCGAGCCACGGCTGGACCTTGCCTTCGGTCTGCACGTTTTCCTGCAGCTGCTTCAGCGCGGCGAGGCGCGCTTCGAGCTGGTGGATCTGCGCGGCTTCGGCCTGCACGCGCTCCTGCGCGGCACGGCGTTCGCCGTCGAGACGCGGCACCGTTTCCTGCGCGTCGGCGAGGCGCGCCTGCGCTTCGGCGAGGATCTCTTCCTGCTCGGCGAGCTGCATGCGCAACTCCTCGAGCTGCGCCTCGTCCGGCGCGTCGAGCCCGCCCGCCTCGCTCTTCAGGCGCTCGTGGCGCTGCTGAAGCTGCTGCAGCTGCTGGTCGGCGTTGCGCTGGTGCGCGGCCTCGAGCTTCAGCGACTGCTCGGTCTGCGCGATCCGCGCACGCTCGTCGTTGAGCTGCGCCTGCGCATCGCGCCACTTCGCTTCGAGCGCCGGCAGCGCGTCGTGCTTCGCGGCTGCGTTGTCTTCGGCGAGCGCGGCCTTCTCGTCGGCCATCGCGCGCGCCTCTTCGGCTTCCTCGAGCTCGTCCTGCGACTTCTCGGCCTGCGCGCGCCATTGCTCGCGCTGCGCGTTCAGCGCGGCGATCTGCGCCTGCACGCGATTGCGCGATTCGACGATGAACTTGATCTCGGCCTCGAGGCGGCTCACTTCGGCATTCGCCTCGTACAGCGAACCCTGCGCGCCCTGCATCGCGTCGCTTGCCGCGTAGTGCGCGACGCGCAGCGTCTCGAGTTGCGCCTCGACCTCGCGCAGCTTCGCAGTCTGCGCCTCGAGGTCGATCTGTGCCTGTTCGATCGCGCGCTGCTGCTTCTGCTGCTCGCCGGCGGCCTCGTTCTTGCGCAGCAGCCACAAGAGACGCTGCTTCTCCTCGCCGTCGGCGACGAGTTCCTTGTACTTGGTCGCGACGACGGCCTGCGCCTCGAGCTTCTCGAGGTTCGCGCCGAGTTCGCGGACGATGTCCTCGACGCGCGTCAGGTTCTCGCGCGTGTCGTGCAGGCGGTTCTCGGTTTCGCGGCGGCGTTCCTTGTACTTGGACACGCCGGCGGCTTCCTCGAGGAATACGCGCAGCTCTTCCGGCTTCGCCTCGATGATCCGCGCGATCATGCCCTGCCCGATGATCGCGTACGCACGCGGCCCGAGGCCCGTGCCGAGGAAGATGTCCTGGATGTCGCGGCGGCGCGCCGGCAGGTTGTTGATGTAGTAGCTCGAGGTGCCGTCGCGCGTCAGCACGCGCTTCACGGCGATCTCGCCGTACTGGCCCCACTGCCCGGCCGCACGGCCGTCGGAGTTGTCGAAGATCAGCTCGACGCTGGCCCGGCTGCCGGGCTTGCGTGCGGTCGAGCCGTTGAAGATCACGTCCTGCATCGACTCGCCGCGCAGCTCGGAGGCGCGCGACTCGCCGAGCACCCAGCGCACGGCATCGATGATGTTGGACTTGCCGCACCCGTTCGGGCCTACCACGCCGACAAGCTGGCCCGGAACCTGGAAATGCGTGGGATCGACGAAGGATTTGAAGCCAGCGAGTTTGATCGAGCTCAGACGCACGGCGGTATCGGATGTGAAGAAGGTGTGAAACGGACGGGGCCGCACTGCGCGGGGCCGGACGGCCCATGCGCGCGACGCGCCCCGGAATTCAAAAACGGGGCCGCGCGCATACAGCGTTGGGCCCCGCAAACGGCTTCCATCATACCATCGCGCGTGCGCCGTCCCGACCGTCGCCGGGTTTGCCCGGTGCGGGCGCGGCCCGATGGACCCGGCTCGACAGCAGCGTCGCCAGCACGATGCACACGCCGCCGGCCCATTCGCGCGCGGTCGGCAGCTCGCTGGCGAACACCCACGCCGACAGCGCGGTGATCACGATCTCGAACAGCATGATGATCGACGCCCGGTTCGCCGGCACCCGCGCGAGGCCATATTGCACGAGCAGGTTGTTCGACGCCATCGTCACGCCGATCGCCGCGATGATCAGCACGGCCACCCCGAGCTGGCCGCCCGCCGGCGCGGCCGGCAGCCCCTCGAACAGCGACGCGATCGCACCGAACACGGCCGCGCCGCCGAACAGCGTCGCGGTGCGCATTTCCGCGCGCATCTCCGGCAGCTCGCGGCTCGCCTTGATCACGAGCACGTTGCTCATCGCGAAGCTCAGCCCGGCCGCGAGGCCGGCCCATTCGGCCGGATTGGCCGGCAGCGGCAGGCCGAGCTGCGGCGACCACAGCATCAGCATCGCGCCGCCGATCGACAGCGCCGCGAGCCCCGCGCCGGCCCAGGTCAGCCGCTCGCGCAGCAGGAAGTGCGCGTAGATCGCGGTCCACGCCGGGGTCAGGTAGAACAGCAGCATCACGCGCAAGACCTCGCCGTGGATCGTGCCCCAGACGAAGCCGAGGTTCGTCACGCCGGCCGTCACCGCGATGCCCGGCAGCACCCAGTGCCAGCGCAGCGTCGCGATGGTGCGATGCCGCGCGACGACCACGAACAGGAACGCCACGAGGCTCGTCAGCGCGCTCGCGAGCGTGCCCGTCACGCCGAGCGAAGCGAGGATCCGCAACGGATACCAGATCAGGCCCCATACCGACGCGCCGATCAGGATGGCCAGCGTCGGCAGGCTGCCGCGTACTGCGTTATTCATTTGGTTCGATACCCTTTATTCGGCCGGCCCGGCCGCCGTTCCGGCAGGCCGTGACCGCCTTCCGTCACGCTATAATCGTCCGCTGCGACCCGCGCGCCACCGGCGCCCGTTCGCAGCCGCGCGGCACGCCCGCCGCTTCTTTCGCACCAACCGGCCGCGATGGCCGCTTCGCCCGTGAACCCTCGACTCGACTCGCTCCAGCCCTATCCCTTCGAAAAGCTGCGCGCCCTGTTCAAGGACGTGACGCCTTCCGGCGACCTCAAACCGATCAGCTTCGGCATCGGCGAGCCCAAACACCCGACGCCGGCGCTGATCCGCGACGCCGTGGTGGCCGCGCTCGACGGTCTCGCGTCGTACCCGGCCACGGCCGGCTCGGATGCGCTGCGCACGTCGATCGCACACTGGCTCGAGCGCCGCTACGGGCTGCCGGCGATCGATCCGGCCACGCAGGTGCTGCCCGTGTCGGGGTCGCGCGAGGCGCTGTTCTCGCTCGCGCAGACCGTGATCGACGCGCGCCCGGCCGCGCAGGGCGAGAAGGCGATCGTACTCTGTCCGAATCCTTTCTATCAAATTTACGAAGGCGCGGCGCTGCTGGCCGGTGCCGAACCCTATTTCGCGAACAGCGACCCGACCCGCAACTTCGCGTGCGACTACGCGGCCGTGCCCGATGAAGTCTGGGCGCGCACGCAGCTGCTGTACGTGTGCTCGCCGGGCAACCCGACGGGCGCCGTGCTGACGCTCGACGACTGGCGCGAACTGTTCGCGCTGTCCGACCGCCACGGTTTCGTGATCGCGTCCGACGAGTGCTATTCGGAAATCTATTTCGACGAAGCGGCGCCGCCGCTCGGCGGCCTCGAGGCCGCGCACCGCCTCGGCCGCGGCTTCGAGCGCCTCGTGATGCTGTCGAGCCTGTCGAAGCGCTCGAACGTGCCGGGCATGCGCTCGGGCTTCGTCGCAGGCGACGCGGCGCTGCTGAAGCAATTCCTGCTGTACCGCACGTACCACGGCGCGGCGCTGTCGCCGGTCTGGCAGCACGCGAGCATCGCCGCGTGGAACGACGAGGCGCACGTGCGCGAGAACCGCGCGCTGTACCTGCAGAAGTTCAATACGGTCACGCCGATGCTCGCCGACGTGATCGACGTGAAACTGCCCGATGCCGCGTTCTACCTGTGGGCCAACGTGTCGCGCACCGGGCTGTCGGACACCGAGTTCGCCCGCCGCCTGTACGCCGACTATAATGTGACGGTTCTGCCCGGCTCGTACCTGGCGCGCGATGCGCACGGGTCGAATCCGGGCCGCGATTTCATCCGGATCGCGCTCGTCGCGGGCACCCCCGAATGCGTCGAGGGCGCGCAACGCATCGTCGATTTCTGCCGGGCTCTCGCGCGGTAATCGTCCATCCCGATCAATTCCATCCATCTCCTGCGAAAACGAACATGTCGCAACAACTTCAGCAAATCATCGATACCGCCTGGGACAACCGCGCCGAGCTGTCGCCGAAGGCCGCGCCCGCCGACGTCCGCGAGGCCGTCGCTCACGCGATCGAGCAACTCGACAAAGGTGCGCTGCGCGTTGCCGAGAAGATCGACGGCAACTGGACCGTGCACCAGTGGCTGAAGAAGGCCGTGCTGCTGTCGTTCCGCCTGGAAGACAACGCACCGATGCCGGCCGGCGGCTACTCGCAGTTCTACGACAAGGTGCCGTCGAAGTTCGCGAACTACACGGCTGAAGATTTCGCCGCGGGCGGCTTCCGCGTCGTGCCGCCGGCCATCGCGCGCCGCGGCTCGTTCATCGCGAAGAACGTCGTGCTGATGCCGTCGTACACCAACATCGGCGCATACGTCGACGAAGGCACGATGGTCGACACGTGGGCGACGGTCGGCTCGTGCGCGCAGATCGGCAAGAACGTGCACCTGTCGGGCGGCGTCGGCATCGGCGGCGTGCTCGAGCCGCTGCAGGCGAACCCGGTCATCATCGAAGACAACTGCTTCATCGGCGCGCGCTCGGAAGTCGTCGAAGGCGTGATCGTCGAGGAAAACTCGGTGATCTCGATGGGCGTGTACCTCGGCCAGAGCACGAAGATCTACGACCGCGAGACGGGCGAAGTCAGCTACGGCCGCATCCCGGCCGGCTCGGTCGTCGTCGCCGGCAACCTGCCGTCGAAGGACGGTTCGCACAGCCTGTACTGCGCGGTGATCGTCAAGAAGGTCGACGCGAAGACGCGTGCGAAGGTCGGCCTGAACGAGCTGCTGCGAGGCGACTGATGGCCAAGCCGCGCACCGTGGTCGTCTACGGCATTCCGAACTGCGACACCGTGAAGAAGGCCCGCGTGTGGCTCGACGATCACGGCGTCGAGTTCGAGTTTCACGACTTCAAGAAGCTCGGCGTCAGCGCGCCGCTGGTCGAAGACTGGCTGAAGGACGTGTCGCTCGACGCGCTCGTCAACAAGCGCGGCACGACGTGGCGCGGCCTGGACGACGCGATGAAGGCCGCGGCCGAAACGAAGACCGGCGCGGTCGCACTGATGATCCACAAGCCGTCGGTCATCAAGCGCCCCGTGCTCGTCGTCAACGGCCGCGTGAAATCGCTCGGCTTCGTGGCCGATCAATACGCGGCGCTGTTTGCCGCATAGGGTCGCCCGCGCTGCGCCCGCCGGCGCAGCCCGACGTCCTGTCGCTGCCGGCCACCGCGCCGGCATTTTTTATCGAAAGTGGTCCGAACCATGTCCGCCACCCTAGCCCTTACCGAACAGCTGATTGCCCGCGCGTCCGTGACGCCCGACGACCAGCACTGCCAGCAGATCATGACCGAGCGCCTCGCCGCGCTCGGCTTCGAGTGCGAAACCATCGCGTCGCACGGCGTGACCAACCTGTGGGCCGTCAAGCGCGGCACCGACGGCCGCGACGGCAAGCTGCTCGCGTTCGCGGGCCACACCGACGTCGTGCCGACCGGCCCGCTCGAGCAGTGGACCTCGCCGCCGTTCATTCCCGCCCATCGCGACGGCAAGCTGTACGGACGCGGCGCGGCCGACATGAAGACGTCGCTCGCGGCGTTCGTCGTCGCGTCCGAGGAATTCGTCGCGGCCCACCCCGGCCACCGCGGCGCGATCGCGTTCCTGATCACGAGCGACGAGGAAGGCCCGGCCACCGACGGCACCGTGAAGGTCGTCGAACTGCTGCAGGCACGCGGCGAGCGCCTCGACTACTGCATCGTCGGCGAGCCGACGTCGACCGCCGAGCTCGGCGACGTCGTCAAGAACGGCCGCCGCGGGTCGATGTCGGGCGAACTGGTCGTCAAGGGCGTGCAGGGCCACATCGCGTATCCGCACCTCGCGAAGAACCCGATCCACCTGCTCGCGCCGGCGCTCGCCGAGCTCGCCGCCGAGCAGTGGGACGAAGGCAACGAATACTTCCCGCCGACCACCTGGCAGGTGTCGAACCTGCACGCAGGCACCGGCGCGACCAACGTGATCCCCGGCCACGCCGACCTGCTGTTCAACTTCCGCTTCTCGACCGCCAGCACGGTCGAGGGCCTGCAGGCACGCGTGCACGCGATCCTCGACAAGCACGGCCTCGAATACACGCTGAAGTGGTCGGTCAGCGGCCTGCCGTTCCTCACGCCGCGCGGCGAGCTGTCGGGCGCGCTGGAAAACGCGATCCGCACTGAGACCGGCATCACGACCGAGCTGTCGACGACGGGCGGCACGTCGGACGGCCGCTTCATCGCGCGCATCTGCCCGCAAGTGATCGAATTCGGCCCGCCGAACGGCAGCATCCACAAGATCGACGAGCACATCGAAGTGCGCTTCGTCGATCCGCTGAAGAACGTGTACCGCCGCGTGCTCGAACAACTGATCGCCTGATGGAGCCCCGCATGACGACACCTTTTGCCACTGTCCGCGACCTGCTGCGCTACGCGGTCACGCGCTTCTCGAAGGCGAAGCTCGCGTTCGGCCACGGCTCCGACAACGCGTACGACGAAGCGGCCTACCTCGTGCTGCGCACGCTCGACCTCCCGCTCGACACGCTCGAGCCGTTCCTCGACGCGCGCCTCTTGCCCGACGAGATCGCGGCCGTGCTCGCGGTGATCGAGCGGCGCGCGACCGATCGCGTGCCGGCCGCGTACCTCACGCATGAAGCGTGGATGCACGGCCACCGCTTCTACGTCGACGAACGCGTGATCGTGCCGCGCTCGTTCATCGGCGAACTGCTCGACGACGGGCTGCAGCCGTATGTCGCCGATCCCGAACAGGTCGGCGCGGTGCTCGAACTGTGCACCGGTTCCGGCTGCCTCGCGATCCTGGCGGCAAGCGCGTTCCCGAACGCCGAGATCGACGCGGTCGACCTGTCGGACAAGGCGCTCGAAGTCGCCGAGATCAACGTGCGCGACTACGGTCTCGAAGACCGCATCGGGCTGCACCGCGGCGACCTCTACGCCCCGCTGCCCGCCTTCCGCACCGACCCGGGCTCGCGCTACGACGTGATCCTGACGAACCCGCCGTACGTGAACGCATCGTCGATGGCCGCGCTGCCGCCCGAATACCGGCACGAGCCGGAGATGGCGCTCGCGGGCGGCGACGACGGCATGGACATCGTGCGACGCATCGTCGCCGAAGCGCACCGCTGGCTGCACGACGACGGCGTGCTCGTCGTCGAGATCGGCAACGAGCGCGAGAACGTCGAAGCCGCGTTCGGCGGCCTCGAACTCACGTGGCTGCCCACCAGCGCGGGCGACGACGCCGTGTTCCTGATCCAGGCGTCGGACCTGCCGCGCAAGGCCTGAGCCCTTCCGGCCCGCCCGCCGTGCGGCGCACCATTGCGCCGCACGGTTGGGTAAGATGCGCGTAGGCGGCCGCCCGGCCGCCCGACTTCAGGAGTCCGTCACGCGCCCATGACCCTCGACTGGCTACATCTCGGCACCCTGATCCTGACCATCCACGTGCTCGGGATCGTCGCGGCGTGCCACGCGATCATGAACACGCGCACGTCGCAAGGCGCGATCGCGTGGGCCGTCTCGCTCGCGGCCATGCCGTACCTGACGCTCGTGCCGTACCTGTTCCTCGGCCGCAGCAAGTTCTCCGGCTACGTCGACGCGCGGCGCCACGAGCTGGAAATGTTGCGCACGCACACGCCACGCTCGCCGTGGCGCGCTACCGACGCGACCGACGGGCCGGCCGCCGACGCGCTCGGCCAAGCTGCCGTGCTCGCGCTCACGCGACTCGGCGGCATGCCGTTCCTCGGCGGCAACTCGGTGCGCACGCTCGTGAACGGCGACGCGACGTTCTCCGCCATCCTGTCGTCGATCGACGCGGCGCGCGACTACGTGCTCGTTCAGTTCTTCATCGTGCGCGACGACGCGCTCGGCCGGATGCTGCGCGACTCGCTGCTCGCACGCGCGGCGGCCGGCGTGCGCTGCTGCCTGCTGTACGACAGCATCGGCAGCTTCGACCTGCCGCACAGCTATGTCGACACGTTGCGCCGGGGCGGCGTCGAAGTCCATCCGTTCGCGACCAACCGGAAGTTCGTCAACCGCTTCCAGCTGAACTTCCGCAACCATCGCAAGATCGTCGTCGTCGACGGCAATCGCGCGTTCGTCGGCGGTCACAACGTCGGCGTCGAGTATCTCGGCGCGAAGCCGCGCCTGTCACCCTGGCGCGACACGCACATCGAGATCCGCGGCCCGGTGGTCGCGAGCATCCAGTACGTATTCGCCGAGGACTGGCACTGGGCCACGCAGAAGCTGCCGCCGATCGCGCTGCCGCCGCCCGCGCAGCCCGGCGACGGCATGCATTGCCTCGCGGTGCCGATGGGGCCGGCCGACAAGCAGGAAACCGGCTCGCTGTTCTTCGTCGAATCGATCAATGCCGCGCGCGAGCGGGTCTGGATCACCACGCCGTATCTCGTCCCCGACGAAGCCGTGATCTCCGCGCTGAAGCTCGCGGTGATGCGCGGCGTCGACGTGCGCATCCTGATCCCGAGCCGGCGCGATCACTACGTGGTGTTCGAGGCGTCGAAGCTGTACGCGCGCGACCTCGTCGATGCGGGCGTGAAGGTGTTCCGCTACCGGCCGGGCTTCCTGCACCAGAAGGTCGTGCTGATCGACGCTATCGCGGCGGCGATCGGCAGCGCGAACCTCGACAACCGTTCGTTCCGGCTCAATTTCGAGGTGATGGTGCTGACCGTCGACCGCGCGTTCGCCGGCGAAGTCGAGACGATGCTCGATGCCGACTTCGCGCAGGCATACGAGGTCGATGCGAACGAATATCGCCAGTCGCCCGCGTGGCGGCGCATCGCGATGCACGTCGCGCGGCTGTTCGCGCCGATCCTGTAACGGCCGGGGCGGCGCTGGCGCCGCCCGCCGCCCTCACAGCAGCTTGTCGATATCCGCGGCGATTTCGTCGGGCTTCGTCGACGGCGCGTAGCGCTTGACGATACGCCCGTCGCGATCGACCAGGAATTTCGTGAAATTCCACTTGATCGCCTTGAGGCCGAGAATGCCGGGCGCCTCGTCGGTCAGGTAGCGGTACAGCGGATGCGCATGATCGCCCTTCACGTCGATCTTCGCGAACATCGGGAACGTGACGCCGTAGTTGCGCTCGCAGAACGCGCCGATCTGCGCAGCGTCGCCCGGCTCCTGCTTGCCGAACTGGTTGCACGGGAAACCGAGCACGAAGAAGCCGCGCGCCGCGTACTGGTCGTACAGCTTCTGCAGGCCCGCGTACTGCGGCGTGAAACCACACTCGCTCGCGGTATTGACGATCAGCAGCACCTTGCCGCGATACGCGTAGAGCGATACCGGCGCACCGGCGAGCGTCTCTGCGCTGAACGAATACAGGGTGGACATCGGGCACTCCTTTTATGAAACCGGATCGACGTGGAGTCTAGGCGAAATTGCGCCGTTGCGGCATCCGCCGAGCGGCCAATGCCCGGCGCGACCGGCGCGCAGTCTAGAATAGCGGTTTTGGCCAGTCATTTCCGCCGTGATCCGTTTCAATCAGTTCAGCCTTGCACGCGGCACCAAGCCGCTGTTCGAGTCGACGTCGTTCGTGCTCAATCCCGGCGAGAAGGCCGGCCTGATCGGCGCGAACGGCGCCGGCAAGTCGACGCTGTTTTCCGTCCTGCGCGGCGAGCTGCATTCCGACGGAGGCGATTTCTCGATGCCGCCGTCGTGGCGGATCGCCCATGTGTCGCAGGAAACGCCCGCCGTCGAGCGCTCGGCGCTCGACTACACGCTCGACGGCGACGCCGCGCTGCGCGAGATCGAGGCGCGCATCGCCGCCGCTTCGGCCGCGCATGACGGCGCCGCCGAGGCCGACGCGCACGCGGCGTTCGCCGACGCCGACGGCTACACCGCACCGGCCCGCGCCGAAGCGCTGCTGCTCGGCCTCGGCTTCACGCTCGCGCAGACGCGCGAATCCGTGGCCAGCTTCTCCGGCGGCTGGCGCATGCGCCTGAACCTCGCGCAGGCGCTGATGTGCCGCTCCGACCTGCTGCTGCTCGACGAACCGACGAACCACCTCGACCTCGACGCGATCGTCTGGCTCGAGGACTGGCTGCACCGCTACCCCGGCACGCTCGTCGTGATTTCGCACGACCGCGAATTCCTCGACTCGATCTGCAACGTCACGTTGCACCTGGAAAACCGCCAGGTGAAGCGCTACGGCGGCAACTACTCGCAGTTCGAAGTGCTGCGCGCGCAACAACTCGCGCTGCAGCAAAGCGCCTACGAAAAGCAGCAAAAGACGATCGAGCACCTGCAGAGCTTCGTCGACCGCTTCAAGGCCAAGGCGACCAAGGCCAAGCAGGCGCAAAGCCGGATGAAGGCGCTCGAGAAGATGGAGCTGATCGCGCCCGCGCACATCGCGTCGCCGTTCACGTTCGAATTCCGCACGCCCGATGCCGCGCCGAATCCGATGATGGTGATGGAAGACGTCCGCTGCGGCTACCATGCCGACGACGGAACGGACATCCCGATCGTCGAGCGCGTCGCGCTGTCGATCCAGAACGGCCAGCGCATCGGCCTGCTCGGCGCGAACGGCCAGGGCAAGTCGACGCTGATCAAGACGCTGGCCGGCACGCTCGCGCCGCTGTCGGGCCACGTGCGCGACGGCAAGGGTTTGACGATCGGCTATTTCGCGCAGCACCAGCTCGAAACGCTGCGCGAGGACGATTCGCCGCTCGCGCACCTGGCGCGGCTCGCACCCGACACGCGCGAGCAGGAACTGCGCGACTTCCTCGGCGGCTTCAATTTCTCGGGCGACATGGCGACGAGCGCGGTCGGCCCGTTCTCGGGCGGCGAAAAGGCGCGCCTCGCGCTGGCGCTGATCATCTGGCAGAAGCCGAACCTGCTGCTGCTCGACGAACCGACGAACCACCTCGATCTCGAAACGCGCCACGCGCTGACGATGGCGCTCGCGCAGTTCGAAGGCACGCTGATCCTCGTGTCGCACGACCGCCACCTGCTGCGCGCGACGACCGACCAGTTCATGCTGGTCGCGAAGCACCGGCTGCAACCGTTCGACGGCGACCTCGACGACTACCGCGACTGGCTGCTGCAGCACGCGGCCGAGCAACGCGCGGCCGCGAAGGCCGACAGCGCGGCGTCGTCGGGCGCCGGCGCCGCGGCCAACCGCAAGGACCAGAAGCGGCAGGCTGCCGAGGAACGGCAACGCCTGTCGGTCTTGAAGAAGCCGCTGCAGAACCGGATCACGAAGCTCGAAAAGGAAATGGAGACGCTGCACGCGGAGAAGGCGCGCCTCGACGCGTTCGTCGCCGATCCGGCGAGCTACGAAGCCGAGCGCAAGACCGAGCTGACCGACGCGATCCGCAAGCTCGGCGACGTCAACACGCGCCTCGAGACGGTCGAGGCCGACTGGCTCGCCGCGCAGGAAGAACTCGAGCAGATCGGCTGAGGCTGAACGCCGCGGCCGATACGCGCGCATGGCGCGCCGGCCGCCGCGGGTGATCGACACCCCGCCGGGCCTTGTCCTTGCCCCGATACGACAAGGCCGGGCGCACTGGCCCGGCCTGTTGACTGGAATGCCGCTGCCCGGCGATTCGCCGCGCCGCCGGCTCAGCGCCGCGGCAGCGTATCGCGCGGCATCTGCTCGTCGTCGCCCATCAGGTGCCGGCGCCCCTCGGTCGGCCGCCGGATCGCGGCAGCGACTTCCGCTTCCGTCACGTCCTCGGACACGACCTTGCGCGCGAGGCGCCCTTCGTCGTCGATCCATTCGACGATCCGGCATCCGCCGCCCCACGGCTGGCGAATCGGCTCCGACACGCGGCAGCCGCGCAGGTTGTAAAGGCGTCCGCCCGGCGCTTCACCATACGATTTCAACATAGGTTCCCTTCGCATTGCGCGGTTCGACAATCCGGCAAAGGATAGGGAAAAGCGATGTCCGGCGGGTTACAGCAGCCTACATATTCTTTACAGCGAATTACGCGCCAGATCGCCGGCAGGCCCGGCCCGCGTGCCGGCGCGGCCGGTCACTCGAGATCGCGCACGCGGTCGATCGCCTGCTCGAGCCGATCGACGGCCATCACGTTCAGCCCTTCGATCGGCTGCTTCGGCGCATTCGCCTTCGGAATCAGCGCGGACGTGAAGCCGAGCTTCGCCGCCTCGCGCAGTCGCTCCTGCCCGCGCGGCGACGGCCGGATCTCGCCCGCCAGCCCCACTTCGCCGAACACGATCAGCCCCTTCGGCAGCGCCTTGTTGCGCATCGACGAATGGATCGCGAGCAGCACCGCGAGGTCGGCCGCCGGCTCGGTGATCTTCACGCCGCCCACCGCGTTGAGGAACACGTCCTGGTCGAAGCACGCGATGCCCGCATGCCGGTGCAGCACCGCGAGCAGCATCGCGAGCCGGTTCTGTTCGAGGCCGACCGCGAGCCGGCGCGGATTCGGCACGTGCGCAGTGTCGACGAGCGCCTGGACCTCGACGAGCAGCGGCCGCGTGCCTTCCTGCGTGACGAGCACGCACGAGCCCGGCACGACCTGCTCGTGCTGCGACAGGAACAGCGCGGACGGATTCGCGACGCCGCGCAGCCCGCGCTCGGTCATCGCGAACACGCCGAGCTCGTTGACCGCACCGAAGCGGTTCTTGAACGCGCGCACGAGCCGGAACGACGAATGCGTGTCGCCTTCGAAGTACAGCACCGTGTCGACGATGTGCTCGAGCACGCGCGGGCCGGCCAGGTTGCCTTCCTTCGTCACGTGCCCGACCATGATGATCGCGGTGCCCGACTGTTTCGCGATGCGCGTGAGCTGCGCCGCGCATTCGCGCACCTGGGCGACCGAGCCCGGCGCCGACGTGAGCGCTTCCGAATAGACGGTCTGGATCGAGTCGATCACGGCCACGTCCGGCCGCTCCGCGTCGATCGCGGCCTGGATCTTCTCGAGCTGGATCTCGGCGAGCAGCTTCAGCTCGTCCGCCGGCGCACCGCCGTCGAGCAGCGCAAGCCGTTGTGCGCGCAACGCGATCTGCGCGGCCGATTCCTCGCCGCTGATATAGAGCGCGCGCCGCTCGCTCGCGATGTCCGCGAGCGACTGCAGCAGCAGTGTCGACTTGCCGATGCCGGGATCGCCGCCGATCAGCACGACGCCGCCCGGCACCAGCCCGCCGCCGAGCACGCGGTCGAATTCGCCGATGCCGGTCGAGAAGCGCGGCACGTCGGCCGCCTCGATGTCGACGAGACGCTGCACGGGCGCCCGCTTCGCGAGCGACTGGAAACGATGGGCAGCGGGCGTTTCGGCGACCGATTCGACCAGCGTGTTCCACGCCTGGCACGACGGGCACTGGCCCTGCCACTTCGGGGTCTGTCCGCCGCACTCGCTGCAGACATAAACGGTTTTCTGTTTGGCCACGCGCGACGCCCTTATTCCGCTCGCACGGGCACGCGGCCGGCGACCGCGCACATCAGCTCGTAACCGATCGTCCCGCACTGGCGGGCGACGTCGTCGATCGGGAGCGCGTTGCCCCACAGCTCGACGCGCGCACCGACACCGGCCTGCGGGCACGGGGTCAGGTCGACGGTAATCATGTCCATCGACACGCGGCCGACGATCCGCGTACGGATGCCGTCGACGATCACCGGCGTGCCTTCGGGCGCGACGCGCGGATAGCCGTCTGCATAGCCGCACGCGACGACGCCGATCCGCATCGGCGCCTGCGCGGAAAACGTCGAACCGTAGCCGATCGCCTGGCCCTTCCCGATCGTCTGCACCGCGATCAGCTCGGACGCGAGCGTCATCGCGGGCTTGAGCCCGGTGTCGGCGATATCGGCCGACAGCCCGGACGGCGACGCGCCATACAGCACGATGCCCGGCCGCACCCAGTCGAAGTGCGTGTCCGGATGCCACAGCACGGCCGCCGAATTCGCGAGGCTGCGCGCGCCGGCGATGCTTTCAGCGCCGCGCTCGAAGGTCGCGAGCTGCTCGGCGACGCCGCGCTCGTTGTCCGCGTCCGAAAAATGGGTCATCAACGTGATCTGGCCGATGCCGGGGCACGCGCGGGCGCGCTCCCACGCCGCGCGGTACTTTTCCGGCATGTAGCCGAGCCGGTTCATCCCGCTGTTCATCTTGAGCTGCACGTTGACCGGCTTCGACAGCCGCGCCGTTTCCAGCATCCGCATCTGCTCGTCGTTGTGGACCGTGGTGGTCAGGCTGTAGCGGTCGATCACGTCGATGTCGGTCGAGCGGAAGAAGCCTTCGAGCAGCAGGATCGGGCCGGCCCAGCCGAGCTCGCGCAGCTTCACGGCCTCGTCGAGGTCGAGCAGGCCGAAGCCGTCGGTGCCGCGCAGGCCCGGAAACGCGCGGGCGAGACCGTGGCCGTACGCGTTGGCCTTGACGACCGCCCAGACCTTGGACGGGCCGGCAAAGCGGCGGACCACGGAGAGATTGTTCGCGAGAGCGGCGGTGTGGATGGTGGCGGAGATCGGGCGCGGCATGGGAAATTTACGTAAAGACGCTTGCGAATCATCAGCTTACCGCGCCTTTTGAGCACCGAAGCCGACAATTTGCGGAACGATCGGGGAATCTTGCTAGTCCGAATTGGCGTATTTTCATGTTATAAAGCCGTGCGCACAACCCATTTCGAACGGAATAAGCCGATCGCATACCAGGCGGCCTACGCGGCCCTGCCCCGGCGACGAAAGCATCGCATCAGATGAAAAAAGGTTTTTACACCATCATGGCCGCGCAGTTTTTCTCGTCGCTGGCCGACAATGCGCTCCTCATCGCCGCCATCGCCCTGCTGAAAGACCTCCACGCCCCCAACTGGATGACACCGCTGCTGAAGCTGTTCTTCGTGTTGTCGTACGTGGTGCTGGCGGCATATGTCGGTGCGTTCGCGGATTCGCGCCCGAAGGGCCGCGTGATGTTCATCACCAACTCGATCAAGGTGGTCGGCTGCATGATCATGCTGTTCGGCGCCCATCCGCTGATCGCATACGGGATCGTCGGCTTCGGCGCCGCGGCCTACTCGCCCGCCAAATACGGGATCCTCACCGAGCTGCTGCCGGCCGACCGGCTGGTCGCCGCGAACGGCTGGATCGAAGGCACGACCGTCAGCTCGATCATCCTCGGCACCGTGCTCGGCGGCGCGCTGATCAGCCCGCACATCGCATCGCACGTGATCGCGCACACGCCCGACTGGATCGGCACGCCCGCCGAAGCCGCGATGGCGATCATCATGGCGATCTACGTGATCGCCGCACTGTTCAACCTGCGCATTCCCGACACGGGCGCCCGCTACCCGAAGCAGGAGCGCGGCCCGGTCAAGCTGCTCACGGATTTCGCCGACTGCTTCATGGTGCTGTGGCGCGACAAGCTCGGCCAGATCTCGCTCGCCGTCACGACGCTGTTCTGGGGTGCCGGCGCGACGCTGCAGTTCATCGTGCTGAAATGGGCCGAAGTGTCGCTCGGCATGTCGCTGTCGGAAGGCGCGATCCTGCAGGCCGTCGTCGCGGTCGGTGTCGCGGCCGGCGCGATCGCCGCCGCCGCGCGCATCCCGCTGAAGAAGTCGCTGACCGTGCTGCCCGTCGGCATCATCATGGGCATCGCGGTGATGCTGATGGCGTTCTACACGCGCGACCTGTTCCCGTCGAACTGGGCCGTGCACGTCGGCCATCTGCGCATGCCCGTCTACCTGATCATCGCGTACATCTTCCTGATGTGCGTCGGCGCGCTGTCGGGCTACTTCGTCGTGCCGATGAACGCGCTGCTGCAGCATCGCGGCCACGTGCTGCTGTCGGCCGGCCACTCGATCGCGGTGCAGAACTTCAACGAGAACCTGTCGGTGCTCGTGATGCTGTGCCTGTATGCGGTGCTCGTTTGGCTCGACGTGCCGGTCGGCGTCGTGATCGTGCTGTTCGGCACGTTCGTCTGCCTGACGATGTGGCTCGTGATGCGCCGCCACCAGGCGAACCAGCGCCAGTTCGACTCGGTCGCGCTGATCGGCGAATCGCGGCACTAAGGCTACACTTTCCGTTTCCGTCCGCCGGCGCCGGTCTTCGAACCGGCGCGTTGCCCTCATGACGCATCCGATCCCCAACATCCTGACGATCGCCGGCTCCGATTCGGGCGGCGGCGCAGGCATCCAGGCCGACCTGAAGACGTTTTCCGCGCTCGGCGCATACGGCGCGAGCGTGATCACCGCGCTGACCGCGCAGAACACGCGCGGCGTGACGGGCGTGCATGCGCCGGACGCCGCGTTCGTGACCGCGCAGCTCGACGCGGTGTTCGACGACATCCGCGTCGATGCGGTCAAGATCGGCATGCTCGCGAACGCGGCGATCGTCCACGCGGTGGCCGACGCGCTGCGGCGCTACGCGCCGCGTTTCGTCGTGCTCGACACGGTGATGATCTCGAAGAGCGCGCACGCGCTGCTCGCGCCCGACGCGGTCGATGCGCTGCGCAACGTGCTGCTGTCGCTCGCGACGGTCGTCACGCCGAACCTGCCCGAAGCGGCCGCCCTGCTGGACGATGCGCCCGCCGCCACCGAGGACGACATGGTCCGGCAAGGCCAGGCGCTGCTGCAAACAGGCGCGCGCGCCGTGCTGATGAAAGGTGGCCACCTGCCCGATGCGTCCGCGAGCCCCGACTGGCTCGTCGAAGCGGCGCGTACCGTGCGGCTCGACGGTGCGCGCGTGCCGGTCAGCAACACGCATGGCACCGGCTGCACGCTGTCGTCGGCGATCGCCGCCCTGCTGCCGCAGCAGCCCGACCTCGAAAGCGCGGTGCGCGAAGCCAAGACCTACCTGACCGGCGCGATCGCCGCGAGCGGCCGCCTCGACGTCGGCCACGGCGTCGGCCCCGTCCATCACTTCCATCGCTGGTGGTAAGCGCCGGCTGAAGCGGCGTCAGTGATCCTGCGCGGCGAACGCCTGCGCGCGTGCCGGCCAGTCGTCCGGCACGACGAAGCCGCGCGCCCTTTCGCGCCATGTGCCGTCACTGCCCTTTTCATGGATGCCGATCAGCGCCGGCGCCTCGCGTGTCGTCAACACGTGCGGCAGTTCCAACGCGGCCGCCAGCGGTTCGGGCGCGAAACCGGCGCCGGCGGCGGTCAATCGCGGCGCGAGCCACGCCAGCCTCGGCAGCACGCTCCACGCGGCGCCGGCAGGCTGCGCGGCCGCCCACGCCGGCCACTGCGCGTGCGTCAGCCAGAAGCCATGCGGATGATCCGGCGCGATTTCCGCTGACACCGGCGGCAACGGCGCGCCGTGCGGATAGAACAGCCAGCCCTTGATGAACATCTGCGCGTCGGACGGTGCGCCATAGCCGAGCCGCGCAAAGCCGTCGTGCTCGCCGAGCCGCAACTGGTGATCGAGCAGCCGGCTGCGCTTGAGGTCGAACCGGTCGACGAGATTGGGGCCGACGAAATCGGCGAGCGTCGCGCCCTCGTGCACCGGTGCGCACAGATAGCACTTCACCGCGAGTTCCCAGTGCAGGCGCTGCCCGTCCGGCGCATCGACGAGGAAATCGACTTCGCCGAGCGTCCTGCCGTTGCTGCGCAGCGGGAGATTGGCCGCGACGAGCCGCAGCGACGGGCCGTGCGTGAGGAAATATTCGAGCAGGCATTCCGCGTAACGGCCGAGCCGGGTCGGCCGGAAGCCGTCGAGCGCGCGATGCAGCGGCTCGGGCTGCGCATCGAGCGCGGCGAGCCACGCTTGAACGGCCGAGCGCCCGGCCGCATCCGGCCACGGTCGCGCAAGCGGCGCGCCCGGCACCGCGGTCAGCAGGCTCGGGCTGGCCAGCAGCCAGCCCAGGTCGCGCACCGCGGCGTCGCGCAGCGTATCGACGAATGCGTACGCCGCGCCGGTCGTCATTGCCCGGCCGGCCCGCTCGTGTCGGCGCCCTCTGCACGCTGGAACGTGTCGCGCGCCAGGCACAGGTCGGCCCACGCCTTCGACTTGTCCTGCAGGCTGCGCAGCAGGTATGCCGGATGATAGGTGACGATCACCGGCACGCCTTCGTACGCATGCACGCGACCGCGCAGCGACGCGATGCTCGCGTCCGTCTTCAGCAGCGTCTGCGCGGCGAATCGACCGAGCGCGACGATCAGCTTCGGCTTCACGAGCGCGACCTGGCGCTGCAGATAAGGCTCGCAGTTCGCGACCTCGTCCGGTTCCGGGTTGCGGTTGCCGGGCGGGCGGCACTTGATCACGTTCGCGATGTATACGTTGTCGCCGCGCTTGAGCGACAGCGACTGCAGCATGTTGTCGAGCAGCTTGCCGGCCTGGCCGACGAACGGCTCGCCCTGCTTGTCCTCGTTTTCGCCCGGCGCCTCGCCGATCAGCATCCAGTCGGCTTCGCGGTCGCCGACGCCGAACACGGTGTTGGTCCGCTTCTCGCACAGACGGCACAGCGTGCAGTCGGCCACGCGCGCGGCCAGCGCGTCCCAGTCGAGCGCGGCAACCGGCGTGCCGGCGGGGCGCGATTCGGCGGCCGGCACGGGCACGGGATCACCCGGCGGCGCCGCGTCGAACCACGCGAAATCGTCGGCGCCGGCAAGCGGCGCGTCGTCCATCGGCGGCATCGTGCCGGCCGCGGCAACCGGCACGGGCACGCGATCGCGCTCGAACACTCGCGCCGGTGCGGCATCGGCGGCACGCACATCCGCCGCCGGCCTGTCGTCCTGCACCGGCTGACGTGCCTGGCGCGCCGGTCGTTCGTCCCCGCCGGCGGCGGCGCTGCCCGCCGCACCGGCTTGCGGCATGGCGGGCGCTTCGGCCGCCGCGCCTTCATCCGCGCGCTGCCCGCGCCGCACCCAGATCTGCGCGAGGCCCAGTTCCTCGAGCGCCGCTTCAGCCCACGCCATGCGCGTCCCCCTCGTCCTTGTTCAACGTCAGACGCATCACGATCGCGTCCTCCCGGCTGCGATGCTTCGCCGGATAGTAGTTCTTGCGGCGGCCGATCGTCACGAAACCGAACCGCTCGTACAGCTGGATTGCGCGCGGATTGGACGGCCGCACCTCGAGCAGCATGCCGTCGAGCCGCTCCGCGCGCGAAATTCGCACGGCCTCGCGCAGCAGCGCAAGGCCCGCGCCCGCATGCTGCGCGGCCGGCGCGACGCACAGGTTCAGCAGGTGCATTTCGTCGACCACGGGCATCAGCACGCAATAGCCGACGAGCGCCCCCGTCACGTGCCGCAGGCACACGCCCAGGTAGCCGTTGCGCAACGAATCCTCGAAGTTGCCGCGGCTCCACGGGAATTCGTACGCGACGCGCTCGATCGCGACGACCTCGTCGAGATCGGCGTCCGTCATCGGCGCCAGATAGCGGTCGCTCAGCAAGACACCCGTCATCCCTTCGCTCCGCCCGTCTGCGCGGCGCGTGCCGCGATGCGCTCGGCGGTCGTCTGCGCGACCTTGTCGCGCACGTATTCAGGCGCAGCCTGATCGGCCGGCACCGCCCGCCCGGCGCGGAACGCGCGCAGCGCGGCATGCGCGACCGCGAGCGCATGCGGCATCGCGTCGCTGTCGATTACGGCCGCACGCGACGCGGCCGGCAACTGCGCGCCGAACGCGGCGGCCGCATTGCCCGCGAGCGTGAACGGCACATCGGGCACGCCGACGGCGCCCGGTGCATCGAGCGAAGCCGGATGCAGCGTGCGCCAGTCGCCGGCGCCGTCGTCCCATTCGAAATCGGCCCAGTAGGCTTCGTCCATCCGCGCGTCCAGCGCGGCCAGCACGCGGGTCGTGCCGGGTGCGCGCAACCGCGCGTGCTCGGCGCACGCGAGCAGCGTGCCGATCGGCACGACCGGCAACCCGCCGCCGAATGCGAGGCCCTGCGTAATGCCCGTCGCGGTGCGCAGGCCCGTGAACGAGCCGGGGCCCGCGCCGAACGCGATCGCGTCGCAGTCGGCGAGCGTCAGCCCGGATTCGGCGAAGAGTTCCTGGATCGCCGGCAGCACGCGCGTGCTCGACACGGCGCCCGTCGGTTCGTGGCGGACCCAGGTTTGCGGAGAGGAAACGGCGTCATCGGCGTGGGCCGAGCGCAGCAGCGCGACCGAGCAGTATTCGGTCGACGTATCGATGGCGAGGAGCACTGTTTGCGTCATGGCCGACATTGTAATGCGGCGCCCCGCTCCAACGGGCGATCGGGACCGATCTGTGCGCCCGCGCGGCACCGGCGGCGGTTTGGAAGGATCGCTCGACCCCGCGCGGCGGTCCGCTTGTTAAGATCGCCCGACCTGAAACCCTTACGGAGACACCCGATGAGCGACCTCACCGCCCAATTCGACCAGGCCCAGATCGACGTCAAGCAACTGACCGAACGCCCAGGCAACCTGACCCTGCTGCGCCTCTACGCGCTCTTCAAGCAGGCGACCGATGGCGACGCGCACGGCGACAAGCCGGGCTTCACCGACATCGTCGGCAAGTACAAGTACGACGCGTGGGACGCGCTGAAGGGCACGTCGCCGGATGCGGCCAAGCAGCAGTACGTCGAACTCGTCGAATCGCTGAAAAACGGCACGGCTTCCTGACCGAATCGCCCGCCGGCACAATAGGCAATCAAATCACTGGCGCAGCGCAGCAAATCTCTTTATAATGCTGCCTGCGTCACCCCCCGCGCTCGGCTTCAAGCCGTTCCGGCAAGACGCCTCGTAGCGTTAAGCTCCAATCCGGTTTAGAACCTGTCCCCTCCTGCTTCGACCCTTGCGGTCGTCAACTAGGCTGGCGGCCCCGCTCCTGAAGCGCGCCGCACCCAAAACAGCTTCTAATGCCTCATCCGCCGACGGTTCGGCGGATTGCACCCGTTTCCCGATTTGCTCGCTGAATCCGACGACTTGGGTATGCGCGATTGGCGCCGACGTTTCACCCACTGTGTTTCAAGGATTGTTATGACTTCGAGCATCAACTCCAGCCCGCTCAACGCGATCGCCGACCAGGCGCTCGGTCTCGACGACGCCGCCGCACCGGCCGCGGTCGAACCGGCGTCGGACGAGCCGAGCTTCGCGTCGCTCGGGTTGTCGCCGGAGATCGTCTCCGCGCTGCAGGCCGCCGGCTACGTGAAGCCGACGCCGGTCCAGCAGCGCGCGATTCCGGCCGGCATCGCCGGCCGCGACCTGCTGGTGTCCAGCCCGACCGGTTCGGGCAAGACCGCCGCATTCATGCTGCCCGCGATCGAACGTTTCGCGCAGCTCCAGAAGACGCAGGCGCAGCAACCGCGCACGCCGCGTGAACCGAACCAGGGCGACCGCCGTGCGCGCCGCCCGCAACCCGTCGCGCGCCCGGGCCTGCTCGTGCTGACGCCGACCCGTGAACTCGCGATGCAGGTCACCACGGCCGCATCGACGTACGGCAAGCACCTGAAGCGCCTGCGTACGGTCAGCATCCTCGGCGGCGTCGCCTACGGCCAGCAGCTGATGCTGCTCGCGAAGAACCCGGAAATCCTGGTCGCCACGCCGGGCCGCCTGCTCGATCACCTCGAGCGCGGCCGTATCGACCTGTCGGAACTGAAGATGCTCGTGCTCGACGAAGCCGACCGCATGCTCGACATGGGCTTCATCGAAGACATCGAAACGATCGTCGCCGCCACGCCCGAGTCGCGCCAGACGATGCTGTTCTCGGCCACGCTCGACGGCAAGATCGGTTCGCTGACGAGCCGCCTGCTGAAGGATCCGGAACGCATCGAGATCCAGCAGCGCCTCGAGTCGCGCGCCAACATCGCGCAGACCGTGCACTACGTCGACGACCGCGACCACAAGGATCGCCTGCTCGATCACCTGCTGCGCGACGACGCGCTCGACCAGGCGATCATCTTCACGGCAACGAAGATCGACGCCGACCAGCTCGCCGGCCGTCTCGCCGACGCAGGCTTCGAATCGGCTGCGCTGCACGGCGACCTGCCGCAGGGCGCGCGCAACCGCACGATCCGTGCGCTGCGCGAGCGCCGTGTGCGCGTGCTGGTGGCCACCGACGTCGCGGCGCGCGGCATCGACATCCCGGGCATCACGCACGTGTTCAACTACGACCTGCCGAAGTTCGCGGAAGACTACGTGCACCGTATCGGCCGTACCGGCCGTGCAGGCCGTTCGGGCACGGCGGTGAGCCTCGTGCACCACGCCGAGCAAGGCGCGCTCAAGCGCATCGAGCGCTTCGTGCGCGCGCCGCTGCCGGTCAACGTGATCGAAGGTTTCGAGCCGCGCAAGGCGCCCCCGCGTAACGGCGGCACCGGCGGCCGCGGCCGTCCGGGCGGCGGCAACGGCGGTGGTCGACGTTTCGGCGGCAAGCCGGGCGGCGGTTATGGCGGCAACGGTGGCGGCAACGGCCGCAGCTACGGCGGCGGCAATGGCGGCGGCTGGAGCGGCAAGCCGGGTGGCAGCCGTGACGGCGGCCCGCGTCGCGACGGTCAGCGCAGCGGCGGCCCGCGCCGCAGCAACTCCGCGTCGTAAGCACGCACGGGCGGCGCCTCGCCGCCGCCCCACGGATGGGCGCCTACCCATCCAGCCAACCGGCGCACCTGCGCCGGTTTTTTTTCGTCCCGCCCCACATTTCACGATGCGGAAAAATTTTTTGCGTCGTAAAAAATCATGCTGCACGGCACAACCCGCACGATTGCGGGATGAAAAAAAGCGTTTCTTATCTCGAAATAAGAAATGCAAGTGTTTGATTTAAAACACTTAAAAATTTACCCGCTCGACGGACAAGCCCCCTGTCTCGCGCCTGCCGATTTGCCTAGACTCTTATACAAGACCTCGCGAAACGGAATGCCTCGCGCCCCGCTTCGGGAACCGCATCACGATCGTCGGATTCGGCACATCAGGCAACACACCGCATCAAGGAGCTCATCATGTCGCGTCAGCAACAGGCACAGGAACTGCAAAAGCAATGGGAAACCGATCCGCGCTGGAAGGGCATCAAGCGCGGCTACTCGGCCGAGGACGTGGTCCGCCTGCGCGGCTCGGTCCCGATCGAGCACACGCTGGCCAAGCGCGGCGCGGAAAAGCTGTGGAGCCTCATCAATCACGAGCCGTTCGTCAACGCACTCGGCGCGCTGACCGGCAACCAGGCGATGCAGCAGGTGAAGGCCGGCCTGAAGGCCATCTACCTGTCCGGCTGGCAAGTGGCCGGCGACGCGAACGTCGCGGGCGAAATGTACCCGGACCAGTCGCTGTACCCCGCGAACTCGGTGCCGCTCGTCGTGAAGCGCATCAACAACACGCTGACGCGCGCCGACCAGATCCAGTGGTCGGAAGGCAAGAACCCGGGCGACGAGGGCTATGTCGACTTCTTCGCACCGATCGTCGCCGACGCGGAAGCCGGTTTCGGCGGCGTGCTGAACGCGTTCGAACTGATGAAGGCGATGATCGAGGCCGGCGCTTCGGGCGTCCACTTCGAGGACCAGCTCGCGTCGGTGAAGAAGTGCGGCCACATGGGCGGCAAGGTGCTCGTGCCGACGCGCGAAGCCGTCGCGAAGCTGTCGGCCGCCCGTCTCGCGGCCGACGTGATGGGCACGCCGACCGTGCTGGTCGCGCGCACCGACGCGGAAGCGGCCGACCTGATCACGTCCGACGTCGACGACAACGACAAGCCGTTCCTGACGGGCGAGCGCACGGTGGAAGGCTTCTTCCGCACGAAGCCGGGCCTTGGCCAGGCGATCTCGCGCGGCCTCGCGTACGCGCCGTACGCCGACCTGATCTGGTGCGAAACGGGCAAGCCCGATCTCGAGTACGCGAAGAAGTTCGCGGAAGCGATCCACAAGCAGTTCCCGGGCAAGCTGCTGTCGTACAACTGCTCGCCGTCGTTCAACTGGAAGAAGAACCTCGACGACGCGACGATCGCGAAGTTCCAGAAGGAACTCGGCGCGATGGGCTACAAGTTCCAGTTCATCACGCTGGCGGGCTTCCATGCGCTGAACTACTCGATGTTCAACCTCGCGCACGGCTATGCCCGTACGCAGATGAGCGCATTCGTCGAACTGCAGCAGGCCGAGTTCGCGGCAGCCGACAAGGGCTTCACGGCCGTCAAGCACCAGCGCGAAGTCGGCACCGGCTACTTCGACGCAGTGACGCAGACGGTCGAGCGCGAAGCGTCGACGACCGCGCTGCACGGCTCGACCGAAGACGAACAGTTCTTCGACGGCAAGAAGGTCGCGTAACACGCACAGGCGTCACGCCGGTGCGCGCCTCATCACGGCGCGGCACCGGCCACCGGACAACAATCAGGGAGGAGACGGCAGGCGCGCGATACCAATCGCGCGACCGGCCGCGCGGCCTGCGGGCCGCCTGCAACGATGCGCGCCGGCTTCGTCCGGCGCGCCTTTTTTTGCGACGCTGCCCGTGCAGCCACGGGCGGCGATGCCCTACCGATAAACGATCACCGGAATTTTCGTATGGGTCAGCACGCGCTGCGTCTCGCTGCCGATCAGCAGGCTGCCGAGCCCGCGGCGTCCGTGGGACGCCATGAAGATCACGTCGCAGCCGCCGCGTTCGGCCGCCTCGATGATGCCGAGATACGGCGACGGGTGGACGCTCGTCCACGTGTCGCAGGCGACGCCGGCCGCCTGCGCGGCGGCCTCCACCTCGTCGAGGTGCGCACGCGCCTCGCGCTCGCTGCGCGCGCGGAAATCGGCGGGCGGCTCGATGATCACTTCGGAAAACGGCGAGTACGGATACTGCGGCAGGCACGCGTACGCCGTCACGCGCGCGCCGACCGCGCGTGCCAGGTCGATCGCGCCGTCGATCGCCTTGCGCGACAGTTCGGAACCGTCGGTTGGAACGAGGATGTGCCGGAACATCGCGCCCTCCTTCGTCTATCGCACGCCGCACGCAACGATCCCTTCCGGACCGGCCGCGACGCGCCGGACATGCCTCCTACGAGTGTAGTGCGCGAAATCGCCCGACTGGCACCGGCAGCGGGTTCGCCCTCATATCGGAAACGCGCGGGCGCGCGCCGCCTGCTCGCCCCAATAGCCGGGCTGCTCGTACGTGTGCTTCAGGTAGTCGAGAAACAGGCGCACGCGCAGCGGCAAGTGCCGGCGCTGCGGGAACACCGCGTGGATGCCGATCGGCGGTGCCTCGAAGGCATCGAGCACGCTGACGAGCCGGCCGCCCGCGATGTCCTCGCCGACCTCCCACCACGAGCGCCATGCCAGGCCGTAGCCTTCGAGGCACCACTCGTGCAGCACCGCGCCGTCCGAGCATTCCATCGTGCCGTTCACGCGGATCGACACGACCCGGCCGTCCTCCTGGAACGCCCAGCCGCGCTGCTGGTTCGCGTTCGCCGCAAGCGCGAGGCAGTTGTGCCGCGCCAGCTCCGCGAGCGTGGTCGGCGTGCCGCGCCGCGCCAGATAGGCGGGCGACGCGACGCACACGCGGCGGTTCTCGCCGAGCTTCAGCGACACGAGCGACGAATCGGGCAGCTCGCCGAGCCGCACCGCGCAATCGAACCCCTCGTTGACGAGATCGACCATCCGGTCGGACAGATCGAGCGTGACCGACACGTCCGGGTGCCCGCCGCTGAATTCGGGCACGAGCGGCGCGACATGCCGCCGGCCGAAGCCGGCCGGCGCGGAAATCCGCAGGTGGCCGCTCGCCTTGACGCCGCCGGCGGACACGCTCGCCTCCGCGTTCTGCATGTCGTTGATGATCCGCTGGCAATCCTCGAGGAACGCCGAACCTTCGAATGTCAGCGTGAGCTTGCGCGTCGTGCGCACCAGCAGCTTCACGCCGAGCCGCTCCTCGAGCGCGTCGAGGCGGCGGCCGATGATCGCCGGCGCGACGCCTTCCGCGTGCGCGGCCGCCGACAGGCTGCCCTTCGCCGCGACCGCGGCGAACGTTTCGATCTGCTTGAACCGGTCCATGAGTCGCAAGGACGGCACGGCCGCCCTTCAAATCGCTTAAAGCGCCAAGATTAGGTATATGAAAGTAAAAGATCAAGTGATGAATAGCGTCTTTTTTAGTGAATACGATCACGAATAGAATCGATCCGACCTCTGAAACTGGAGCGCAAGGCTATGTCGGCCACAACGACACTCTCCTCTCCCGACGCAATCCTCTTCGACGCATTCGGCACGTTGTTCGACGTGCGTGCGGTGCTGGCCGCGGCGGAGCAGATGTTTCCCGGACACGGGGAACGGTTGTCGCAGCTGTGGCGACGCAAGCAGATCGAATACTCGCAACTGCGCACGCTCGCCGATCCGGCCGGCGCGCGCTATCGCCCGTTCCGGGACATCACGCTCGACGCGCTGCGGTTCGCCGCGCGCCGGCTCGGGCTCGCGCTGAACAGCGCGGCCGAAAAGCGGCTGATGGACGAATACGCGTGCCTGTCCACCTATCCCGACACCGTGCCCGCGCTGCGCAAGCTGCGTGCGCTCGAACCGCGCCCGCCGCTCGGGATCCTGTCGAACGGCACGCCGCAGATGCTCGACATCGCGATCAAGAGCGCCGGCATGTCCGGGCTGTTCGATCGCGTGCTGTCGGCCGACACCGTGCGTGCCTACAAGCCGAGCCCGGCCGCCTACGCGCTCGGCACCGCCGCGTTCGGGTCGAACCCGCGCGGCATCGTGTTCGTGTCGTCGAACGCGTGGGACGTCGCCGGTGCCGTCTGGTTCGGCTACACGACGTTCTGGCTCAATCGCACGGGCGCGCCCGCCGAGGAACTCGGCGCGCCGCCCGACGGCACGGGCACCGGCATGGCCGACCTGCTCGACTTCCTCGCCGCCCCGGCTCCGTCCGGCAAGCCCGCAAACCGCACGCGCCCCGGCCCGGGTGCATGACGCTCGCAGCTGCCGCCTTCCCCCTTCACCGAAACCGCAACTGACCGACCAAGGAGATGAGACTCATGAGCACCCCGATCACGCTGCCGCAAGGCATGACGATCACCGGCGACATCCAGCCGGGTTACGAAGCGATCCTGACGCCCGAAGCACTGGAACTCGTCGCGGCGCTGCACCGCACGTTCGAACCGCGCCGCCAGACGCTGCTGCAGGCGCGCGTCGAGCGCACGAAGCGCCTCGACGCGGGCGAGCGCCCCGATTTCCTGGCCGAGACGAAGTCGATCCGCGAAGGCGACTGGAAGGTCGCGCCGCTGCCGGCCGACCTGCAATGCCGCCGGGTCGAGATCACCGGCCCCGTCGAGCGCAAGATGATCATCAACGCGCTGAACTCGGGCGCCGATTCGTACATGACGGACTTCGAGGATTCGAATGCACCGAGCTGGACGAACCAGATCGACGGCCAGATCAACCTGAAGGACGCGGTGCGCCGCACGATCTCGCTCGAACAGAACGGCAAGTCGTACCGGCTGAACGACAAGGTCGCGACGCTGATCGTGCGTCCGCGCGGCTGGCACCTCGACGAAAAGCACGTGACGGTCGACGGCCAGCGCGTGTCCGGCGGCATCTTCGATTTCGCGCTGTTCCTGTTCCACAACGCGAAGGAGCTGATCGCGCGCGGCTCGGGCCCGTACTTCTACCTGCCGAAGATGGAAAGCCATCTCGAAGCACGCCTGTGGAACGACATCTTCGTCGCCGCGCAGGAAGCGATCGGCGTGCCGCGCGGCACGATCCGCGCGACGGTGCTGATCGAGACGATCCTCGCCGCGTTCGAGATGGACGAGATCCTGTATGAGCTGCGCGAACACAGCTCGGGCCTGAACGCCGGCCGCTGGGACTACATCTTCTCGGCGATCAAGAAGTTCAAGAACGACCGCGACTTCTGCCTGGCCGAGCGTTCGAAGATCACGATGACGGTGCCGTTCATGCGCGCGTACGCGCTGCTGCTGCTGAAGACGTGCCACAAGCGCAACGCGCCGGCGATCGGCGGGATGAGCGCGCTGATCCCGATCAAGAACGATCCGGAAGCGAACGACAAGGCCATGGGCGGCGTGCGCTCGGACAAGCAGCGCGACGCGACCGACGGCTACGACGGCGGCTGGGTCGCGCACCCGGGCCTCGTGCCGATCGCGATGGAAGAGTTCGTCAAGGTGCTCGGCGACAGGCCGAACCAGATCGCGAAGCAGCGCGACGACGTGCAGGTCGAAGGCAGGAACCTGCTCGACTTCCAGCCGGAAGCACCGATTACCGAAGCGGGCCTGCGCAACAACATCAACGTCGGCATCCACTACCTCGGTGCGTGGCTCGACGGCAACGGCTGCGTGCCGATCCACAACCTGATGGAGGACGCGGCCACGGCCGAGATTTCGCGCTCGCAGGTGTGGCAGTGGATCCGCTCGCCGAAGGGTGTGCTCGACGACGGCCGCAAGGTCACGGCCGAGCTCGTGCGCGAGTTCGCGAAGGCCGAGCTCGACAACGTGAAGCGCTCGGTCGGCGGCAACACGCAGCCGTACGAGCGCGCCGCGGCGATCTTCGAACAGATGTCGACGTCGGAAGGCTTCACCGAATTCCTGACGCTGCCGCTGTACGAGGAAATCTGACGACGCGGCACGCAGCGACCGGCGGCCGGCAACCTCGCATGCCACGCTGCCCGTCGCATGCGCTGGCCACATGAAAATAGCGCCCCTTGCGGGGCGCTATTTCTTTTGACGCGAACCCGGCTGCTGCCGGGACGTTCAGGCGGCTTCCTGCTCGCGCCGGTGCTGGACCCAGTCACCCGACGCGATGCGCGGACGCCCGGCTATCGCATGTGCGGCGATCGGGTAATACAGGCACGCGTACTGCCGGCCGCCGAGCTCGACGGTCACCTCTTCCGGCTTGAACAGCGAGTCGACGCCCGGATAGACACGCTCGATCTCGTCGAGCACGGGGACGAGCCGCTCGTCGACTTCGTAGACGTCGCCCCAGACCAGCGACCGGCTGGCCGCCGTCCCGGCGATCATCCCCGGATACGTACCGAAATCGTACAGCTCGCCCGGCAGCGCGGCCGCGCCGAGCAGCGTCGGCGTCGCGATGCCGTGTCGTGCGGCCGCATGGCCGATGTCGTTGGCCTGTCCGGCTCGCAAGGTGCCGTAGACGAATACGTAGCGCATCGTGGTTCTCCTCTTCGATTTGTGATTGCCGTGTTCGTGCGCGATTCACATGAAAATGCGCCTGCATCGATAGACCACGATACCGGCCCGATGGTTCGAACCCGCCGGCGCGCGGCCGCGGGCCGCCGTCCGGAAATCGCCGGCGCCCATACAAAGTTCATTTGAACACGGCATGATCTCCCGGAAAACCGCCGCATGCGCAAGCGCTGCGCCTTCTAAAATAACGGCATCGCCGCCGCGCTGCCCGAACCGCCCATGAATTCGCCCGTCCAAGCCGACGCCTCGAACCCGTACGACGTCATCGACATCCCGCCCGAATTCGCGCCGACCGCCGTGCATCCGATGCGCGTACGCGCACGGCAGGTCGATGCCGGCCGCCGCATCCCGCTGCACACGCATGCATGGGCGCAGCTCGCGTACGCGTCGCGCGGCGTGCTGCGCGTCGCGACGACCGGCACGACGTGGATGGTGCCGCCGTCCCGTGCGATCTGGGTGCCGCCGCACGTGACGCACGAGGTCGTGATCGTCGAAGAGGCGTATTTGCGCACGCTGTATATCGACGAATCGATCGTGCCGGACGGCCTCGACGCGTGCCGCGTCGTCGAAGTGACCGGGTTGCTGCGTGAACTGATCGTCGCGCTCGATGCACGCGACCTGAGCGCCGCGCGCGAGCGGCTGCTGTGCGGGCTCGTGCTCGACGAACTGAGTCACGCCGAGCCGTTGCCGCTCGCGGTCCCGATGCCCGACGAGAAGCGGTTGCGCATGCTGTGCGAATCGGTGCTCGCGCACCCGGCGCATGCGGAGTCGCTCGAACACTGGGCGAGCGAGGTCGGCGCGAGCACGCGCACGATCTCGCGGCTCTTCAAGCAGGAACTGGGCGTGAGCTTTTCGCAGTGGCGGCAGCAGGCGCTGCTCGCGCGTGCGATTCCGCTGCTGAACCAGGGGCGCCCGCTGTCGCATATCGCGCGCGAACTCGGCTACCAGAGCCAGAGCGCATTCTCGGCGATGTTCCGCCGCGCATTCGGTCAAAGCCCGCGCGCATTCATGTTGCGCGGCTACGAGCATCGCGGCGCGGAAGGCAGCTTCGAGGAAGACGAAACGCCCGACGACGACGTGATCGACACGGGTCGCTGACCGCACGCACCGGATCGTCAGGCCTTCAGACCGGCCGCACCATGTGGCGGATCGAGCCGAGTTGCGCGAGCCGCGGCCCGGTGACCTGGTAGCCCATGCGCAGGTAAAGACGCGCGGCGGGATTGTCGACGAACACGCGCAACTGCAGTTCGTGCAGCCCGCGCGCACGTGCCCAGCGATGGGACATGTCGAGCAGGAAGGTGCCGGCGCCCTGCCCGCGATGGCCGGCCGCGATCTGCACGTCGCGGATGTGCAGCGAATCGCCCTCCTCGGTCACGCGCAGCACGCCGATGCGCTCGCCGTCGGCCTCGAGGATGAAGTTTTCGGATTCACGCCAGCTCGCGTAGAACAGGTCGCTGCGCCACACGAGCCCATGGCGTTTGTAGTAGCTGCCCATGTTGCCGTGCGTCAGCGCTTCGGCGAACGGGAAGTCGCCGGGCTCCGCGGGCCGGAGCTGATACAGGAGTCGCAGGTCGGTCGGATCGAGCATCACGCAGGGGTCAAGAACGCATCTCGCCACGATAGCGCAGTCGCGTGCGGATGCAATCGCGAATTTCTCGTAGCGGTGAGGTGCTTGCGCAATCGACGACACAAATGAAAAAGCCCGCACAAGGCGGGCTTTTTCATTTTCTGGCGGAGCGGACGGGACTCGCCTACATCCCGCAGGCCGCGGCTGCGCGTGCACGCGCATCCCTTCGAGTCCCGCCGGAAGCCGCGCAGGCGGCTTCCTCCGCTCCGCAGTCACCCGCCCGCCAGCGGGCGCAATCGACGACGCAAATGAAAAAGCCCGCACAAGGCGGGCTTTTTCATTTTCTGGCGGAGCGGACGGGACTCGAACCCGCGACCCCCGGCGTGACAGGCCGGTATTCTAACCGACTGAACTACCGCTCCAGTCTTGCTGCTTGCCTGGCAGGCGTCGGTTACTTCCTGCCGGCGCGTCGTTTGTTCGAACGACGCCGAAATCTGGCGTCCCCTAGGGGATTCGAACCCCTGTACTCACCGTGAAAGGGTGATGTCCTAGGCCTCTAGACGAAGGGGACAACGTACTGCTTACATCTTTAACGAGAAAGCCCGTTCAAAAAACGTTCTTTGAACGGGCTTCGTTCTGGCGGAGCGGACGGGGCTCGAACCCGCGACCCCCGGCGTGACAGGCCGGTATTCTAACCGACTGAACTACCGCTCCAGCTTTCTTACCCAACCTGCAGGACGTCGGTTACGTTCCTGCAAGCCTCGCGACACTTCTACGAAACGCCGCTGAATCTGGCGTCCCCTAGGGGATTCGAACCCCTGTACTCACCGTGAAAGGGTGATGTCCTAGGCCTCTAGACGAAGGGGACAACGTACTGCTTACATCCTTAATACAAAAGCCCGCTCAAAAACGTCTTGAACGGGCTTCGTTCTGGCGGAGCGGACGGGACTCGAACCCGCGACCCCCGGCGTGACAGGCCGGTATTCTAACCGACTGAACTACCGCTCCAGCTTTCTTACCCAACCTGCAGGACGTCGGTTACGTTCCTGCAAGCCTCGCGACACTTCTACGAAACGCCGCTGAATCTGGCGTCCCCTAGGGGATTCGAACCCCTGTACTCACCGTGAAAGGGTGATGTCCTAGGCCTCTAGACGAAGGGGACATGATCTTTTCAGACCTGTCTGACTTTCGCTATTCACTTCTGGTCAACAGCGAAGGCCGAAATTCTAACTGCTTTGAATCATTTTGTGAAGCATTTATTACTACCGCTGCTTCGCAAATCAATCCAGCTTGTTCTGTTGGTGGAGGTAAGCGGGATCGAACCGCTGACCTCTTGCATGCCATGCAAGCGCTCTCCCAGCTGAGCTATACCCCCTTGCAGAACAGAAATGAGATTATATGGACCTACTTTGAACTTGTAAATACCCTTTTTGCGATTCGCGCGAAATATTTTGCGAAGCTGCCGCGCGCTCACGCGCAGACAGCTTCATCGACGCACGAACCTCAGGCGAGCGCGCCCTCGATGCGCGACACCACGACGTCCCGACCGAACAGCACCAGCACCGCATCGATCGACGGCGTATGCGTGGTGCCGGCCACCAGCAGACGCACCGGCATCGCGAGCTGCGGCATCTTCAGCTTGTGCGTGGCGAGCGTCGCCTTCAGCGCAGCGGACACCGCCTCCTTCGTCCAGTCGGCCGCCTTCAGCGCGGCGGCGAGATCGGCCAGCGCCGGCCGCACGGCATCGGTCACGTGCTGCGCGAGCGCGTCGGCTTCCGGTGCCGGCACACGATAGAACATCGTCGCGCCCTCCGCGATCTCCTTCACCGTCGTCGCGCGATCCTTCATCAGGCCGACCACCGCGTCGAGCGCCGGGCCCGTCGCGATCGCCGCGTCGTCGATGCCGAGCGCATCGAGGAACGGCTTCGCGAGTTCGGCGAGGCGTGCGTTATCGGCTTCCTTGATGTAGTGCGCGTTCAGCCAGCTCAGCTTGCTGTGGTCGTACTGCGCCGGCGACTTGCCGAGATGCTCGAGATCGAACCATTCGACGAACTGCTCGCGCGAGAAGATCTCGGCGTCGCCGTGCGACCAGCCGAGGCGCGCGAGATAGTTGACGACCGCTTCCGGCAGGAAGCCCGCGTCGCGGTACGCCATCACGCTCATCGCGCCATGCCGCTTGCTCATCTTCTCGCCCTGCTCGTTCAGCACGGTCGGCAGGTGCGCATAGACGGGCGGCTCGCCGCCGAGCGCATTCAGGATGTTGATCTGGCGCGGCGTGTTGTTCACGTGGTCGTCGCCACGGATCACGTGCGTGATGCCCATGTCCATGTCGTCCACCACCACGCAGAAGTTGTAGATCGGCGTGCCGTCCGGGCGCGCGATCACGAGATCGTCGAGTTCCTCGTTCGAGATCTCGACGCGCCCCTTCACGGCGTCGTCCCAGACGACCGTGCCCGTCAGCGGATTGCGGAAGCGCAGCACGGGCTTCACGCCGGCCGGCGGCTCCGGCAGCACCTTGCCGGGCTCCGGACGCCACGTGCCGTCATAGCGCGGTTTCAGGCCGGCCTCACGCTGGCGTTCGCGCAGTGCGTCGAGCTCCTCGGCCGACATGTAGCACGGGTACGCGAGACCCTTCTCGAGCATCTGCGCGAGCACTTCGCGATAGCGGTCCATCCGCTGCATCTGGTAGATCGGGCCTTCGTCGAAATCCAGGCCGAGCCATTGCATCCCTTCGAGGATCGCATCGACCGCTTCCTGCGTCGAACGCTCGACGTCGGTATCCTCGATGCGCAGCACGAACGTGCCCTTCATCTTGCGGGCAAACGCCCAAGGATAGAGTGCGGAGCGGATGTTGCCGAGGTGAATGAAGCCGGTGGGACTCGGCGCGAAGCGGGTACGGACAGGACGGGTCATAAACGGTAACTCGAACGCCTGGGGCGCATGAATGATTCGACGCGGCGCGACGGCGGCAGCCCGGACAGCAACGGAGCCGGCGACGCCCGGAACGGGAAAGAAGCCGGAATTATACTCGCGCCGGACATCGCGCCAAGCGCACCGCTTGCTTTATGATGTGCGCGCCGCGGCCGCCAGCCGGCGCGGCGCCGGCCGCACGGAACCCGCCGCGCGGCCGCTCGAAACCTATCGCCGCCGCGGGCCGTGTGACCCGCCGCCAAGCCGCCGGAGAACCATTCGATGTCGTCCCCTCGCCTGTCGCGCCGCCACTTCACGATCGCCTGCGCGTCCGCCAGCCTCGCCGCCTGCACGTCATTCGGCGACAAGTCCCGCCCCGGCACCGCCCAGCCGCAAGAGAAGCCCGTGAAGATCGGCATCGCGCTCGGCGGCGGTGCCGCGCGCGGCTTCTCCCACATCGGCGTGCTGAAGGCGCTCGAGGCGCGCGGCATCCCGGTCGAGATCGTCGCCGGCACGAGCGCGGGCTCGGTGGTCGGCGCGCTCTACGCGTCGGGCATGAACGCGCTGCAGATCAACAAGATCGCGCTCGACATGGACCAGGCGGCCATCAGCGACTGGGCGCTGCCGTTCCGCTCGCGCGGCCTGCTGCAAGGCGTCGCGCTGCAGAATTTCCTGAACAAGACGCTGAACAACCGGCCGATCGAGAAGATGGCGAAGCCGCTCGGCATTGTCGCGACGGACCTGCAAAGCGGCCAGCCGATCCTGTTCCAGCAGGGCAACACGGGCCTCGCGGTCCGCGCGTCGTGCAGCGTGCCGTCGGTGTTCGAACCAGTGAAGATCGGCAACCGCGAATATGTGGACGGCGGCCTCGTGAGCCCGGTGCCCGCGTCGTATGCGCGCAAGATGGGCGCGAGCTTCGTGATCGCGGTCGACATCTCGGCCCGGCCGGACGGCGCGGCGACCAACAACCCGATCGAGATGCTGCTGCAGACCTTCACGATCATGGGCCAGACGATCAAGACCTACGAGCTCGACAAGTACGCGGACGTCGTGATCCGCCCGAACCTCGCGGCGATGGGCGGCAGCGACTTCAACCAGCGCAACGCGGCGATTCTCGCGGGCGAGGAAGCGGTCGCGCGGATCATGCCGGAACTGCAGCGCAAGCTGGCGGCCGCGCGCGGCGTGGCGGCCGCGTAGTCGCACCCGTCAGCGCGGGGGCGGCCCAGGTCGCCCCCGCGCTGCAGCCAGCCGTGCGAGATCCAGCCGTCGCCCGCTCGGCCCCCAAAACAAAAAACCCTGCCGCCTTTCGGTGACAGGGTTTTTTTCGGCCTGACCGACCGCGAACGTCAGTTGTTGCCGTTCGCCGAATCGTCGCCGATCGTCGCGCGCACGCGCTGACGGAGATCTTCGGGCTTCATCGGGAATTCCGATTCGATCCGGCGCGCGCCGGTGAAACGCTTTTCCCAGTAGCCGCTGTCGAGATCGTCGACGCGAACGGTGCTGCCCGTCGACGGCGAATGCACGAACTTGTTGTCGCCAATGTAGATGCCGACGTGCGAGAACGTGCGGCGCATCGTGTTGAAGAACACGAGATCGCCCGGCTTCAGGTTGCTCATGCTCACCTTCTCGCCGACGCGGCTCATCTCTTCCGCGCGACGCGGCAGCGACATGCCGAGCGTGTCCTGGAACACGTAGCGGACGAAGCCGCTGCAGTCGAGGCCCGAATCCGGCGAGTTGCCGCCCCAGCGGTAACGGACGCCGATCATGTTCAGCGCGCCGACGACCACGTCGCCTGCCTTGCCCGCCATGCCGGCAAGGAACGACTTCGCGCCGCCGCTCGACGGCTGTGCGCTGGCCTGCTGGAGGGAGGAACCCGACCCGATCTGAGTCGAATTGCTGACATTCTGGTTAAAACTGCTGACTTCGTCGGCGAACGCGCCGGGAGCAGCTGCGAACAGGGCGCCGATGAACAGCCCGGCGATGGTGCGCGCGCATGCCTGGGTCAGGGATCGATGCTGCATTGGTCGATGGAATGTGCTTAAAAATCAGCTGATTGGCGGAAAATTTCGGTCGATACTAGCCAGCGCGTAATCGTTTGTCAAAACAAATTAATAAATACAATCGAGATGGTCAGACCATTGGACGCCTATCACGCTTTCCAGACCGCTTTCAACAGCTTTTGTGTGTAAGGATGTGACGGTCTCGCGAAGATGTCGGACACCTCCCCCGACTCGACGACGGCGCCGTCCTGCATCACCGCGACGCGGTGCGCCATCGCGCCGATCACCTCCAGGTCGTGGCTGATGAACACATAGCCGAGGTTGTATTTCTGTTGCAAATTCGCGAGCAGTTTCAGCACCTGCTGCTGGATCGACACGTCGAGCGCCGACGTCGGCTCGTCGAGGATCAGGATCCGCGGTTCCAGCACCAGCGCACGGGCGATGGCGATCCGCTGGCGCTGCCCGCCCGAGAATTCGTGCGGATACCGGTGCAGCACCGTGCGGTCGAGGCCCACTTCGCGCAGCACCTGGAGCGACTTCGCGCGGCGCGCGTCGGGCGTCATGTCGGGGCGATGCAGCTCGAGCCCCTCGCCGACGATCCGCTCGATCGTATGACGCGGAGAAAGCGAACTGAACGGGTCCTGAAAGACCACCTGCATGTTCGAGCGCAGCGCGGTCTGCTCGCGCCCGCGATAGGTCGACAGCGCGCGCCCCTGGAATTCGATCTCGCCGCCGGCCGTCTTCTGCAGCCCGAGCAGCGCCATCGCGAGCGTCGACTTGCCCGATCCCGATTCGCCGACGATGCCGAGCGTCTCGCCCTGCCGCACCGACACCGACACGTCGGCTACGGCCGTCACCGGCACCGTACCGAACCAGCCCGCGATGCCCGGCCGCTTGCGCGCGAACTGCACGCTCACGTGGCGCGCGTCGAGCACGACGGGCGCGATCGGCATCACCGGCATGACCGTGCGCTGCGGCCGGCTGTTCAGCAGCCGCTGCGTATACGGATGCTCGGGGTTCGCGAAGATCCGCTCGACCGGCCCGCTCTCGACGAGCCGGCCGTGCTCCATCACCGCGATGCGCTCGGCGAAATGTCTGACGAGATTCAGGTCGTGCGTGATCAGCAGGATCGCCATCCCGCGCTTTTCCGCTTCCTCGCGCTGCAGCTCCAGCAGGAGATCGACGATCTGGGCGCGGATCGTCACGTCGAGCGCGGTGGTCGGTTCGTCGGCGAGCAGCAGCCGCGGCCGGCACGCCAGCGCCATCGCGATCATCGCGCGCTGCCGCTGGCCGCCCGACAACTGATGCGGATAGCTGTCGACGCGCTTGTCCGGCTCCGCGATGCCCGTGCGCGCGAGCAGCGCGATCGCGCGCTTGCGCGCCTCGGCCGCCGATACGCCGTCGTGCAGCACGATCGTCTCGCCGATCTGCACGCCGATCGTATACAGCGGGTTGAGCGCCGTCATCGGCTCCTGGAAGATCATCGCGATGTCCGAGCCGCGCAGCCCGCGCATCTCGCGCTCGCTCTTGCCCACCAGGTCCTGCCCCGCGAACCGGATCGCGCCGCCGACTTCGGCGTCGCGCAGCAACCGCAGGATCGACAGCGCGGTCACGCTCTTGCCGGAACCCGATTCGCCGACGAGCGCGACGCGCTCGCCGCGGCCGATCGCGAGCGTCACGTCGTCCACCGCGACCGTGTCGCCGAAGCGCACGTGCAGACGCTCGAGCGACAGCAGCGGTTCGCTCTGCGTCGATACGGTCGTCTCGCTCATCGCTGGCCTCCCGCCGCGCGCACCGAATCGGCGATCCGCGTGTCGAGCGCGTTGCGCAGCGCGTCGCCCATGAAAGTGAGCAGCAGCAGCGTCGCGACCAGCACGCCGAACGTCGACAGCGAGATCCACCACGCGTCGAGGTTGCCCTTGCCCTGCGCGAGCAGCTCGCCGAGGCTCGGCGTCGGCGGCGGCACGCCGAGCCCGAGGAAATCGAGGCTCGTGAGCGCGAGGATCGAACCGCTCATCCGGAACGGCAGGAACGTGATCACCGGCGTGAGACTGTTCGGCAGCACGTGGCGCCAGATGATCTGCCCGTTCGTGAGCCCCATCGCGCGGGCCGCGCGCACGTAGTCCTGCGTGCGGTTGCGCAGGAATTCCGCGCGCACGTAGTCGGCGAGCCCGATCCAGCCGAACAGCGACAGCAGCACGATCAGCAGCAGGAAGCTCGGCTCGAAGATCGACGCGAAGATGATCAGCAGGTACAGCTCGGGCAGCGAGCTCCAGATCTCGATCAGCCGCTGCCCGACGATGTCGATGCGCCCGCCGAAGAAGCCCTGCACCGCACCCGCGGCGATCCCGAGCAGCGTGCCGATCACGGTCAGGATCAGCCCGAACTCGACCGAGATGCGGAACCCGTACACGAGCCGCGCGAGCAGGTCGCGCCCCTGCGCGTCGGTGCCAAGCCAATTCTCGCGCGACGGCGGCGCCGGGTTCGGCACGTTCGAGAAGTAGTTCAGCGTGTCGTAGTAATAGCGGTTCGGCGGATAGACGACGAAGTTGCCGGGCGCCTCGAGCCGCTTGCGCACATACGGATCGAGATAGTCGGCCGGCGTCGGGAAATCGCCGCCGAAGGTCGTTTCCGGATACGCATGGAACATCGGGAAATAGGTCTGGCCGTCGTAGCGCACGACGAGCGGCTTGTCGTTCGACCACAGCGGCGCCGCGAGGCTCGCGGCGAATGCGACGACGAAGATCACGAAGCTCCAGTAGCCGAGGCGCTGCTGCCTGAAGCGCTGCCACACGCGCCGCGCGGGCGACGGCGACACGCGCGCGCGCGCGGCGTCGATGCGGGATGATGCGATGGCCCGGTTCATCGCGCGCCTCGCCCCATGGCGCCGGACAGGCGGATGGATCGTTTCATGTCAGCGCTCCAGGTTGTCGAATTGAATGCGCGGATCGACCCACACATAGCAGAGATCGGAGATCAGCTTGGTCGCGAGCCCGATCAGCGTGAACAGGTACAGCGTGCCGAGCACGACCGGATAGTCGCGCCGCACGACCGACTCGTACGACAGCAGCCCGAGGCCGTCGAGCGAGAACAGCGTCTCGATCAGCAGGCTGCCCGTGAAGAACGCGCCGATGAACGCTGCCGGGAAGCCGACGATCAGCGGCAGCATCGCGTTGCGGAACACGTGCTTCCACAGCACGCTGCGCTCGGAGAGCCCCTTCGCGCGCGCGGTCAGCACGTACTGCCGGCGGATCTGGTCGAGGAACGCGTTCTTCGTGAGCATCGTGACGACCGCGAAGCTGCCGACGACCGACGCCGTGATCGGCAGCGCGATGTGCCACAGGTAGTCGAGCACCTTGCCGACGAGCGACAGCTGCGCGAAGTTGTCCGACGTGAGGCCGCGCAGCGGAAAGAGCTGCCAGAACGAGCCGCCGCCGAACAGCACGAGCAGCAGCACGCCGAGCACGAAACCCGGGATCGCATAGCCGACGAGCACGACGAGGCTCGTCGCGACGTCGAACGGCGACCCGTTGCGCACGGCCTTCGCGATGCCGAGCGGCACCGCGATCAGGTACGTGAGGAAGAACGTCCACAGCCCGATGCTGATCGACACCGGCAGCTTCTGCACGACCAGCGACCACACGCTCTGGTGGCGGAAGTAGCTCTCGCCGAGATCGAAGCGCGCGAAGCGCTTCAGCATCAGCCAGTAGCGTTCGAGCGGCGGCTTGTCGAAGCCATACAGCGCCTTGAGCTGCGCGAGCTGCTGCGCGTCGACGCCGGTGTGCGCACGCATCCCGAACGGCACCGCGCCCTGCTCCGTCGCGCCCTTGCGCAATTCCTGCACGGCCTGCTCGACGGGCCCGCCCGGCACGAACTGGATCACCGCGAACGTGAGGGTCAGCACGCCGACGAGCGTCGGGATCATCAGCAGCAGGCGTTTGAGGATGTAGCTCCACATAGGGCGTCGACTCGTGATCTGTGGCGGGTTTGACGAAGGGGCGGCGCGGGTCAGTGATCGGGCGTTGCCCACCAGGTCGACACGACCCAGCCTTCGGCCGAATAGTACAGCGGCAGCGTCTGCGGATAGGCCAGCGTGCGCCGGTACGCGATCCGGTGCGTCGTGCTGTACCACTGCGGCACCGCGTAGTAGCCGTGCATCAGCACGCGGTCGAGCGCGTGCGTCGCATCGAGCAGGTCTTCGCGCGTCTGCGCGGTACCGAGCGCGTGCAGCAATGTATCGACGGCCGGCGACTTCAGTCCGATGAGGTTGTCGGAACCCGGCTCGTCGGCGAACTTGCTCGCGTAACGCGAGTACTGCTCGGAGCCCGGCACCTGCACGCCCGGCAGGCGGATCGTCGTCATGTCGTAGTCGAACGCGTCGAGGCGCTTCTGCAGCAGCGCGTAATCCGCCGTGCGAAAGCGTGCGTCGATGCCGAGCTTCGCGAGATTGCGCTGGTAGGCCGTCACGATACCTTCCATCGCGGCGCCCGAATCGTCGAGGATCTCGAACGTGAACGGCTCGCCCTTCGCGTTGCGCAGCGCGCCGTCGCGATAGGTCCAGCCCGCCTGCGCGAGCAGTGTGCGCGCCTTCAGCAGGTTCGCGCGCAGCGAGCCCGGCGGGTTCGTGTCCGGCTGCGTGACCATCGGGCCGAACACGGCCGGGTCGAGCTGCGCGCGCAGCGGCTCGAGCAGCTTCAGCTCGCCTTCGCCCGGTGTACCGGTGGCCTGCAGGTCGGTATCGGCGAAATAGCTGTCGAGGCGCGTGTACGCGCTGTAGAACACCTGGCGGTTCAGCCATTCGAAGTCGAACGCGAGGTCGAGCGCCTGGCGCACGCGCACGTCGCGAAACAGCGGCCGGCGCAGGTTCATGAAGAAGCCCTGCATGCCGGCGCCGTTATGCTGGCGGAATTCGCGCTTGACGAGTTCGCCGCTGTCGAAGCGCTTGCCGACGTCGCGCCGCGTCCAGTTGCGCGCGATGTACTCGACGAGCACGTCGTATTCGCCGGCCTTGAACGCCTCGAGCCGCGCGACGCCGTCGCCGTACAGCTTGTAGACGATCCGCTCGAAGTTGTAGGTGCCGACCCGCACCGGCAGGTCGGCGCCCCAGTACGCAGGGTTGCGCCGGTAGGTGATCGTGCGGCCGTTGTCGTAGCGCTCGATCAGGTACGGGCCGCTGCCGATCGGCTGCTCGAACGCGAGCTGGTCGAACGGGATGCGCGAGCCGTCCGCGCGCAAGCCCCACTTGCGCGAGAACACGGGCACGCCGCCGGCGATCAGCGGCAGTTCGCGATTCGCGCTGCGGAACTCGAAGCGCACGGTGGCCGGGTCGACCACCACGGCCTTCGCGATCTCCGCGAAATACGCGCCGAACTGCGGCGCGGCCTGCTTGCTCTTCAGCGTATCGAACGAAAACTTGACGTCGTCTGCCGTGACGCGATCGCCGTTCGAGAAGCGCGCGCGCGGATTCAGGTGGAACGTGACCGAACGGCGGTCGGGCGCGATGTCGATGTCGTCGGCCAGCAACCCGTAGGCGGACGCCGGTTCGTCGGAGCTGCCGGTCGCGAGGCTCTCGAACAGCATGTCGATGCCCGGCGCGGAATTGCCGCGCATCGTGAACGGATTGAACTTGTCGAACGACGTCAGCCGGTTCGGGTTCGCGAGCACCAGCGTGCCGCCCTTCGGCGCATCGGGATTGACGTAGTCGAAATGCTTGAAGCCCGGCGGATACTTCGGCTCGCCGTACTGCGCAATCGCATGGGCCGCGTGAGCGGCCGGTGCGGCCAGCGCCGCATACAGCGCAAACGCCGCGGCCACGCGGCCGGCGGCCCGTACGGCACGCCGCGCGCCGAGGCAGGCTCGCGCGGCGGCGGCCCGGGGCGAACCCTTCGTCATAAAGGCCCTGTCGGTCGAATGAGGGTTGTAACGTGGGACGATTCTACCCATTCAATCCGTCGGGCCAAAAGAAAACCGCCACGCGGGCGGTTTTCTTGTCCTGTTTGCCGGCAGACAGCGCGCACGCGTCACGCATCACGCGTGCGCGGCGCGCCGATCAGCGCCAGCCGTTGTGGCGGCCATGATCCCAGTGACCGCGATCGTCGCCCCAGCCGCGACCATGGCGGCGATACCACTCGTCGCGGCCCCAGTAGCGGCGGCCATCCCAGTAACGGTCGCCGTGCCAGCCGATCACGATCGTCGGCGCCGGCGCGTAGGCCGGTGCATACACCGGCGCAGGCTGGTAGACGACCGGCGGCGGGGGCGGCGGCACATACACGGGCGCGGGTGCGACGTAGACCGGTGCCGGCACGCCGACGTTGATCCCGACATTGACTCCCGCCATTGCTGCGCCCGACACGAGCAAGGCCGTCATACCGGTCAAGAGCGAGGCAACACGCAAAGTCTTCATGGATTCCTCTTCTGGTTGTTTCATGTGTGATCCGACTATAACGGCAAGCCCCTTCTCCGCATATTTCAAGTTTGTAAGAACTGATGCGCGGCATCGCAACGGGAAGCCGCGCTAACGTCTTGTAACAATCGGCGCCCGTCCCACCCGCTTCGCGTCCTTTCCTAAAACATCTTTCATCCTGCCCCGCGCCCGGCGTTAAGCGGCGCCACGCACACTGCGCGAGCCGAATCGGGTTCCCGCCACGCTTCGGCACTTCGCTGACAGGCCGGCGCCCCGCGCCGGCGGAGACCTCGCCGATGCTGAAACTCGTCCGACTTGCGCTCGCGCGCCCCTACACGTTCATCGTCCTCGCGCTGCTGATCCTGATCGCGGGGCCGCTCGCGGCGCTGCGCACGCCGACCGACATCTTTCCCGACATCCGGATCCCGGTCATCAGTGTCGTCTGGAACTACGCGGGCCTGCAGCCGGCCGACATGTCGGGGCGCATCGTCACGTATTACGAGCGCACGCTCGGCACGACGGTCAACGACGTCGCGCACATCGAGTCGCAGTCGTTCCGCAGCTTCGGGATCGTCAAGATCTTCTTCCAGCCGAGCGTCGACATCCGCACCGCGACCGCGCAGGTCACGTCGATCTCGCAGACGGTGCTCAAGCAGATGCCGCCCGGCACCACGCCGCCGCAGATCCTCAACTACAACGCGTCGACGGTGCCCGTGCTGCAGCTCGCGCTGACGAGCGACACGCTGAACGAGCAGCAGCTCGGCGACTACGCGACCAACGTGATCCGGCCGCAGCTGCTGTCAGTCGCGGGCGTCGCGATTCCGTCGCCGTACGGCGGCAAGGTGCGCCAGGTGCAGATCGACCTCGATCCGCAGGCGCTGCAGGCCAAGGGGCTGTCCGCGCAGGACGTCGCGACCGCGCTCGCGCAGCAGAACCAGATCATCCCGGCCGGCACGCAGAAGATCGGCGGCTTCGAATACAACATCCGGCTCAACGACAGCCCGCTGACCATCGACCAGCTCAACGCGCTGCCGATCCGGACCGTCGACGGCGCGGTGATCTTCATGCGCGACGTCGCGCACGTGCGCGACGGCTTTCCGCCGCAGGGCAACATCGTGCGCGTCGACGGCCGCCGCGCGGTGCTGATGAGCGTGCTGAAAAGCGGCTCGGCGTCGACGCTCGACATCATCGCGGGCGTCAAGGCGCAGTTGCCGCGCATCGAGGCGACGCTGCCGCCGTCGCTCCGGCTCGTCGTGATGGGCGACCAGTCGGTGTTCGTCAAGGGCGCCGTGAGCGGCGTCGCGCGCGAAGGCCTGATCGCCGCCGCGCTCACCTCCGCGATGATCCTGCTGTTCCTCGGCAGCTGGCGCTCCACGCTGATCATCGCCGCGTCGATCCCGCTCGCGGTGCTGGCGGCGATCGCCGCGCTCGCCGCCGCGGGCGAGACGCTCAACGTGATGACGCTCGGCGGGCTCGCGCTCGCGGTCGGCATTCTGGTCGACGACGCGACCGTCACGATCGAGAACGTCAACTGGCATCTGGAACAGGGCAAGGACGTGCGCAGCGCGATCCTCGACGGCGCATCGCAGATCGTCGCGCCGGCCTTCGTGTCGCTGCTGTGCATCTGCATCGTGTTCGTGCCGATGCTGCTGCTCGACGGCGTCGCGCGCTTCCTGTTCGTACCGATGGCCGAAGCCGTGATCTTCGCGATGATCGCGTCGTTCGTGCTGTCCCGCACGTTCGTGCCGATGATGGCCCGTTACCTGCTGAAGCCGCATGCCGCGCATCCGGCGGCCGTGCTCGCACCGCACGGCGCGCCGTTCGCGCCGCCGCGCGCACGCAATCCGCTCGTCGCGTTCCAGCAGGGCTTCGAGCGCCGCTTCGCCGCGCTGCGCGGCGGCTACCGCATCGTGCTCGGCCTCGCGCTTGCCCACCCCGCCCGCTTCGTCGTGTCGTTCCTCGCGGCGGTCGCCGTGTCGTTCGTGCTGGTGCCGATGCTCGGCCGCAACTTCTTCCCGTCGGTCGACTCGGGCGAGATCGCGCTCCACGTGCGCGCCCCGATCGGCACGCGCATCGAGGAAACGGCCGCGCTGTTCGACCGCGTCGAGCGCACGGTACGCGGCGTCGTGCCGCCGCGCGCGCTCGCGAGCATCGTCGACAACATGGGTTTGCCGAACAGCGGGATCAACCTCACGTACAGCAACAGCGGCACGATCGGCCCGCAGGACGGCGACATCCTCGTGTCGCTCACCGGCGACCACGCGCCGACGGCCCGCTACGTGAAGCAGCTGCGCACCGCGCTGCCGCGTGCCTTTCCGGGCGTGACGTTCTCGTTCCTGCCCGCCGACATCGTGAGCCAGATCCTCAACTTCGGCGCCCCGGCCCCGATCGACGTGCAAGTGACGGGCCCCGACCGGGCGGCCAACCGGGCGTATGCGACCGAGCTGCTGCGCCGCATCCGCGCGGTGCCGGGCGTCGCCGATGCGCGCGTGCAGCAGGCGTCGACCTATCCGCAGTTCACGGTGTCGGTCGACCGCGCGCGCGCCGCGCAGCTCGGCGTCACCGAGCAGGACGTCACCAATGCGGTGGTCGCCAGCCTGTCCGGCACGAGCCAGGTGTCGCCGACCTACTGGCTCGATCCGCACAACGGCGTGTCCTATCCGATCGTCGCGCAGACGCCGCAATACCGGATGACGTCGCTGTCCGACCTGCGCGCGCTGCCCGTCACCGGCCGCACGGGCGCCCCGCAACTGCTCGGCGGCCTCGCGACGATCGTGCGCGGGCAGACCGACGCGGTCGTGTCGCACTACGACATCGCGCCGCAGTACGACATCTTCGCGACCACACAGGATCGCGATCTCGGCGCGGTCAGCGCCGACATCGAGCGCGTGCTGCACGCGAGCGCCGCCGACCTGCCGAAAGGGTCGCGCGTGACGGTGCGCGGCCAGGTGCAGACGATGAACAGCGCATTCGGCGGGCTGCTCGCCGGCCTCGCCGGCGCGGTGCTGCTGATCTACCTGCTGATCGTCGTGAACTTCCATTCGTGGCGCGACGCGTTCGTGATCGTGAGCGGGCTGCCTGCCGCGCTCGCCGGCATCGTCTGGATGCTGTTCGTCACGCGCACGCCGCTGTCGGTACCCGCGTTGACGGGCGCGATCCTGTGCATGGGCGTCGCGACCGCGAACAGCATCCTCGTCGTCACCTTCGCACGCGAACGGCTCGCGCACACCGCCGACGCGGCCGTCGCCGCACTCGAGGCCGGCTTCACGCGCTTTCGTCCCGTGATGATGACTGCGCTCGCGATGATCATCGGCATGGCGCCGATGGCCCTCGGCCTCGGCGACGGCGGCGAGCAGAACGCCCCGCTCGGCCGCGCGGTCATCGGCGGCCTGCTGTGCGCGACCGTCGCGACGCTGGTGTTCGTGCCCGTCGTGTTCAGCCTCGTTCATCGGCGCGATCGCGCGCCGCGCTCCGAATCCCTTTCCGTTACTCCGGGAGAACAGCATGTCCACTGAATTCGAAGTCCGTCCCCCCGGCACGCCGCGCTACCTGAAGCCGCTCGCGATCGCGGGCGCTGCCGCCGCGCTCGCCGTCGCGGCCGCCGGCGTCTTTGCCCGCCTGCACGACGCGCACGCGGTCGCCGCATGGACCGCGCAGCAAGCGATCCCGACCGTCGCAACGGTCGCGCCGCAGCCGGCCGCGGCCGACGCACTCGTGCTGCCGGGCCGCCTGGACGCGTATGTCGACGCCCCGATCTACGCACGCGTGCCGGGCTACCTGCATGCGTGGTACGCCGATATCGGCGCGCACGTAAAGGCCGGCCAGCTGCTCGCGTCGATCGACACGCCCGATCTCGACCAGCAGTTGCAGCAGGCCCGCGCGGACCTGCAAAGCGCGAGCGCGAACGAGCGGCTCGCCGCCGTCACGGCCGCACGCTGGGCCGCGATGCTTGCGCAGGACTCCGTATCGCAGCAGGAGGCCGACGAGAAGCGCAGCGACCTCGACGCGAAACGCGCGGCGGTCGAGGCCAGCACCGCCAACGTGCGAAGGCTCGAAGCACTCGAATCGTTCAAGCGGCTCACCGCGCCGTTCGACGGCGTCGTGACGGCCCGCAAGACCGACGTCGGCGCGCTGATCGACGCGGGCAGCGGCAACGGCGCCGAACTCTTCACCGTGTCGGATGCACGGCGGCTGCGGCTGTACGTCCACGTGCCGCAAGACGACGCGGCCGCGATCCGCGCTGGCATGCAGGTCGCGCTGACCGTGCCGGAGCGCCCCGGCACGACGTTCGACGCGACGCTCGCGGATTCCGCGCAGTCGATCGATCCGGCTTCCGGCACGCTGCTCGCGCAGTTCTCGATCGCCAACCCGGCCGGCACGCTGTTTCCCGGCGAATACGCGCAGGTGCGGATCGCGGTGCCCGGCGCCCCGCACGCGCTGACGATTCCGGCCAGCACGCTGATCTTCCGCCATGACGGATTGCAGGTCGCGGTACTCGACGCGAACGGCCATGCAAGATTGCGCAACGTATCGATCGCGACCGATCTCGGCACGCGCGTCGAGATCGCGTCGGGGCTCTCGGCCGGTGACCGCGTGATCGACAACCCGCCCGATTCGCTCGCAGATGGCGACCGCGTGCGCGTCGCCGGCACCACGACCACGGAGCGCGCGCATGGCTGACCGACTGCTTGCCGCGTGGCTGGGCAGCATCGCGCTGCTCGCGGGCTGTTCGCTTGCGCCGACCTATCGCGCACCGGACGTTCCGCTACCGGCCGCGTTTCGCGAAACGGGCCCGTGGGTCGATGCCGCACCGGCCGATCGCCTGCCGCGCGACGGCTGGTGGCGCGTGTATGGCGACGCGACGCTCGACCGGCTCGAACCGCTCGTCGCACAGGCGAATCCCGACCTTGCAGTCGCCGTCGCACGCCACGACGAAGCTGCCGCGCTGTTCGACGAAGCGCATGCGGCATTGCTGCCGACCATGGGCATCGATGCCGAAACCGACCGCGACCGCCAGTCGGCGCGCCGGCCGCTGCGCGGCAGTGGCCAGCCCGACGTCTACGAATCGAACACGCTCGAAGCCGGCATCGGCTACGACGTCGATCTGTGGGGCAAGGTCCGCAACACGGTCGCGGCCAGCCGCAACGATGCGCAGGCGGCCGACGACGATCTCGCGTCGGTCCGGCTCAGCCTGCAGGCCGGCGTGGCCAGCACCTACTTCGACCTCGCGGGCCTCGACCGCGAAGCCGACACGCTCGCGCAAACGATCGACACGTACCGCCGCGCGTGGCAGCTGACGGTCAGCCGCCATCGCGGCGGCCTCGCGTCGGGGCTCGACGTGTCGCGTGCGCAGACGCAACTCTCGCTTGCCCAGGCACGCGCGTCCGACATCGCCGCGCGCCGCGCACTCGACGAGCATGCGATCGCGGCGCTCGTCGGCGCATCCGCGTCGACGTTCACGTTGCCCCCCGTCGCGGCGCTGCCGGGCGTGCCGTCGATTCCGACCGGACTCGCGTCGACGCTGCTCGAACGCCGGCCGGACGTCGCCGCCGCCGAACGCCGCGTCGCGGCCGCGAACGCACGGATCGGCGTCGCCCGCGCGGCCTATTTCCCCGACCTGTCGCTCGGCCTCGATGCCGGCTTCCAGAGCGATACGTTTTCGCCGTGGCTCGCCGCGCCGAACGAGATCTGGTCGATCGGGCCGCGTCTCGCGATGACGCTGTTCGACGGCGGCCTGCGCGCCGCCGGCGTACGCAAGTCGCGCGCGCAGTTCGCCGAACAGGGCGCACGCTATCGCGCCGTCGTGCTGCAGGCGTTCCGCGAGGTCGAGGACGATCTCGCGCTGCTGCACCGTCTCGGCGACGAATCGGACCAGGACGACGCGGCGCTCGTCGCGGCACGGCAGTCGCTCGCACTCGCGATGTCGCGCTATCGCGACGGTGCGGTCAGCTATCTCGACGTGGTCACGGCGCAGACGACCGAACTCGATACGCAGATCGCGTCGCTCGATGCCGAGGCACGACGCCTGCAGGCCTCCGTCGGGCTCGTGCGCGCGCTCGGCGGCGGCTGGCACGCCGCGCGTTCATGAACGTTTCTTCATCGGCACGCCCGGTGCCCGCACCGGCGCGCCCGATAACGTGGTACCTGCCGGCATCGCCGTCGCGGCACCGGCCACTGTCACTTGAAAAGGATCACGCCATGAAGACCTTGATGTCCGCCACCCTCCTCTCCGCCCTCTGCATCGCGCTGCCCGGCCGGGCCAGCGCGATGCCGCCCGCTGCGCCGACGGCTTCGCAGACGCTCGCCTCCAGCGCACCCGCACGGGTGTCATCGCAATCGGCATGGAATGCCCCGCAAGCCGCGCCGCTGACGCGTGCGCAGGTCTACCGCGAACTCGTCCACGCCGAACGCGACGGCCAGCTCGCGCAACTCAATCGCGAACTCTATTCGCACTGACCGTACGCAAGCGTGCGTGCCGTGCGGCGCGCGGCACGCGCGGCGCGATATCGCGCCGTCACCTGCCCGTGTCGAACCGGAACCCGAATCGCGCAACCGTTTCGATCCGCGCGGAGAACGCATGCGCGGCCAGCTTGCGCCGCAACCGCACGACCAGCGCATTGACCGTTTCGGGTTCGATGTCTGCGTCGCCCCATGCATACCGCAGCACGACATCGCGCCCGACCGGCCGTCCCGATTCGCGCAGCAGGCATTCGACGAGACGGAATTCCCGCGCGCTGAGCGCCAGCCGCCTGCCGGGCTCCTCGAGTGCGCGTGTCGCCGCGTCGAGCCGGACCGATTCACGCTTGTCGATCGCACCGGCGCGGCGCCACAGCGCGCGCAGCCGCTCGTGCAGTTCAACGAACGAACACGGGTGGGCAAGACATACGTCGCAGCCGGCCTGCAGCATCCGCGCCCGCTGCGCGGGTGTTGCGCCGGTGACGATCGCGGCGATCGTCGCGCCGCCGGCCGAGACGGCGAGTCGCGGCAGTCCGGCGAGGATCGCCGGGTCGGCCGCGGCATCGGGCGCAGCAATCACGACGGCATCGAACCGGTCCTGCGTCGCCGCGAAACAGCCGTCGCGCCATCCGTCGACGCGTTCGACCCCGTGCATGCTTTCGCGAAATGCCTTGTCGAGCCGCGCGGCCTCCGGGGTCGGCGGCGCAATCAGCAGGATGCGCATCGATCGTTCTCCTGCGCGGTCATGCGAGCGAGCGCGGCCAGCATTCGACCGTGATCGCCGCGCCGGCCGGCTGTGCAGCGCCGATCCGCAGCGCGAAACCGTGCACGCGCATCACGGCCGACACGATGCTCAAGCCGAGCCCCGACCCGTTCACATGGCGCGTGCGCTCGCCGCGATAGAAGCGTTCGAGTACCGCGTCGCGCTCGCCGGGCGGAATGCCGGGACCGGTGTCCTCGAAACGCACGAGCGGGCCGTTCGCGGTCGTGTGGAGCACGACGCGCACGCGACCGCCCGGCGGCGTGAACTTGATGGCGTTGTCGGCGAGATTGCTGAACGCCTCGAACAGCAATGCGCGGTCGCCATGAATGCCGTCGACCGATGCCGCATCGAGCATGAACGACACGTCGGCGGCTTCGGCCAGCGGTTCATAGAGTTCGCACACGTCGCGCAGCAACGCCGCGACGTCGACCGCGGCAAAGCCGCCGCGCCGACTCAGTGTGCCGATCTCGGAGATGCGCAGCATCGCGCGAAAGCGTTCGAGCAACCGGTCGGTTTCGTCGCGCGCGCAAGCCAGCAGCGCCGCCGACGCAGGATCGTCCGCGCAGAACGGCTGGTCGGCCAGCCGCGCCAGCATCGTGTGCACGCGTGCGAGCGGTGTGCGCAGGTCGTGCGCGATGCCGTCGCAGGTATGGCGCACCTCGCCCATCAGCCGCTCGACTTCGTCGAGCATGTGGTTCACCAGATGCGCGAGCAGGTCGAGTTCGTCATAGCGGCCGACCGGCAGCCGCTTGCCGAGATCGCCTTCGGCGATCTGCCGCGTGACGCGCCGGATCGCGGCGACGCGGCGCATCTGCCGCATGCCGAGCATGCTGCCGCCCGCGATACCCGCAATCAGGATCATCACGCCGCCGATCACGAGCCCGCGGATCGCGACATCGCGGATCTGGATGAAATGCGACAGGTCGCGCGCGACGACCAGCGTCATTCCGTTGTCGCGGCGCACGGCCATCGCACGCGTGATCGGCGCGGGCTGGCCGTCGAGCGGCGCGAGCGTGCGGTTCAGCGTCCGCCCCTGGCGGTCCGCGCGCAGCGCGGGCGGCGTTGCGATGTCGCCGGCCACGCGGTGCCCGGCCGCGTCGAACAGCCCGTAGAAACTCGTATGCATGTGCTCGTGCTCGAGCCGCCGGTGGATCGCGAGCGGCAGCTCGGCATCGGGGATCGAATCGAAATAGATCAGCTGCCACGCGAGCACCTCGTCGGTGTCGCGCGCCATCGTGTGCGTCGCCGCCACGTTGATCACGCCCGCGAGCAGCAGCAGCGACACCGAGAAGATCGCCGCATACGCGCACAGCCAGCGAAACGTCGTCGTATGCCAGCGGCGCGTGAAGTTCGCCGCGCGAGCCGCGTCCATTCCCGCCTCCGTCACGCGAGCATGTAGCCCGAGCCGCGCACCGTCTGGATCATCGGTTGCGCGCCGGGCGGATCGATCTTCTTGCGCAGCCGGCCCATGTGGACGTCGATCAGGTTGGTGCCGGGATCGAAGTGATAGCCCCACACGGTCTCGAACAGCATCGTGCGCGTGATGGTCTGGCCCGCGTTGCGCATCATGAATTCGAGCACGCGGAATTCCGTCGGCAGCAGCGGAATCTCGTCGCCGCCGCGGCGCGCGCAGCGCGAAATGAGGTCGAGTTCGAGCGCGCCGACTTTCAGCAGCGTCTGCTGCGGCACGCCCGATGCCTGCCGGCGGCGCAGCAGCACCTCGATGCGCGCGCTCAGCTCGCCGGAATCGAACGGCTTCGTCAGGTAGTCGTCGCCGCCCGCGCGCAGCCCGCGGATGCGCTCGTCGACGTCGCCGAGCGCGCTCAGCATCAGCACCGGCGTATCGATGCCGACCGTGCGCATCGCGGTGAGGATCGCGAGGCCGTCCGCGCCCGGCAGCATCCGGTCGAGCGTGATCGCGTCGTACGATGCGCTCATCGCGCGCATCATCCCGTCGCGGCCGTTGTCGATCCAGTCGACCTCGAACCCGCGCGCGGTCAGCTCGCCGACGATCTCGTTCGCGGTCACCGCATCGTCCTCGACTGTCAGCACTCGCATGGTTGTCCTCGCAATGAACGTCACGTCGGGCGCACACGATGCGCCCGCGACTATCGTAGGCGACGCGGCCGCCGTCCGGCGTTACATGAAAAATGCTTCATCCGGCGCCGCGGCAAGCGCGCGTGAAACATGTTTCATCCGTGCGTCGCCCGCTCCGCCGTGCGCGCCGCCTACGCTGACGTCCTGCGGCATCGGGCCGCGAAACCAGGAGCTACCGGATGAAACTGTCGACCACCGTCGCCTGCATGCTGCTCGCATGCGCCAGCACCGCCGCCTTGGCGGGACCGCACCTCACCCCGCAGGAATGCAACGCGTACCCGTTCGTTCACACGGGCCGCGACGTCACGCATGCGGACCTCGTGCGCGAGCTGACCGAGCTCGAACAGGTCGGCTACGATCCGGCGCACGCGAGCCCCTACTACCCCGACGATCTCGACGGCGCGAAGCATCGGCTCGCCGCCGAATACCGCGCGGACTGCACGCATGCGCTGACGGCCGACGCGGGCGTGCAGCACTGAGCGCACGGCCGCGCGCAACACGGCCGGGGAGAAACGAGAAAGGCGGCACTTGCGTGCCGCCTTTTCTTCATGAACGCGCATCGATGCCGACCGCTGCGCCGCGATGCCGCTCAGCGCGACATCATGTTCATGCTGACGTTGTGCATCACCCACAACGTGCCGACGATCAGGATCGCCGCGGTCAGCACCGTGTAGCTGAACGCCATCACGTTCCAGCGCTGGCCCGACGAGCCGTTCATGTGCAGGAAGTACACGAGGTGCACGACGATCTGCACGAAGGCGAGCACGGCGAGCGCGATCAGCGACGCATGCGGCGACAGCACGCCGCCCATCACGAGGCCGAACGACGCGGCCGTGAGCAGCACCGACAGGATGAAGCCGGCGACGTAGCCGCCGACGCTGCCGTGCCCTTCTTCGAGTTGAGACGAATGCGAATGGGCCATTTAGATCACGCTCGCGAGATAGACAAAGGAAAACACGCAGATCCACACGATGTCGAGGAAGTGCCAGAACAGGCTCAGGCACGTCAGGCGCCGCAGGTCGCGATCGGTCAGGTCGCCGCCGCGGAATACGATCTGCCCGGCGAGCACGATCATCCACAAGAGGCCGGCCGTCACGTGCAGCCCGTGCGTGCCGACCAGCGTGAAGAACGCCGACAGGAACGCACTGCGCTGCGGGCCCGCGCCTTCGGCGATCAGGTGCGAGAACTCGCGCAGTTCCATCGCGAGAAACGCCGCGCCGAGCGCGAACGTCACCGCGAGCCACGCGAGCAGCGCGCCGCGGCGCTGCTTGTATGCCGCGAGCATCGCGAATCCGTACGTGATGCTCGACAGCAGCAGCGCGGCGGTTTCCACCGCGACGCCCGGAATGTCGAACAGCTCCTTCGCGGTCTGGCCGCCCGCATACTGGTGGCCGAGCACCGCGAACGTCGCGAACAGCGCCGCGAAGATCACGCAGTCGGTCATCAGGTACAGCCAGAAACCGAACACCGAATGCGACGGCGGATGGTCGTCGTGCTCGAGCAGGGTTGCGCTCAAGGTTTTCTGCAACATCAGTTGGCCTCCAGTTCCACGTCGTCGACGCGCGCGGCCACGCGCTGCGTCGGCTGCTTGTCTTCGATCTTCCGCACCGTCGACGCGGGGATGTAATAGCCGTCGTTATCGCGCGAGCTGTAGATCACGAGCGTCGCGATGATCCCGACGAGCCCGCCGATCGCCATCCACCAGATGTGCCACACCAGCGCGAAGCCGAGCACCAGGCTGAAGATCGCGATCACGAGGCCCGCGCAGGTATTCGACGGCATGTGGATGTCGCGGAACGTTGCCGGGTTCGGCCGGCCTTCGCCGCGCGCCTTCATGTCGGCGTACGCGTCGAGCGTGCGCACCTGCGGGATCACCGCGAAGTTGTAGTCGGCCGGCGGCGACGAGGTCGCCCACTCCAGCGTGCGGCCGCCCCACGGGTCGCCCGTCGTGTCGCGGTACTCGGGCAGGTGGCGGTTGCGGATGCTGACCACCAGCTGCAGCACCTGGCACGCAATGCCGATCGCGATCAGCACGGCGCCGAACGCGGCGACCAGCAGCCAGGGATGCCAGGCCGGGTTGTCGTAGTGGTTCAGGCGGCGCGTCATGCCCATGAAGCCGAGCACATAGAGCGGCACGAACGCGACGTAGAAGCCGATCTGCCAGAACCAGAACGCGGCCTTGCCGAGCTTCTCGTTCAGCTTGAAGCCGAACGCCTTCGGGAACCAGTAGTTGAAGCCCGCGAGATAGCCGAACAGCACGCCGCCGATGATCACGTTGTGGAAATGCGCGATCAGGAACAGGCTGTTGTGCAGCACGAAGTCCGCGCCCGGAATCGCCATCATCACGCCGGTCATGCCGCCGAGCGTGAACGTGACCATGAAGCCGATCGTCCACAGCACGGGCGTCGTGAATTCGATCCGGCCGCGATACATCGTGAACAGCCAGTTGAACACCTTCACGCCGGTCGGGATCGCGATGATCATCGTCATGATGCCGAAGAACGCGTTCACGTTCGCCCCCGAGCCCATCGTGAAGAAGTGATGCAGCCACACGAGGAACGACAGCACCATGATCGCGCAGGTCGCGTACACCATCGTCTTGTAGCCGAACAGCGGCTTCTTCGCGAACGTCGCGATGACTTCCGAGAAGATCCCGAACGCCGGCAGGATCAGGATGTACACCTCCGGGTGGCCCCACGCCCAGATCAGGTTCAGGTACAGCATCGCGTTGCCGCCGGCTTCGTTCGTGAAGAAGTGCATGCCGAGGTAACGATCGAGGCCGAGCAGCGCGAGCGTCGCGGTGAGGATCGGGAACGACGCCATGATCAGCACGTTCGTGCAGAGCGCGGTCCACGTGAACACCGGCATCTTCATCAGCGTCATGCCGGGCGCACGCATCTTGATGATCGTCACGAAGAAGTTCACGCCGGTCAGCAGCGTGCCGACGCCCGAGATCTGCAGCGCCCACAGGTAGTAGTCGACCCCTACCCCCGGACTGAACTGCAGCTCCGACAGCGGCGGGTACGCAAGCCAGCCCGTCTGCGCGAATTCGCCGATCACGAGCGACACGTTGATCAGGATCGCGCTGACGGCCGTCATCCAGAACGACAGCGAGTTGATGAACGGGAACGCGACGTCGCGCGCGCCGATCTGCAGCGGCACGATCAGGTTCATCAGGCCAACCATGAACACCATCGCCATGAAGAAGATCATGATCACGCCGTGTGCCGTGAAGACCTGGTCATAGTGGTGCGGCGGCAGGTAGCCGGGCCCGTTGTACGCGAGCGCGAGCTGCATGCGCATCATGATCGCGTCGGCGAAGCCGCGCAGCAGCATGATCAGCGCGACGATGATGTACATCACGCCGAGCCTCTTGTGGTCGACCGTGGTCAGCCATTCCGTCCACAGCCATTTCCACCGGCCGGTGATCGTCAGCGCGGCGAGAATGCCCAGCACGACCAGCCCCATGAAGGCGCCTGCCCCCATGATGATGGGCTGGTCGAACGGGATCGCCGAGAGTGTGAGTTTGCCGAACATGCGTTACCCCTTCGTGCCGCAGGCGGCGTCCTTCAGGTCGAGGACGTGGCCATCGTTGTATTTCGCGATGATGTTGTGGAAGAGCCGCGGATCGACCGACGAGAAGTAGCGCACGGGCGCCTTCTCGCTCGGTTGCGCGACGGTGCCGTACACGGTCGCGTCGAGCCGGTCCGGCGACGCCTTCACCTTCTGCACCCACGCATCGAACTGCTCGCGCGGCTCGGCGAGCGTGCGGAACTTCATGTCGGAGAAGCCGCGGCCGCTGAAGTTGGCGGACGTGCCCGCGTAGTTGCCGGGTTCGTCGGCGATCAGGTGCAGGCGCGTCTGCATGCCGGCCATCGCGTAGACCTGGCCGCCGAGCTGCGGGATGAAGAACGAGTTCATCACCGAATCCGACGTGATGCGGAAATTCACCGGCGTGCCCACCGGAATCGCGAGCTGGTTCACCGACGCGATGCCGAGTTCCGGATAGATGAACAGCCACTTCCAGTCGAGCGCGACGACCTCGACGTCGATCGGCTTCACCGACGACTCGAGCGGCTTGTACGGGTCGAGCTCGTGCGTGGTCTTCCACGTGAGCACGCCGAGGAACAGGATGATCAGCGTCGGCACCGTCCAGATCACGACCTCGATCGCGGTCGAGTGCGACCAGTTCGGTGCATAGGTGGCGTTGCGGTTCGATGCGCGATAGCGCCACGCGAACCACAGCGTGAGCAGGATCACCGGCACGACGACGACCAGCATCGCCCAGGTGGACGTCGCGATCAGCGCCTTTTCCGCGGCGCCGACGCTACCTTTCGGATTTAGTACATCTAAATTACAGCCTGACAGGCTCAACGCCGCGCCGATTGACATCAGCGCCGACCAGCCTCTTGAAGCTTTTCTTTTCATCACACAGCCCGAGGGTCATTGAATCCGTTTGCGTATGCCCGATGCGCATTCGATCCACGAAAGTGGCCGAATCATACGTCGCGCGGGTGTGATGAAAAACCGGTGGATGCGGCAAATCATCATTGCAGAATCTGCCGTGAGTCACATTGTCGCGGGGCAATTTCACGCAGGCGGAAGCGGGCCCGGCACGCGCCGTGCCGGACCGCGATCGATGCGCGCGCAACGAGCCGGACCGCCGTGCGATGCGGCCCGCTCGCGCGGCTCGACGTGCCGCGATCAGTCGTGCGTCGACGCCATGTACGAAGGCGGCGTCGGCCCCGTGCCGTCCCCTGCCGGCACCTTCGAATGGCTCGCTTCCTGGATCAGCCTGCCGACGGTCGGATCGATCGCGTCGGTGAACGGCTTCGGATCGATGCCGATCGCCAGCACGATCAGCGCGAGCGACGCGAACATCACGATCTCGCGACGGTTCAGGTCGGCGAGCTTCGCGATGCCCTGGCTCGCGACCTTGCCGAACACCACGCGCTTGAGCATCCACAGCGTGTACGACGCGCTGAGGATCAGCGTCAGTGCCGCGATCGCGCCGATCCAGAAGTTGAAGCGGATCGCGCCCATGATGACCATGAACTCGCCGACGAAGCCCGACGTGCCCGGCAAGCCCACGTTAGCCATCGCGAACAGCACCGTGAAGGTCGCGAAACGCGGCATCACGCCTGCCACGCCGCCGTATGCGGCGATCTCGCGCTGCTTCGTGCGATCGACGAGCACGTTCACGCACAACAGCATCGCGCCGGCGACGAAGCCGTACGACACGAGCTGAACGATCGCGCCTTCGACGCCGATCCGGTTGAACAGGAACAGCCCGAGCGTGACGATCCCCATGTGCGCGACGGTCGAGTACGCGAGCAGCTTGCCGAGATCGGTCTGCGCAAGCGCGATCAGGCTCGCATAGATGATCGCGAACAGCGACAGCGCGATCACGGCCGGCGCGAAGAAGTGGCTCGCATCGGGCGTGATCGGCAGCGCGAAGCGCAGGAACCCGTAGCCGCCGAGCTTGAGCATCGCGAGCATCAACGCGGCGCCGGTCGGGCCGTCGGTGTAGACGTCGCTCAGCCACGTGTGGACCGGCCACATCGGCACCTTCACCGCGAACGCCGCGAAGAAGCCGAGGAACACCAGCAACTGCGGCGCGAAGCCGAGCTGCAGCGTGCGCCACGCGGCCATGTCGAACGTATGCGACTGCGCGTACAGGTACAGCATCGCCATCAGCAGCAGCAGCGAGCCGGCGAACGAAATGAAGAAGAACTTCACGGCCGCATATACGCGGCGCTCGCGGCCCCATGTGCCGATCAGCAGGTAAAGCGGGATCAGCGTCGCCTCGAAGAAGATGAAGAACAGCAGCCCGTCCTGCGCGACGAATACGCCGACCATCAGCCCCGACAGGATCAGGAACGATGCGTAGTACTGCGCGACGCGCACCGTGACCGATTCCCACGATGCGATCACCACCACGAGCGTCGTGAAGGCGGTCAGCACGACGAGCCACAGCGACGCGCCGTCGATGCCGACGCGCCACCCGGAATTGAACGCCGCCAGCCAGTCACGGCTTTCGACGAACTGCATCGCCGACGAATGCGCGTCGAAGCCGGCGACCAGCGGGACGACGGCTGCGAGTCCCACGATCGCGCCCGCAAGCGCGATCAGCCGCGTCCGGCGCGGGTGACGGTCGGAACCGGCACGCAGCAGGCACGCGCCGAACAGGATCGGAGCCCAGATGGCCAGGCTCAGGAAGGGAAAATCATGCATGTCAACAGGGCCTTGATGAGGTCGCGCTCTGCATCGGGGACAGGCGAGACGAAAGGAACGAAATCGAATCGACAGGTAGATTTCGTGAATCGCCAGTGTTGGCAAAATGTAAAGCGACATCACGGACAAACTTGATGTCGCTCAAACGCGATCGGGTTAACCAGCATAAGGCGATTGATTATTTTCTGCAGCGCAGCAGAGCATCAATTTTCCGTTCCGGCGCATGACGCTGATTTTATTAAGTAATTTTTTGTATTGCGCGTCACGGCGAACCACGAAAAACGACGCAATGCCGCATTTTTGGCGTCGGCGTGTCGTTTCTCGGGGCCTGAACAGGATGATCGAGGTCAGCTAGGTCAACGAGGCAGTATCTCGTTTTTCCTTACATCGATACTTACATCGATATTTCAGATCGCCGGCGAATGGCCACCCTGCCCGCCCGGCGTCGCGGCAGGCATCGCATCGTTCATGTTCCCGGCCGTCAGCGCTGATGACTCAGCCGATCCCAGACGCGCATCGTCACCGCGCGATAGTGGTCGTGTTGTGCGGGGAAATGAACGAAGCGGCTGTCGCGCGTCGCATAGATCGGCGATGACGCAAGCGTCGTCGCGTCGACGATATGGCGTGCGTCGATCATGCCGGATTCCAGCAGCTCCACGTAGATCGCCTGCTGGTCGCCGCCGCTCGCGTAGACCGACGACCGATCGTCGAAGCGCTCGATGCGCGCGCAGATGCGCTCGACGAGTTCATGCATCGGCGCCACGTTGCGCACGCCGATCATGCATGAGTTGATCGCCCAGGCCGTGTGATCGGTACCGATCACGAAGTCGCGGCCGTCGATCACGCTGTCGATGGCCTGACGCTGGTCGATCGCCAGGATGTCCGCATCGACCCAGAACACGAATTCGTGATGCGGCAGATGTTCGCGAATCAGATGCAGCTTCGCCCAGTTCGCGTCGATGCCGCCCGGCAGGAACGCGGGTGCCTCGCGATACGTGTGGTACGCATAGCCGTGCCGCGTGCAGTAGCGGACGAAGTTCTCCTCGTGGAGATCGCCATAGCCCGCGACATGCGACGTATGCAGGCTCACGAACGCAATGCGTGCGTGCGGATTCACCTGCCGCTCCGCCTCGCGCGTTCGCTGCTGCGCGGCGCGCCAGTCGTCCAGCGCGCGCGGGTGATCGCCGCGCTGGTACCGCTCGGCATCGTCGACGAGCGCGACCACGTAGCGGAAGTCGTAATCGGCCGCCGGCACCCAGGTACCGCCCACCGCCTGCCACTCGGGCGCATGGTGCGCGACGAGCGGCCGCGCGCCGACAAGCGAATCGATCGCGACGCCGTCGCTCCAGACCGTCTGGGCCGACGCGAAATGGCCGTTCGCGAGCCGCACATCGAACGGCAGCGGCGGAAAGTGCTCCGCGAGCAGCGTCGCCTCGCACGCATCACGCCGCTCCGGAAGGCGCATCGCCCATTTGCCCAGCTCGAGTGCGAGCCTGCGCAATCGCTCCCGCACGTCGGGCACGTTGCGGAAGATCATGCCGCTTGCGGCGGGCAACGGCGACTTCGACGTCTGCGTGGTGACGATTGCGTCGTAGCCGTGCGCGACGTCCGGCAGCGCGTGCGGATCGAATACGACGGAGAACGGATCGAGCACGAGCAGCCATGCGCCCGGCTCCATCGCGACGAGCTGCGCGATGATCGCGTGGTACTTGTGCAGGATCGGCTGGCGCTCGCCGTACACGTGCATGCTGTCGACTGTCGCATGCCGGTAGCCGTGCAGCTGCGCGTAACGTGCGTGGTTGTCGACGAGTCCGTCGACAGGCCGATGAGAGAGGAAAGTCAGGACTGCATGCGGGCTTGCCAAGAGCGTCACCTTGAGTTGCGCCGGACGATACGCGATATGTAGCGCATGACGGGGGCTCAAGTCGAGCAATCATTGCCGCGGGAAAAGAAAAAGCCCCGCAAGTCCGAAAACTTGCGGGGCTTTGTCACCGCTTTTGGCGGAGACGGAGGGATTCGAACCCTCGATCCAGGTTTTGGCCCAGATGCTCCCTTAGCAGGGGAGTGCCTTCGACCTCTCGGCCACGTCTCCCAAACTTTCGCTCGCACCAGGGAGGCAGTGCGACGAGAACGAGATAATATAGGGTTTCGAACCGCGCGTCAAATTCCGTGATGCATTTTCTTCAATGCATCACGAAAAATTCACGATGTCTGGTCGAGTTCGAATGCCTTGTGCAGCGCGCGGACGGCCAGCTCCATGTATTTCTCGTCGATCAGCACCGAAATCTTGATTTCGGACGTCGAGATCATCTGGATGTTGATGCCCTCTTCCGACAGCGTGCGGAACATCTTGCTCGCGACGCCCACGTGCGAACGCATGCCGACGCCGACGACCGACACCTTCGACACCTTCGGGTCGCCCTGCACGCGCTCGGCGCTGACATGGCCCTTCACCTGGTTGGTGAGGATGTCCATCGCCTTCTGGTAGTCGCCGCGGCCGACCGTGAACGTGAAGTCGGTCTTGCCTTCGACGCTCTGGTTCTGGATGATCATGTCGACGTCGACGTTCGCGTCGGCGACCGGGCCGAGGATCTGATATGCGATGCCCGGCTTGTCGGGCACGCCCATCACAGCAATGCGTGCTTCGTCGCGCTGGAACGCGATGCCGGAAATGACTGCCTTTTCCATGGTCTCGTCTTCTTCAAAAGTAATCAGGGTGCCCGAGCGCATTTCTTCGTCGAGCGGAATCAGCGGATCGGTCAGGCTCGACAGCACACGCGTCTTCACCTGGTATTTGCCGGCGAATTCGACCGAGCGGATCTGCAGGACCTTCGAGCCGAGGCTGGCCATTTCCAGCATCTCTTCGAACGTCACGCGATCGAGGCGGCGCGCCTCTTCGACGACGCGCGGGTCGGTCGTGTAGACGCCGTCGACATCCGTGTAGATCAGGCACTCTTCCGCGTCCAGCGCAGCCGCGACCGCCACCGCCGACGTATCGGAGCCGCCACGGCCCAGCGTCGTGATGTGACCGTCCGGATCGACGCCCTGGAAGCCCGTGATGATCACGACCTTGCCGGCGTTCAGATCGGCCTTCACGCGCTCGTCGTCGATCGAATGGATGCGCGCTTTCGTGAACGCGCTGTCGGTCTTGATCGGCACTTGCCAGCCGGCGTAGCTCACGGCCTCGACGCCGATTTCCTGCAGCGCGATCGACAGCAGGCCGACGCTGACCTGCTCGCCGGTCGACGCGATCATGTCGAGCTCACGCGGGCTCGGCTGGCTCGAAATCTCTTTCGCGAGACCGAGCAGACGGTTGGTTTCGCCGGACATCGCCGAAGGCACGACCACCATCTGGTGCCCGGCCTGATGCCATTTTGCGACGCGTTTCGCGACGTTCTTGATGCGCTCGACCGAGCCCATCGAAGTGCCGCCGTATTTGTGTACGATGAGTGCCATTGTCGTTCTGAACTGGAGGAGAAACCGCACGGGCGCGCTGGGCAGGCCGCGTAGCCGTTCGGTCACGCGGCTTGTGGCTGTGGACGGACGACGAGGGGGACGGCTGGGACGCAACACGCAAGCGTGGCGGATTTTGCCCGGAAGGCCGATCAGGCCGCGCAAACCGGGTACGTCACGCGGAAAACCTGCACAAAACGCTCAAAAATCGAGCCGAGCAAACGACCGAGCGTACCCGATAGACGCCCGCTTGACAAGCCGCTCGCCGTGTTGACGGCCGTTCCGGCGCTGTTTACCAAATGGTGAAAATGGGCGCGCCATCGCGCCGCCGGAAGCCTGCTTGCCGCTACGCGACCAGCAGGTCGGGACGCCATTCGATCCGGCGCCAGGCGCCGTCGCCGGCCGTCTCGCTGTCGAACATGCCGACATCGCGATTGATGCCGAGCCGCGGCACGTAGATCAGCCGCTCGCCCGCGAACAGCAGCGGCACGTCGCGCTGCCAGGCCGGCACGCCGCGCTCCTGGAACAGATTCTTCAGCGTGCGGCCCGGCCCGCCCGGCGACGTGCGCATCCGCTCGCCGCCCGCGCGGGCGCGTGCCGCGAGCCGCACGCCGCGCAGCAGCGCCTCCGGCACGGCGTCGGCACTCCCCGCCGCGGCTTGCGCGAACACGTAGGTGCCACGCCAGCCCGGCAGGTGCCACACGTCCTGCCCGTCCCACGCGAGCGCCGCCTCCGGGTGCGGCGAGCCCGTGCCGTCGTCGGCCGGTTCGCTGCTGTCGCCCGCTTCCCAGTAGACGACATCGCGATAGAGCCGCAGGCACTGCCCCGCGTGATCGACCCGCAGCGCATGGGCGTCATGCGCGGCGCGCAGCTGCCGCATCATGTTGGCGAGCCGCGCGGCCGACGCCCCCGGCAAGCCGAGCCGGCGCATCCAGAAGCGCAGCAGGTTCGCACCGCGCGTGTCGTCGAACGCAACCAGCGCGTCGCGCGACAGCGCCTGCCCGTCATCGCGCGCGGCGGCGGCGAAATCCAGTTCGGCCAGATCGTCGAGCAGCCGCTGCGCGGCGGCCGCATGCTGGGCCGCGCGACCGAGTGCGTCGCGAAAACCGGGAAAATGCACGGCCAGCGCCGGCAGCACGTCGATGCGCAGTGCATTGCGCGCATAGCGCGTGTCGCCGTTCGATTCGTCGTCGATCCAGGCGAGCGCGTGCTGCTCCGCATAGCGCTCGAGTTGCGCACGCAACAATCGCAGCAACGGCCGCACACGCTCGACGCTCACGCCGTCGGGGCGATAGCGCGGCGCCATCGCGGCGAGCCCGGCGATGCCCGCGCCGCGCAGCAACTGCAGCAGCACGGTCTCCGCCTGGTCGTCCGCATGCTGCGCGAGCCACAGCACGGCTACGCCGTGGCGTTCGCACATCGTGTCGAGCGCCGCGTAACGACGTTCGCGCGCCGTCGCCTCGATACCGAGGCCGCTGTCGCGCGGCACGTCGACGCGCATCGATTCGAATGCGACGCCGCGCCGGGCGGCTTCCGCTTCGGCATGCGCAACCCATGCGTCAGCGTTCGCGCTCAGGCCGTGATGCACGTGCAGCGCGACGCAACGCGACGCGCCCGCGACACGCACGGCCGCATCGAGCAGCACCGTCGAGTCGAGGCCGCCGCTGTAGGCGATCGCGATGCGCGCATCGGCCGGCAGGCCGGAAAGCGCAACGCCGACCGCGTCGAGGACGACGCGGTCGGCGGAGAATTCGGTCGGCGGGATCACGAGAGGAACGCGCGCGCAGCGGCGCGCGAATGGAATACGCAGCCGGTCATGCGCCGGGCGTGGTTTCCTTGAACTTGCCGTAGGCCATCAGGCGTTCGAAGCGGCGCTCGCGCAGCGCATCGATGCTCATGCCCTGGAACTGGCGCAGCGAATCGGCAAGCGCGCGGCGCAGCAGTGCGGCCATGCCCTTCGGATCGCGATGCGCGCCGCCGAGCGGCTCGTTGATGATCTTGTCGATCAGGCCGAGCGCCTTCAGGCGGTGCGCGGTCAGGCCCAGCGCTTCCGCGGCTTCCGGCGCCTTCGCGGCGCTCTTCCACAGGATCGACGCGCAGCCTTCCGGCGAAATCACCGAATAGGTCGAGAACTGCAGCATCATCACGGTATCGGCCACGGCGATCGCCAGCGCGCCGCCCGAACCGCCCTCGCCGATCACGGTCGTGATGATCGGCGTCTTCAGCTCGGCCATCACGTAGAGGTTGCGGCCGATCGCCTCCGACTGGCCGCGCTCTTCCGCGCCGATGCCCGGGTACGCGCCCGGCGTGTCGACGAACGTGAAGATCGGCAGCCCGAACTTCTCGGCGAGACGCATCAGGCGTTCGGCCTTGCGATAGCCTTCCGGACGCGGCATCCCGAAGTTGCGCGCGGCGCGCTCCTTCGTGTCGCGGCCCTTCTGGTGACCGATCACCATGCACGGATGACCGCCGAAGCGCGCGAGGCCGCCGACGATCGACAGGTCGTCCGCGAACGCGCGGTCGCCATGCAGTTCGTGAAAGTCGGTAAACAGTTCCGCAACGTAATCGAGCGTGTACGGACGCTGCGGATGCCGTGCGATCTGCGAGACCTGCCACGGCGACAGGTTCGCGTAGAGGTCTTTCGTCAGTTGCTGGCTTTTCTTCGACAGCCGCTCGATTTCTTCCGAAATATCGACAGCCGAGTCGTCCTGCACGAATCGCAGCTCTTCGATCTTGGCCTCGAGTTCGGCGATCGGCTGTTCGAAATCCAGAAACGTGGTCTTCATGTGTTCGAATCCTTGGGTCTTGCGGCAGCGCGTATTCTACCCGCGCGGGCGACGCTCAAAACCGGCTCTCAACTATTGATGTTTAAAACCCGATAGCCAACGCTCAGGCGTCGGTGTCGGGCGCATCGAGGCTGCGCCACATGTACCAGGTCGCGACGGTGCGCCACGGCTCCCAGTTCGCGGCGACTTCACGCGCCTCGCTGCGCGTGACGGGTTCCCCGCTGAAGTAATTGACGCTGATCGCGCGGATCAGGCCCGGGTCGTCGAGCGGCAGCACGTCCGGCCGCGACAGGTTGAAGATCAGGAACATCTCGGCCGTCCAGCGGCTGATGCCGCGGATCTGCGTGAGTTCCGCGATCACGTCCTCGTCGTCCATCGACGTCCATTTGTCGACGTGCAGCGCGCCCGATACGAAATGCTGCGCAAGATCGAGGATGTATTCCGTCTTGCGTTTCGACAGACCGCACGCGATCAGCTTGTCCGCGCCGAGCCGGATCACCGGCTGCGGCGCGAGCTTCGGACAGGCGTCCTCGATGCGCGCCCACAGCGACTGCGCGGACGGCACCGAAATCTGCTGGCCGACGACGGAGCGCGCGAGCGTGACGAACGGATCGCCGCGCTTCACGAGATGCGCGGGACCGAACTTCGGAATCAGTTTCTTCAGGATGCGGTCGCGCTTGACGAGGTCGGCGCACGCCTTGTCCCAATAGGCAGGACGCACGACGACCTCCTCGCCGTCCGCTTCGGACGCACGTGTCTTGCGGGCCGCGTCGGCGGCCGGCTGCGCAGCCGCCGGCTGCGCATGACCGTTCAGCGCGCCGTTCGGCGCGGCACGCGTCGCGTCCGTCTTCGCCGCCGGCACGCGCCTGGCTGCCGGACGTGCGGCGACCGCGGTCGCGCGCCTGACCGGCGCTTTTCTAGCCGTTGCCATCTTGCCTCCTACCTGACGGATCGGTCAGTGGAACGCATCGCGCTCATACGCGACGCCATTCGGTCGATCCGCCCGGTTTGTCTTCAAGTGCGATGCCGGCTTCGAGCAGTTCCGCCCGGATCCGGTCCGCTTCGGCATAGTCCTTCGCTTGCTTCGCCGCGACGCGCGCGGCGATCTTCGCTTCGATCTCGTCGGCCGCGAGCGCGCCCGCCTGCGCGGCGCCGGACGCCTGCTGCAGGAATGCGCGCGGTTCGCGGCCCAGCAGGCCGAGCAGGCCCGCCAGCTGTTTCAGCTGCCGCGCGAGCGACGCGTCGCGCGTACGATTCACTTCGCCCGCGAGCTCGAACAGCGTCGCCACCGCGACCGGCGTGTTGAAGTCGTCGTTCATCGCGGCCGCGAAACGCTGCGCATGCGGCTCGTTCCAGTCGAGCGCGAGCGAGTCGGCCTCGACGTCCTTCAGCGCCGTGTACAGACGCGTGAGCGATGCCCGCGCGTCGTCGAGATGCACGTCGCTGTAGTTGAGCGGCGACCGGTAGTGCGTGCGCACGATGAAGAAGCGCATGACTTCCGCGTCGTACCGCTCGAGCACTTCGCGGATCGTGAAGAAGTTGCCGAGCGATTTCGACATCTTCTCGTTGTCGACCTGCACGAAGCCGTTGTGCATCCAGTAGTTGACGAACGTCTGGCCGGTCGCGCCTTCGCTCTGCGCGATCTCGTTCTCGTGGTGCGGGAATTGCAGATCCTGCCCGCCGCCGTGGATGTCGAAGTGATTGCCGAGCAGCGAGCAGCCCATCGCCGAGCACTCGATGTGCCAGCCCGGGCGCCCCATCCCGTACTTCGAGGCCCACGACGCGCCCTCCGGATCTTCCGGCTTCGCGCGCTTCCACAGCACGAAATCGAGCGGATCTTCCTTCGCGTCGTTCGCGGCGACGCGTTCGCCCGCGCGGAGATCGTCGAGCGACTTGCCCGACAGCTTCCCGTAGTTCGCGAACTTGCGCACCGAGTAATTGACGTCGCCGTCGGTCGCCTGGTACGCATAACCGTTCGACTCGAGCGTCTCGATCATGCCGAGCATCTGCGGGATGAACTGCGTCGCGCGCGGCTCGATGTCGGGCCGCTGGATGCCGAGCGCACCTTCGTCCTCGTGCATCGCACCGATGAACCGGTCGGTCAGCGACTTGATCGTCTCGCCGTTCTCGACCGCGCGGCGGATGATCTTGTCGTCGATGTCGGTGATGTTGCGCACATACGTGACCCGATAGCCGATCGCACGCAACCAGCGCTGGACGAGGTCGAACACGACCAGCATGCGCGCGTGGCCCACGTGACAATAGTCGTAGACGGTGATCCCGCATACGTACATCCGCACTTCGCCTGACTGGCGCGGCACGAAAACTTGCTTGTCACGCGCGAGCGTGTTGTAGATGCGCAGTGATTCCATAGAGATGAACCGTGAGCCGAAGGAAACCGCCCTGGCGAAGCTCGCCCAGCATGCGACACGGACGGACCATCTGCTGCGGCACCGGGCCGAGCGTCCTCGTATCACATGGGGCGGTCAGGCTGCAAGCACAGCGGTGACGGCCACGAGAGGCTAAGAAAGACTGCCTGCCGCTCGCCGGAACGGGCAGACGTTTTGTTAGAATGGCTCGGAGTATAACATTCCGATTTACGCCTATGAAACCTCATCGCGGCCGCGCGCAGAGCGCTGCGACCCTCGTTGCGACCACCGTCATGGGCGTCGCGCTGACGCTTTTCGCGGTCCCCGCGGCGCATGCGCAGAAGGCCCCGGCGGTCGCCGACGGCACGCCCGAAATCGACGCGTCGATCGCCGGCAAGCAGTGGCAGCAGGCGCTCGCGCAGCTCGACACGCGCATCGCATCGAACCCGCGCGACGTGCAGGCGCAGTTCAAGCGCGGCACCGTGCTGGCCCGGCTGAACCGCGACGACGACGCGATCCAGCAGTTCGTCGCGATCACGCAGGCGTACCCAGAGCTGCCCGAGCCGTACAACAACCTGGCGGCGCTGTACGCGAAGCATGGCCGCTACGACGAAGCGCGCACCGCGCTCGTCACCGCGACGCAATCGAACCCGAGCTACTCGCTCGCGTACGAGAACCTCGGCGATCTCTACCTGCGTCTCGCGGCCGAGTCGTACAAGCGCGCGCAATCGCTCGGTCGCACGAGCGGCGCCACCGCGCAGCGCCTCGCCGATCTCCAGAAGATCGTGTCGCCGTCGAAAGCCGCACCGAATGCACGCGCGACGACGCCGGCCACGCGCGACTACACCGACCGCGCCGCCGCGAACGTGAGCACCACCACGCTGCCGATGTCGCCGACGTTCCAGTTCAGCGGTCCGTCGGGCGCACTGGCGGCGCCGTACGTCGCGCCGTCGCACTGAGCGGCGCGGCCTTCTTCCCCTCCCAACCTGAGGATCGCAATGAAACGTCTGTTGCTGGCGCTTGGCGGCGCCGCCCTTCTCGCGACCGCGCCCGCGTTCGCGCAATCGGCTACCGCGCACCCCGTCGTGCAGCTGAAGACCTCGCAGGGCGACATCCGCGTCGAGCTCTATCCGGAGAAGGCGCCGAAGTCGGTCGCCAACTTCCTCGATTACGTGAAGGCCGGCCAGTACAACGGCACGATCTTTCATCGCGTGATCAAGGGCTTCATGATCCAGGGCGGCGGCTATAAGACCAACTTCGAGGAGAAGCCGACCCGCGCGCCGATCCCGCTGGAGAGCCGCAATGGTCTGAAGAACCTGACGGGCACGATCGCGATGGCACGCACGAGCGATCCGAATTCGGCCACCGCGCAGTTCTTCATCAACACGGTCGACAACGGCGGCCTCGACTACCCGAACCCGGACGGCAACGGCTATGCGGTGTTCGGCAAGGTCGTGTCGGGTCTCGACGTCGTGAAGAAGATCGAAGGCGTGGCGACGACCTCGCGCGGCCCGATGCAGGACGTGCCGGCGCAACCGATCGTGATCGAATCGGCCAGCATCGTCTCGAAGTAAGAACCTGCCGGCACGTCCGGCGCCACACGCGGCCGCGTCGCACGACCGGCCGCGTGCCATTTAAACCGCCTCACCGAAGGAATTCATCATGGTTGAACTGCATACGAACCACGGCGTGATCAAGCTCGAGCTCGACGCCGCGAAGGCACCGAAGACGGTCGAGAACTTCCTGAACTACGTGAAGAAGGGCCACTACGACGGCACCGTGTTCCATCGCGTGATCAACGGCTTCATGATCCAGGGCGGCGGCTTCGAGCCGGGCCTGAAGCAGAAGCCGACCGACGCGCCGATCGACAACGAGGCGAACAACGGCCTGAAGAACGACAACTACACGGTCGCGATGGCGCGCACGAACGATCCGCACTCGGCCACCGCCCAGTTCTTCATCAACGTGAACGACAACGACTTCCTGAACCACTCGTCGCCGACGCCGCAGGGCTGGGGCTACGCCGTGTTCGGCAAGGTCGTCGAAGGCCAGGACGTGGTCGACAAGATCAAGGGCGTCAAGACGGGCAACGCCGGTTTCCACCAGGACGTGCCGACCGACGACGTCGTGATCGAAAAGGCCGTCGTGGTCTGACGCACGGTTACGGAGACACTTCGATGTTGCAGGAGAGTCCGCCGCGAAGCGTCTCCGCGGGCGTGCCCGGCGAGCGCGAGTACGCGCAAGCCGCACGCCCGTTCCTGTTTCTCTCCGATCTGCATCTGAGCGAGGCGATTCCGAAGACGGTCGCCGCGTTCGAGCATTTCGTGAAATACACCGCCGACAGTGCCGACTCGGTATTCATTCTCGGCGACCTGTTCGAATACTGGATCGGCGACGACATCCTCGACGACGATCCGTTCGCGGCCCGCATGGCCGCGCTGATGCACACGTTCTCCGAGCGCGGGATCGCGCTCTACGTGATGCACGGCAACCGCGATTTCCTGCTCGGCCGGCGCTTCATGAAGGCGGCCGGCGCGATGCTGCTGCCCGACCCGTCGCTGATCATGGCGTTTGGCCAGCGCATCGTGCTCGCGCACGGCGACGCACAATGCACGGCCGACCGCGGCTACCAGGTGTTCCGCCGCTTCGCGCGCAATCGCGCCGCGCAATGGCTGTTTCTCGCGTGGCCGTTCCGCTGGCGCCGTGCGCTCGCGCAGCGCATGCGCTCGAACAGCGAAACGGGCCGGATGCGCCCTGCTTCGGCCATCTACGATGTCACGCGCGATGGCGTGGCCGCCCTGTTCCGGAAGAGCCGCGCGAGCGTGATCATCCACGGCCACACGCACCGCCCCGCGCGCCACCTGGAACCCGGCGGCATTCGCTGGGTGCTGCCCGACTGGGATCTCGATCACGGCAAGCCGCGCGGCGGCTACCTGCGCGTCGACGCGGAAGGCATCCACGCGATGCCGCTCGACTGACACCGCCGTCGCACCGACCGGCGGCTGTCGGCGCGCATCGCGCCCGTCACACCTGGCGCTCGACCGTCTTTCCTTCCAGCACCGCAGACAGCCGGCGCAGGTCGAGACGCGCCGCATCGGCGCCCTGCAGCGTTTCCAGATGCGTGCCGAGCTGCTCGAGCGCCGCGACGATCTCGTCGACACGGCGGCTTTCCTTCGCCGCGTGATCGATCAGGCCGTGGATCGCGAGCGACATCGGATCGTCGGCGTTCGGCGTGATCCCGTATGCGCAGAATGCCGCGCGCTCGGGCTGCGGCTTCGGCTGTGCCGGCATCACGATGCGTGCCGGATTGCCGACCGCGGTGCCGCCCGCCGGCACCGGCTTCACGACGACCGCGTTGGAGCCGATCTTCGCGCCCGCACCGACCGTGAAGCCGCCGAGCACCTTCGCACCCGCGCCGACGATCACGCCGGCTTCGAGCGTCGGGTGGCGCTTCGCGCCGCGTGTGAGCGACGTGCCGCCCAGCGTAACACCCTGATAGATCGTGCAGTCGTCGCCGATGATCGCCGTCTCGCCGATCACGACACCCATGCCGTGGTCGATGAACACGCGCCGGCCGATCGTGGCGCCGGGATGGATCTCGATCCCCGTGAGGAATCGTCCGGCCTGCGACGCGAAACGCGCGAGCCAGTAGCGCTTCGCGCGCCAGCAAGCGTGCGCGAAACGATGCAGCACGAGCGCATGCAGCCCCGGATAACAGGTCAGCACTTCCCATGCACTGCGAGCGGCGGGATCGCGCTCGCGAATCGTTGCAACGTCTTCGCGCAGTCTCGTGAACATGATGGGGTCTGGGAAAAGGCCGGCGCGCATCGCCGGCTATGGCCGGCCGTTATCGCGCCGGGTAATTTGCTTATGACGTTCGGCGATTGTAGGGCCAGTCGCGCACGGCCGCACGCGGTCGCGCGTTCACCCCGCCATCGGCGCGGGTATTCGGGCGAAAGGCCTGTTGGAGCAGGCGTCCGGATGGGTCGGCCGGATGGAATGCGCGAGGCCCGGCGCTTCCGCGCTGCCCGACGCACGGCCCCGGCCCGAAGCGGCAGCCGGGGCGACCGGGCAGCCGGTGCGCCGGCCGCTTACGCGTCGCCGTCGGGCTTGCCCGATTTCAGCAGGATGTGCTTCGCGACGCCGCGCAGGATGTTGACCTCCTCGCGTTCAAGCCCTGTGCGTGCGAACAGGCGCCGCAGCCGCGGCATCAGCTTCTTCGGATTGCGCGGATCGAGGAACTCGAGCGCGATCAGCGCGTTCTCGAGGTGCACGTACATCCGCTCGATCTCGTCGCTCTGCGCGAGCGTGCCGGCTTCGGCCGACGGTTGCGCCGGCGGCTCGCTCGCCTGCTCGAGAAACGCGACGCGCAGCTCGTACGCGAGCACCTGCACGGCCTGCGCGAGGTTCAGCGAACTGTAGGCCGGATTCGCCGGAATGTGCGCGAGCGCGCTGCACTGCTCGACGTGCTCGTTCGCGAGGCCCGTGCGCTCGTTGCCGAACACGAGCGCGATGTCGCCGGCGCCGACCTGCGCGCTCGCCTGCGCGGCGGCCGCGCGCGGCGCGAGGCGCGGCGGCCCGTATTCGCGCGTGCGCGCGGTCAGCGCGATCGACCAGTGAACGCCGGACAGCGCGTCGCCGAGCGTCGGCACGACATGCGCGGACGCGAGGACGTCGTCCGCGCCGCTGGCCATCGCGATCGCCTCGGGGTCGCTCTGCACGTGCGGCACGCGCGGCGCGACCAGCACGAGGCGCGAGAAGCCCATCGTCTTCAGTGCGCGGGCGGCCGCCCCGACATTGCCGGGATGGCTCGGCTCGACGAGCACGAAGCGGGTGGACGTGAAGCCGCCGGACGGCGGCAGGGACGAGGCCGCGCCCGGCTCGGACGGCGCGGCGGTGTTCTGCGGGGTTTCCACTACGATACGACTCGGTTCATCAGAATGGCAGTATGGTATCGCCATCGCCGCGGCAAACCCACTCGTCCGGACGGACAGTGGGGGTTTCCCCGCATTCCGGTCGCCTGAAACAGCCAAAAATCGGGTAAAATCATGCCTTTACGCGTCGCGCACCGTGCGGCGCGGGTCGTACCCCGTTCTTTGTCAATTCGCGTCTCACCTCGCCCGGCATGCTTGCGCCGTTCCGGGCGGTTGTTCCACTTCGTGGCGGCCCGTGCCGCCAGCTACAGGATCCAGCTCATGCATCCCATGCTCAACATTGCTGTCAAGGCTGCGCGCCGCGCCGGACAGATCATCAACCGCGCGTCGCTCGATCTCGACCTGATCGAGATCCGCAAGAAGCAACAGAACGACTTCGTTACCGAAGTGGACAAGGCCGCCGAAGACGCGATCATCGAGACGCTGAAGACTGCCTACCCCGATCACGCGATCCTCGCGGAAGAATCGGGCGAATCCGACAACGAATCCGAATTCAAGTGGATCATCGATCCGCTCGACGGCACGACCAACTTCATCCACGGCTTCCCGTACTACTGCGTGTCGATCGCGCTCGAGCACAAGGGCGTCGTCACGCAGGCCGTCGTCTACGATCCGAACAAGAACGACCTGTTCACGGCCACGCGCGGCCGCGGTGCGTACCTGAACGACCGCCGCATCCGCGTCGGCCGCCGCGACCGCCTGGCAGATGCGCTGGTCGGCACCGGCTTCCCGTTCCGCGAGAAGGACGGCCTCGACGCGTACGCTCGCCTCTTCACCGAAATGACGCAGGCCTGCACGGGCCTGCGCCGCCCGGGCGCTGCAGCACTCGATCTCGCGAACGTCGCGGCCGGCCGCCTCGACGCGTTCTTCGAGCAAGGCATCAACGTATGGGACATGGCCGCGGGCAGCCTGCTGATCACCGAGGCCGGCGGCCTCGTGGGCAACTACACGGGCGACGCCGATTTCCTGCATCGCCACGAGATCGTCGCGGCGAACCCGAAGATCTACGCGCAGATGATCCCGATCCTGAACCGCTACACCCGAGTCCACCCGGCAGCGGAGTAAGCCCGGGCCGCGCCGGCACGGCGCGGCTTTCGCGCATGCCGTTCGCGGGCATCGTCAAGATCGCGCGGCACCCGCCTCCCGCTCGTCCGGGAGGCACGACAATCTTCCGTGCGCAAGGGGCGCTTCGTGCGCCTATCCTGAAGTTGCCTGAATTGTCCGGGAGGCGGCGTACCGCCGCCCGCACTGCGTTACCCGCAACGACAACGAATGGTTTGCGTCCGGCAGCCGCCGCGCGGCGGACAACGCCGCCGCCGGCATGCCGGCCCCACCTGTATCAACACCGCCACGACGCCGTGGCAATCGCATCCGAGTCCCCATGTTACGGCTAAGCGAAATTAAACTCCCCCTCGACCACCCCGAGAGCGCACTCGAGGCCGCGATTCGCGCGCGCCTCACGGAGCTTGGCGTGGCCGCGGACGAGCTCCTCCGTTACACCGTGTTCCGCCGCGCGCACGATGCACGCAAGCGTTCGGACATCAAGCTCACGTACATCGTCGATCTCGAGGTCAAGGACGAGGCGGCCGCGCTCAAGCGCATCGCCGGCAAGCCGCATTGCGGCAAGACGCCCGACATGGCGTATCACTTCGTCACGAAGGCGCCCGAGCGCGCCGATTTCCTGCGCCCGGTCGTCATCGGCATGGGGCCGTGCGGCCTGTTTGCAGGGCTGATCCTCGCGCAGATGGGCTTCCGCCCGATCATCCTCGAACGCGGCAAGGCCGTGCGCGAGCGCACCAAGGACACCTTCGGCCTGTGGCGCAAGAGCGTGCTCAACCCCGAATCCAACGTGCAGTTCGGCGAAGGCGGCGCCGGGACCTTTTCCGACGGCAAGCTGTACAGCCAGATCAAGGATCCCCACCACTATGGCCGCAAGGTGCTGGACGAATTCGTCAAGGCCGGCGCACCGGAAGACATCCTGTATCTGAGCCGGCCGCACATCGGCACGTTCCGCCTCGTCAGCATGGTGGAAAAGATGCGCGCGTCGATCCATGAACTCGGCGGCGAAGTGCGTTTCGAGACGCGCGTCGACGACATCGAGATCGATCAGGGCAAGGTGCGTGCGCTCAAGCTGTCGAACGGCGAAACGCTTCGGTGCGACCATGTGGTGCTGGCCGTGGGCCACAGTGCGCGCGACACGTTCCAGATGCTGCACGATCGCGGCGTCTATATCGAAGCGAAGCCGTTCTCGCTCGGTTTCCGGATCGAGCATCCGCAGGGGCTGATCGATCGCAGCCGCTTCGGCAAGTTCGCGGGCCACAAGCAGCTCGGCGCGGCCGACTACAAGGTGGTCCACCACGCCAACAACGGCCGGGCCGTCTACAGCTTCTGCATGTGCCCGGGCGGCACGGTGGTCGCGGCGACCTCCGAGCCGGGCCGCGTCGTCACCAACGGGATGAGCCAGTATTCGCGCGCCGAGCGCAACGCGAATGCGGGCATCGTCGTCGGCATCACGCCGGACGACTACCCCGGCGGTCCGCTGGCCGGCATCGCGTTCCAGCGCAAATGGGAGGAGCGTGCGTTCGAACTCGGCGGCGGCGACTACCGCGCGCCGGGCCAGCTGGTCGGCGATTTCATCGCAGGCCGGCCGTCGACGTCGCTGGGTTCCGTGGAGCCGTCGTACAAGCCGGGCGTCAATCCGACCGACCTCAGCACCGCACTGCCGGACTACGTGATCGAAGCCATCCGTGAGGCGCTACCCGAGATCGACAAGAAGATCTCCGGCTTCGCGATGCACGATGCCGTGCTGACCGGCGTGGAAACGCGCACGTCGTCGCCGATCCGGATTCGACGCAAGGACGACTACCAGAGCATGAACGTCGACGGCCTGTATCCGGCCGGCGAAGGCGCCGGCTATGCGGGCGGCATCTATTCGGCAGCCATCGACGGCATCGAGGTCGCACAGGCGGTCGCCCTCAGCATGACGTCGGGACACACGTCCTGACAGAGCGGACGCGGTCGGCGCGCGACGGTCCGTGACCCGAGTGCGCCGACTTTTTCATGTCCGCGGCGCCGATATGTTTCATCGACGCCCGGCCATTGCCCGCTTTCGGCATGCCCGTCAAAACACGCCGGGAATCAGCCGGTACCGCACCTTCGACTTGTACGCACGATAATCGGCGTCTTCCGACAGCACGCGCTCTTCCATCCTGATTCGACCGATCTGCAGCAGCATCCAGATGCCGATCGTGAGCAGGTTTCGCGTACTGAAGTTGGCAAGCAGGAAACCGATTTCGGACAACAGGTAACCGGCATAGATCGGGTGGCGCATGAACCGGTACGCACCGGTCGAGACTACCCCGCGATTGGCTGGCAGCAGACCGAACGAGCGCCCGAGCGACATTTTCGCGAACAGCTGCCACGCAATCCCGCAAATTTGCCAGGTACCGCCCGCCCACTCGGGAATCAGTTGGGTACTGGCGGTCAGCTGATAGGTCAGGCAGTAGAACGAGCCACCGAGAGAAAAACACACCGCGACGGGATGCCAGTCGCGCCGTTTCGGCAATTTGGCAAAAGCCGACATGCCGACGGTCAGTACCGCGGATACCAGCAGCAGGATCAGCGTGATCCGGCTCGGCTCCGCTCGCCACGGCATATAAATCAGATAGGCAAATACGCCCAGCACGGTCACTGACGACACGCGAGCACACAGCTCGATCAGGTCGATCCGCCCCGATTCATCCGCGACCGTTGCCGCATGCGGCATCAGAGTACTTTGCGCGCATGCGCTCCCCGCATCCTGTATGGCCTGGTTCATGTTTTGTGCCCCGAGACTTATTGCGTTTTTATATATTGCCGTTTCAGACTAGCACGCTCCCTTCATTGAAACTTGCCTAAGTTTCGGTTTTGCACGCTTGATTGGTGTAAGTCCCGAGAGCATGGGCAATTAAAACAAACGACCGATTAACTGGATTACGCGGCATGCCAAACGTTTCACAGTTTGTTGCGCTCTCCAGGCGGACGAAATCGTCTGCGGTAATCGGCGGCTTTTATTTCAGAAGAAAAAGGGCCGAATGAAAGCGACGGAACGGGCGGCCATGATCGAAACCGGACAACGATGCTGCGCCGCAAGATCCAAAGCCGCAGCACGCCGCCCGAGGTCCAGACACCGCGCTGACATGCGGGGCGCGGTCAGCACGCGCGGGTTCGCGCGATCGTCCGCCCCTGGCCAAACGGCAAACTTCGCGCGTGCCCGCGGAAGCGACTGGTAAACTCGGGCAACCCAAGCAACAACTTCATGCCTGACCTATGACCACGCTGTCGCCCGACGCCTTTGCCGGCCACACCCCGATGATGCAGCAGTACCTGCGCATCAAGGCCGATCATCCCGACACACTCGTCTTCTACCGGATGGGCGACTTCTACGAGCTGTTCTTCGAAGACGCGGAAAAGGCCGCCCGCCTGCTCGACCTGACCCTCACGCAGCGCGGCGCGACGGCCGGCACGCCGATCAAGATGGCTGGCGTGCCGCATCACGCGGTCGAGCAGTATCTGGCGAAGCTCGTGAAGATGGGGGAATCGGTCGCGATCTGCGAGCAGATCGGCGATCCCGCCACGTCGAAGGGGCCGGTCGAGCGCAAGGTCGTGCGCGTCGTCACGCCCGGCACGCTGACCGATGCCGCGCTGCTGTCCGACAAGAACGACGTGTACCTGCTCGCGATGTGCACGGGCCACAACAAGCGCGGCGTCGCGGTCAATGTCGGCCTCGCGTGGCTGAACCTCGCCAGCGGCGCGCTGCGGCTCGCCGAAATCGAGCCCGATCAGCTCGCAGCCGCGCTCGAGCGCATCCGGCCGGCCGAAATCCTGACGCCGGACGGCGCAGTCGATGCCGTGCCCGCAGGCGCGGGCGCAAGCAAGCGCGTGCCGGCCTGGCACTTCGACATCGCATCGGGCACGCAACGCCTGTGCGACCAGCTCGACGTCGCGGGCCTCGACGGATTCGGCGCACACTCGCTGACGAGCGCATGCGGCGCGGCCGGCGCGCTGCTGCTCTATGCGGCGGCCACGCAGGGCCAGCAGCTGCGGCACGTGCGCAGCCTGAAGGTCGAGAACGAAACCGAATACATCGGGCTCGATCCGGCCACGCGCCGCAACCTCGAACTGACCGAGACGCTGCGCGGCACCGAATCGCCGACGCTGTATTCGCTGCTCGATACCTGCTGCACGACGATGGGCAGCCGCCTGCTGCGTCACTGGCTGCATCACCCGCCGCGCGCGTCGGTCGCCGCGCAATCGCGCCAGCAGGCCATCGGCGCGCTGCTCGATGCGCCGGCCAGCGCAAGCCTCGATGCGCTGCGCAGCGCGCTGCGCCAGATCGCCGACGTCGAACGGATCACCGGGCGTCTCGCGCTGCTGTCCGCGCGCCCGCGCGACCTGTCGAGCCTGCGCGACACGTTCGCCGCGCTGCCGGCGCTGCGCGAGCGCATCAGCGCGATCGTCGCGAATGCCGATGCGCTCACGCGCGTCGACGCGGCACTCGCGCCGCCCGCCGAATGCCTCGACCTGCTGACGAGCGCGATTGCGCCCGAGCCGGCCGCGATGGTGCGCGACGGCGGCGTGATCGCACGCGGCTACGATGCCGAGCTCGACGAGCTGCGCGACATCTCGGAGAACTGCGGGCAGTTCCTGATCGATCTCGAAGCACGCGAGCGCACGCGCACCGGCATCGCGAACCTGCGCGTCGAATACAACAAGGTGCACGGCTTCTACATCGAGGTCACGCGCGGCCAGACGGACAAGGTGCCCGACGATTACCGCCGCCGCCAGACGCTGAAGAACGCCGAACGCTACATCACCCCCGAACTGAAGACCTTCGAGGACAAGGCGCTGTCCGCGCAGGAACGTGCGCTCGCGCGCGAGCGCGCGCTGTACGACTCGGTGCTGCAGGCGCTGCTGCCGTTCATCCCCGAGTGCCAGCGCGTGGCATCGGCACTCGCCGAGCTCGACCTGCTCGCCGCCTTCGCCGAACGTGCGCGCGCACTCGACTGGGTCGCGCCGACCTTCACCGACGAGATCGGCATCGACATCGAGCAGGGTCGCCATCCGGTCGTCGAGGCGCAGGTCGAGCAGTTCATCGCGAACGACTGCCGGTTCGGCACCGAGCGCAAGCTGCTGCTGATCACCGGTCCGAACATGGGCGGCAAGTCGACGTTCATGCGGCAGACCGCGCTGATCGCGCTGATGGCGTACGTCGGCAGCTACGTGCCGGCGAAGTCGGCGTGCTTCGGTCCGATCGACCGGATCTTCACGCGCATCGGCGCAGCCGACGATCTCGCGGGCGGCCGCTCGACGTTCATGGTCGAGATGACCGAAGCCGCGGCGATCCTCAACGACGCGACGCCGCAAAGCCTCGTGCTGATGGACGAGATCGGTCGCGGCACGTCGACGTTCGACGGTCTCGCGCTCGCGTGGGCGATCGCACGCCACCTGCTCGCGCACAACGCGTGCTACACGCTGTTCGCGACGCACTACTTCGAGCTGACGCAGCTGCCGGCCGAATTCCCGCAAGCGGCCAACGTCCACCTGTCGGCCGTCGAACACGGCCACGGCATCGTGTTCCTGCACGCAGTCAACGAAGGCCCGGCGAACCAGAGCTACGGCCTGCAGGTCGCGCAGCTCGCCGGCGTCCCGGCACCCGTGATTCGCGCCGCACGCAAGCACCTCGCGTACCTCGAACAGCAGTCGGCGTCGCAGCACACGCCGCAACTCGACCTGTTCAGCGCGCCGCAAGCGGTCGTCGACGATCTCGAATGCGCGGACGCGCCGGCGCTGCCCGACACGCCTCATCCGGCGCTCGACAAGCTGCGCGCCATCGATCCCGACGATCTCAAGCCGCGCGAGGCGCTCGACCTGCTGTACGAATTGCGCACGCTGGTCCGGTCGCACGATGCCGACGGGCACGCGTAAGCACGTCTCGCCGGGCCTGTCCGCCCGTGTGGCCGCCGCGCTGGTCGCGACGGTTCTCGCGCTCGCGCAGGCCGGCGCACAGGCTGCTCCGCCGAAACGCACCACCGCGCCCTACTCGTTCGCGGTCGTGTCGGGCGTCATCAACGCCCCGGCGGACGAACCGTCCGCCCAGCGGCTGCTCGATGCGATCGCGCGCGAGCGCAACCTCGCTTTCGTCGTCTATGCGGGCGATCTCAAGGGTTCGAAGGAAGCGTGCCGCGATTCACTGTATTCACAGCGCGGCGCGATCCTGGATTCGGCGCGCGTGCCGCTCGTGTTCATTCCCGGCCACGACGACTGGCTGACGTGCAACACGGCAGCCGGCGGCGGCTACGACCCGGTCGAGCGGCTCGACTTCCTGCGGCAGACGCTGCTCGCGGATGCGGCGCTGCCCGACTCCGGCGCGCTGCAGATCACGCGGGAAAGCGAAGTCGCACGGTTCCGGCCGTATCGCGAGAACGCCCGCTGGATGCGCGACGACATCGTCTACGTCGCGCTCAACGCACCGGCGCCGAACAATCACTACCTGACGGCCGGCGGCCGCAACGGCGAATTCGAGGATCGCATCATCGCGAACGGTTTCTGGATCGACCACGCGGCCGAATACGCGAAACGGCGCGAAGCGCGTGCGATGGTGGTGATTTTCGAAGGCGATCCGCAGTTCGAACGCTATGAACGCGCGGAACGCTTTGCCTGGCTGCGTTTCAATCGGCCGCGCGTACGCGACGGCTTCCGTGAACTGAAACGAACGCTGGTGAAGGCTGCGGCGACATTCCGGGGCCCGATCCTGGTGATGCACGCGAGCGGCGAACCGTTGGCGAACGGCTTCCTGATCGACCGGCCGCTGCACGGCGACGATGGTGAACTGATCGGAAACGTGACGCGCGTCGCGATCGGACCGCGTCATCCGGCGAATCAATGGGTCAAGGTGAGCGTGTCGCCGTCAAGGCAGACGATCTTCAACGTGAGCCTGCAGGAGGTGCCGAAGAACCTGCCGGTGCCGCCCGCGCTGCCGCTCGTGCCGCACGACGACGTACCGCTGCCACAGATGCCGGAAATCCCCGCGCTGCCGGCGCTGCCCGATTCGTCGTCGGTCGCGCCGCCGCTGCAGGGTGACGGCGCCGCCCCGGGCGGCGCGTCGCGGCCTGCGCCGCCCCCCGCATCGGGGCCGGCGCCCGGCCTGCCTGCAAGCTCAGTGCAGGGTACGCCCTGACGGTGCTTCGCCGTCTTCGTCGTCGTCCTCGTCGACGATCTCGAGCCCTTCCGCGCCGTGCGCGTGCTCATGCTCGATTTCGTCTTCGGTGGCTTCGCGAACGTCCTTCACGGTCAGTGCGAACCGCAGCGCCATGCCTGCCAGCGGGTGGTTGCCGTCGAGCACGACCTTGTCTTCTGCGACGTCGGTGACCGTATAGATCAGCGAATCGACTTCCTCGTCGCCGTCTTCCGGCGTGCCTTCGAACTGCATGCCCACTTCGAGCGGCTCGGGAAAACGATCGCGCGGCTCGATCTTCACGAGTTCGGGATCGTAGTCGCCGAACGCGTCCTGCGGCTCGAGCTGAACCTGCGCCTCGTAGCCCGGCTCGTGGCCGTCGAGCTGTTCCTCGATCTTGGGGAACGTGCCATCATAGCCGCCGTGCAGATAAACCATCGGCTCGTCGCTTTCCTCGATCAGATTGCCCTGTGCGTCCGACAGCTTGTAAGTGACCGACACGACAGTGTTTTTTGCGATTTTCATCCAATTCTCCCAAATACAACTCTCATTATACGATGCGCAACCGGTCTCAAGCCGAACCGCGGGAAGCCGCTGCCGCCCCGCTCGGCGCGCCGCCCTCCGATCTTCCCACACCGCTGCTCGGCGGTCTCACGCCGGCGCAATTCATGCGAGGCTACTGGCAGAAGAAGCCGCTGCTGATCCGCCAGGCGATCCCCGGCGTCGCGTCGCCGGTCTCGCGTGACGCGCTGTTCGAGCTGGCTGCCGACTATGACGCGGAATCGCGACTGATCACCCATTTTCGTAACAAGTGGCAACTGGCGCACGGCCCGTTCGAACCGGGCTCGCTGCCGGCCGTCACGCGCAAGGCGTGGACCCTGCTCGTGCAGGGGCTCGACCTGCACGTCGACGCGGCGCGCGCGCTGCTCGACCGCTTCCGCTTCATCCCCGACGCCCGGCTGGACGACCTGATGATCTCGTATGCGACGGACGGCGGCGGCGTCGGCCCGCATTTCGATTCGTACGACGTCTTCCTGTTGCAGGTCGAAGGCCGGCGCCGCTGGCGCGTCGGCGCGCAGAAGGACCTGTCGCTGCAGCCGGACGTGCCGCTGAAGATCCTCGAAAACTTCGAGCCGAGCGACGAATGGGTGCTGGAGCCCGGCGACATGCTTTACCTGCCGCCGCACATCGCGCACGACGGCGTCGCCGAAGGCGAGTGCATGACCTGCTCGATCGGCTTCCGGGCGCCGTCCGCCGGCGAACTGGGCGCCCAGTTCCTGTACTATCTCGCGGAGCGCGGCGGCCTGCGCGACGGCGGCGGCGACGACCTTTACCGCGACCCGAAGCAGCCGGCCGTCGACACGCCCGCGCAATTGCCCCCGGCGATGGTCGAACGTGTCGCCGAGATCGTCGACGCGATCCGCTGGCGCAAGCGCGACGTCGCCGAATTCCTCGGTTGCTACCTGAGCGAGCCCAAGCCGAACGTCGTATTCGACCCGCCGGCGCGCCCGCTGTCCGAGTCCGCGTTCGTCACGCAAGCGTCACGGCGAGGCGTATGTCTCGACAGAAGAGCCGCATTGATGTATAACGCGCGCTCGTACTTCATTAATGGCGAGGAAGGACCGCTCGAGCAGGCCGGTGAATGGCTGCCCGAACTGGCCGATCAACGCCAGATGGAGGCGAAACGGTTTGTAACACTATCCCGGGTTCCCTCGATGACAGCCTTGTTGCACGAGTGGTATCGTGCGGGCTGGATACGGGTCGGAAGCCGGAATTAGTGTGAGTCGCCCCGTATGCCCGTACGGATCAAATTCTGTATGGGAAAGACAACGTATTGACCCCGCATTTGTCGACGGTCGATAGGAAAGTGCATATAATTTCCGCCCAAGCCGTAGGGAAGATTCACGCTCTAAGAAGTGCATCTCCACCAGCGGCCCAGGTCGGTGTTGGAGCACATTACCGGTATTGTTTCGCGCTGTTGCTTACCTTTAACCATAAAAGGACGTGATCATGAAGAAATCCCTCCTCGTAGCTTCCCTGTTGGCTGCTGTTGCACTGGCTGCTTGCAACAAGAGCGCTGACCAAGCTGCTTCGTCGGCTGCAAGCGACGCGGCTGCTGCTGCTTCGACGGCTGCTTCGGCAGTTGCTGGTGCAGCAAGCGACGCTTCGGCCGCTGCTTCGTCGGCAACGGCTGCTGCGAGCGACGCTGCTGCTGCAGTGGCGTCGGCTGCTTCGGCAGCGACGGCTGCTCCGGCTTCGGGCGCAAGCCAGTAAGCCTTCAGCATCAGCTGAAAAAAAACCGGCCCGAGGGCCGGTTTTTTTACGTCTGCCGTTTCCGTACACATCGCCCGGCAGCCGCACGGGGCCGCCGCAGCGGCCCTGCCCCGCTCATCCGAGCATCAGCCAGTCGAAGCCCGCGTCCTGCGAGGCCACGATCACGTCCTCCCCGTCCGTCCCCAGCACACCGCCGAACGCCCGGCGGGCCAGTTCCGGCAGGTTGTTCTGCTGGCTCAGGTGCGCCGCGACCAGGTGCTTGAGGCGGCTGCGTTCGAGCGACGCGAGGATGTCCGCCGCCGCATCGTTGCTCAGGTGGCCGTGGTTGCCGCCGATCCGCGCCTTCAGCGACTGCGGATAGCGGCTCGCAGCCAGCATCGCGGTATCGTGGTTGGATTCGAGCACCAGCGCGTCACAGCCGCTCAGGACGGCCGTGATGTGCGGCGTGGCCATTCCGACGTCCGTCAGCACGCCGAGCCGGCTGCAGCCGTCCATGAAGACGAACTGCAGCGGTTCCCGCGCATCGTGGGGGACCGTGTAGGGCATCACGGCCAGATCGCGTATCGCGGCCGTCTCGTCGCCCCACAGCACGTGGAGATCGACGTCGGCCTCGTCCGCGCCGACCGCGCGCGCGGTGCCCCAGCTCATATAGAGCGGCAGCGACGCGCGGCGGGCGAGCGTCAGCGCACTGCCGACGTGGTCGCTGTGTTCGTGGGTGATGAGGATCGCATCGAGATCGTCGATGCCGAGGTTCAGGCGGCCGAGCCGGCGCTCGACCTCCTTGGCGGAGAAACCGCAATCGAGCAGCACGCGCGTGGTCGTCGTGCCGCTCGAGGCCTCGACGACCAGCGCGTTACCTTCGCTGCCGCTTCCGAGGCTGGCGAATCTCACGCGCTCAGTTCAGCTGAGCTTGCAGCAGCGAGATGATCCGCTGCGCGTCCGACGAGTTGTCGACCTGGCCATTCGCGCCGATCACCGCGACCTGCGTGCCGCTGGCGCCTTGCGCGCGGACGTTGACGAGGTATTCCTTGCCCGGCTTCGCCGCCGACGGGCCGCCGTAGAACAGCTTGCCGAACAGGCCGTCACGCTTGAGCTCTTCCATCGTATTCGCGTAGCGCACGGTGTACACGCCCTTCTCGCGGTCGCGATTGTCGACCGTGAAGTTGGTGCGGTCGAGCGCCAGGCCCACACGCAGCCACGCGCGATCGAACGACTCGGCCAGCTGCAGCGTCGCCGCGCCGCCGCTCGTGTCGCTGACCTGCGCCGGCGCCGTCGCGGAACGTGCATCGGTCAGCAGCTGCTTCGCCTGCGCGTCGGTCAGGCCGAACTTCTGCATCAGCTTCGACAGGAACACGGCTTCGAGCACCGGGTTGCGCGGACGCTCTTCCCAACGCGACGACGTACCGCCCTGCGGGCCGACCATCATTTCCTCCATCGCGCTGTGCGTGATCGAGATGTCGGTGTTGCCGTCCGACGTGCGGTTCACGAGCGTGCGGAAGCGGTCGCGCGTGCCCGACGAGTAAGCGAAATCGATGACCTTGCCGATCGTGCGGCGGAACCAGTCGTCCGGGATATTCGCGCGGTTTTCGGCCCAGTCGGTCGCCATGATGCCCGTCGACGGCGCATCGGTCTTCAGCGAGAAGCCGTTCTCCTGCCAGAACTCCTTCAGGATCGGCCACAGCTGCTCGGGTGTCCGGCCATCGACGACGAGCCAGCGGCGATCGCCGTCGCGCTCGATATGCATGCCGAGCGGATCCTGCGCGCTCGGGATGCCGTCGGTCGCGTTGCCGGCCTGCGTCGTGACCCGCGGCGGCAGCGTGCCGAGCCCGGCGTTGCTCGGCGGCGCGACGAACTGTTGCGTCGTCGGCACCGGCTTCAGGTCGCTCGGCACGGCCAGCGGCGGCGCCGAACCGGTGTTCTTGTAGTTGACCCGGTCGGGGGCCAGGTAGTCGTTCAGCGTATCGCAGCCAGCGAGCGCGCCCAGCGCCAGCGCCACCACCGACAGCTGGATGGCGCGAGAGGAAATGGCGAAACGTTTCATGAAATCCTTCGTCTTGCTAGAACGCTCGTCAGGAGCGGCGCCGGACGGAGCCGGCCGGTGCGGGTTGATCAGGGGTCGAGCCGGCGGCCGCAGGACGCGGCCGCCTCGGCATCAGAGAACGCCGGCCTCGACGAGGGCCGAACGCACGGCATCGTGGCAGCGCTCGTCGAGCGCCGTGAGCGGCAACCGGATGCCGCCCTGCATCTTGCCCATCGCCTGCAGCGCCCACTTCACCGGGATCGGGTTCGCCTCGATGAACAGGTTCTTGTGCAGCGACAGCAGCTTCATGTGCAACGCGCGGGCGGTCTGGACGTCACCGGCCAGCGCCGCGCGGCACAGGTCGCTCATGGCACGCGGCGCGACGTTCGCCGTCACCGAGATGTTGCCGTGGCCGCCGAGCAGCATCAGCGCGATCGCGGTCGGATCGTCGCCGCTGTAGATCGCGAAATGCTTCGGCGCGGCCTTGATCAGGTGCGCGGCGCGATCGATGTTGCCGGTCGCGTCCTTCACGCCGATGATGCCCGGCACTTCCGCGAGGCGCAGCGTCGTCTCGTTCGCCATGTCCGCGACCGTACGGCCCGGCACGTTGTACAGGATCACCGGCAGGTCGACCGCTTCGGCGATCGTCCGGAAGTGGCGATACATGCCTTCCTGCGTCGGCTTGTTGTAGTACGGAACGACCTGCAGCGTCGCGTCCGCGCCGACAGCCTTCGCGTGCTTCGTCAGCTCGATCGCCTCGGCGGTCGAGTTGCCACCTGCGCCCGCGATGATCGGGATGCGTTTTGCCGCATGCTCGACCGCCGTGCGGATCATCAGGATGTGCTCTTCGACGTTGAGCGTTGCCGATTCGCCGCTCGTACCGACCACGACCAGCGCATCGGTGCCTTCCGCGATGTGCCAGTCGATCAGTTTGCGAAACGCCGGCAGGTCGAGACTGCCGTCTTCGAGCATCGGGGTGACGATCGCGGGGATGCTGCCGCGGATTTGAATGCCGTCTTGGGTGCCGTTAGCCATGAAACGCGATTGAATGTGTACCGGTAAACGTTGAGATTGTAGCGGATTAGCCGGGCAGTTCGTAACGTGGAATTCCCGCCCCCGCCTCCGGGGTCGCGCCCTCGCGCACCGCGCCAAGACGCTGGACGAACGCCTCGCGCGGCGCGGCGACGAAACCGTCCTCGTACGCAACCACCCGGAGGCGGCCGTGCACGGCGTCCAGCAGCTCGCCCGGGGCGAGCAGGAACGCGGGGTTGGACGGTTTGCCGACCGTTTCGTTTCCTTGCGCGAAGGTTTCGTAGATCAGCACGCCGCCCGGCGCCACTGCATCGAGCAGATGGGGCCAGAGCGGACGATGCAGGTAGTTCGTGACGATCACGGCTGCAAACTGCTCGCCGGCCGGCAGCGGCCACGGCGCGCCTTCGAGATCGGCCGCGCGGGCGTCAACGCCGGGAATCGCGCGCAATGCAGCCAGCGCGGCCGGATCGCGGTCGAGCGCGACGACCGGATGCCCGTGCGACGCAAACCAGCGCGCATGGCGGCCGCCGCCCGCGGCGACGTCGAGCACCGCGCCGCCGGCCGGCACGAGCCGCGACCATTGCACGACCCAGCGTGACGGCTCGGCCTGCGCGACGTGGCCGCCGGCGGCGGCGATGACGGATTCGCTCATGCGCGGGATCAGTTGTACGACAGGCCCATCGCGTCGCGCACGTCGCGCATCGTTTCCGTCGCGTACTTGCGCGCCTTGTCGCAACCGTCCGCGACGATCGCGCGCAGCAGCGACGGATCGTCCATGTACTTCTGCGCGCGCTCGAGCATCGGCTGCTGTTCGCGCAGGATGCCTTCGACGACCGGCTGCTTGCAGTCGAGGCAGCCGATGCCCGCCGAGCGGCAGCCCTTCTGCACCCACTCGTGCGTCGCTTCGTCCGTGTAGACCTGATGCAGCTGCCACACCGGGCACTTGTCCGGATCGCCCGGATCGGTGCGGCGTACGCGCGCGGGATCGGTCGGCATCGTGCGGACCTTCTTCGTGATCGTCTCGGCGTCTTCGCGCAGGCCGATCGTGTTGCCGTACGACTTGGACATCTTCTGCCCGTCGAGGCCCGGCATCCGCGATGCTTCGGTCAGCAACGCCTGCGGCTCGACCAGGATGATCTTGCGCGCGCCTTCGAGATAGCCGAACAGGCGCTCGCGGTCGCTCATCGACAGGCTCTGCGATTCCTGCAGCATGGCACGCGCCTGTTCGAGCGCCTCGTCGTCGCCCTCCTGCTGATACGCGTTGCGCAGCTCGTGATAGAGCTTCGCGCGCTTACCGCCGAGCTTCTTCGCGGCTTCGAGCGCCTTCTCCTCGAAGCCGGGCTCACGGCCGTACAGATAGTTGAAGCGGCGCGCGATCTCGCGCGTCATCTCGACGTGCGGCACCTGATCCTCGCCGACCGGCACGAGCGAGCCGCGATACAGCAGGATGTCGGCCGCCATCAGCACCGGGTAGCCGAGGAAGCCGTAGGTGGACAGGTCCTTGTCCTTCAGCTTCTCCATCTGCTCCTTGTAGGTCGGCACGCGTTCGAGCCAGCCGAGCGGCGTGCTCATGCCGAGCAGCAGCGCGAGCTCCGCGTGCTCGGGCACCTTGCTCTGGATGAACAGCGTCGCCTGCGCCGGATCGATGCCCGATGCGAGCCAGTCGATCAGCACGTCCCACACGTTCTTCTCGATGACCTCGGGAGTCTCGTAGTGCGTCGTCAGCGCATGCCAGTCGACGACGCAGAAAAAGCACGGGTACTCGGACTGCAGCTTCACCCAGTTTTTCAGCACGCCGTGGTAGTGGCCGAGGTGCAGCGATCCGGTGGGTCGCATGCCGGAGAAAATACGTTCTGGGAACATGATTGTCGTTAGAAAAGCGAGGCGAATGGGGACAGGATGGCGCTCAGCACGGCGTAGCCGACGTTGACGAGCGGGCGCAGCCAGAAATTCGTCAGCACGCCCGTCGCGACCAGCGCGAGGACGATGATGAAACCGTACGGCTCGATGCGCGACAGCGCGATCGATTGCTTCGGCGGCAGCAGCGCCGCCAGGATGCGGCCGCCGTCGAGCGGCGGCAGCGGAAACAGGTTCAGCACGCCGAGCACGAGGTTCGCGCTGACGCCGGCAAACGCCATCCGCGTGAAGAACGGCTCGTCGACGCCGACGGCGGGCAGCACGAGCGTCAGCACGCCCCAGACCAGCGCCTGCGCGAAGTTGCAGGCCGGACCCGCGAGCGACACCCACAGGCTGCCCCAGCGCGGATTGCGCAGGTTGCCGAACGAAACCGGCACCGGCTTCGCATAGCCGAACAGGAACGCACCGCCCGTCAGGAAGTACATCACCAGCGGGATCGCGATCGTGCCAAGCGGATCGATGTGGCGCATCGGGTTGAACGACACGCGGCCCATCACGTAGGCGGTGTTGTCGCCGAGCAGGCGGGCGGCGTAGCCGTGCGCGGCCTCGTGCAGCGTGATCGCGAAGATCACGGGCAGCGCGTAGACGGCGATCGTCTGTATCAGGGAAGCATCCATATCGCGTTATTGTAACAAGCGCACTCGCGCAAAAATGAACGGCCCGCTCAGGCGGCCGAGAGGCCGAACGGTTCCAGCGCGCCGCGCCCCGCGCGCACGAGCTCCGGCTCGTCGCCGGTCAGGTCGATCACCGTCGACGGTTCGCGCGGGCACGCGCCGCCGTCGATCACGAGGTCGACCTGCTTCTCGAGCCGCGTGCGGATTTCCTCGGGATCGTTGAGCGGCTCGTCGTCCGGCGGCAGGATCAGCGTCGTGCCGAGCAGCGGCTGGCCGAGCGATTCCAGCAGCGCGAGCGTGATCGCATGGTCGGGCACGCGCAGCCCGATCGTCTTGCGCGACGGGTGCGACAGCCGGCGCGGCACTTCCTTCGTCGCCTGCAGGATGAACACGTAGGGGCCCGGCGTCACCGACTTGATCTGCCGGTACTGGCGGTTGTCGACCATCGCGAAGTTCGCGAGCTCCGACAGGTCGCGCACGAGCAGCGACAGGTGCTGCTTCTCGTCGAGGCCGCGAATCCGGCGCACGCGCTCGACCGCATCCTTGTCGTCGAGATGGCACGCGAGCGCATAGCTCGAATCGGTCGGCATCGCGATCACGCCGCCCTTGCTGACGATCTCCACGGCCTGCTTGATCAGGCGCGGCTGCGGATTATCCGGATGAATCCTGAAGAACTGGGACATGGGGGCACGTAAAGGGGGAGGAATCGGCAACGCACGGCGGCGGCACGGGCGGCGGTCGGCCGCCCGGCGTCAGAGCCAGCGTTCCCAGACCGGCGTGAGGTCGGACGGCAACGGCGGCAGGCTGCCGAGCTCGACGCGGCCCTCGCCCGGCGCATGGAAATCCGAGCCGCGCGACACTTCGAAGCCGAAGCGGCGCGCAACGTCCGCGTATTCGCGGTACTGGTCGGGCGTATGACTGCCCGTGATGACTTCGATCGCGCGGCCGCCCAGATCGATGAACTCGCCGAAGAACGCGTCGAATTCGACCGGCGTGTAGCGGTAGCGGCCCGGATGCGCGACCACGGCTTCGCCGCCCGCCGCGCGGATCCAGCCGACCGCGTCGGACAGCGACGCCCAGCGATGCGGGACGAAGCCGGGCTTGCCGTCGCCGAGCAGGCGGTCGAACACGTCGGACGTCGATTCGGCGTGGCCGTTCTCGACGAGAAAGCGCGCGAAATGCGTGCGCGAGATCAGGTCGGGATTCGACACGTACTTCAGCGCGCCGTCGTACGCGCCGGGAATGCCGAGCGTCGCAAGCTGCTCGCCGATCGCCACCGCGCGCGCCGCGCGGCCGTGGCGCGTGCGGTACAGGCCGTCGACCAGCGCCGGGTTCGCGGGATCGATGTTCAGGCCGACGATGTGCACGGTGCGCGACGCCCACGTGACCGAAATCTCGACGCCGCTCAGGTAGCGCATGCCGAGCGCTTCCGCCTCGCTGCGTGCCGCTGCCTGGCCGCCGATTTCATCGTGGTCGGTCAGCGCCCACAGGGTCACGCCGCCCGCATGCGCGCGGCGCGCGACGTCGGCAGGCGGCAGCAACCCGTCGGAAACATTGGAATGGCAGTGGAGATCGGCGTTCATCGTAGGCATGGCAGGTAAGGCTTCATTCTACTGCAATGCGGCAATTGCGCCGCCCGCCTGCCCTGCCGCCGGCGTCGCGCGCCTACGCGCAGAACGCCTCGATCAGCGCCGCGACCTGCTCGGGCTGGTCGTGATGCACCATGTGGCCGGCATCCTCGACGAGCTTTTCGCGCCAGTCGGGGAACGCGTCGAAGCGCGCCTTGAATTCGGGCAGCGGAATGTCGCCGGCGATGTGCGCGAGCGTCGGCGAATTGACGGCTTCGACATGCAGCACCTTCGCCCGCACCTGCTTCCAGGTGGCCATCACTTCATCGAGCCGGTACAGCAGCGGGCCCGGCATCTTGTGCGCCGGGTCGGCCAGCAGGTGGTAAAGGCCGTCGTCGCCGCGCTTCGACCAGTGCTCGGCGAGAAACGCGGCACGGCGCGGTGCGAGCCGCGGATTGGTCTTGATCAGGCGCGCCGCCACGTCGTCGAGGGACGCGTACGGCCGCAGCGCGGGCGGCTCGCGCAGTTCGTCCAGCCAGCCGCGCAACCGGCGCGGCGCCTGCTCGGCACGCGCGGGCGCGAGCCCGAAGCCTTCGAGGTCGACCACGCGCCGCACGCGCTCCGGCCGCGCGCCGGCGTACAGGCACACGACGTTCGCGCCCATGCTGTGGCCGACCAGGTTGACTTCGCCGCCCGGCGCATAGTGGTCGACGAGCGCATCGAGGTCGCCGAGGTATTCGTGGAACCAGTAGTGGCCGCCGCCCTGCCGCGCGACCGGCCAGTCGGACAGCCCGAAGCCGCGCGCATCGGGCGCGATCACCTGCCAGTCGCCCGCAAGCGCATCGACGACGAACTGGAACGACGCCGCGACGTCCATCCAGCCGTGCAGCATGAACAGCATCGGCGCATCGGGCCGGCCCCAGCGCCGCACATGCAGCTGGACGCCGCGCACCGTGACGAAATCGGAAACAGAACTCGAGGCACTCATTGCAGCCGCCAAAAAAAGAATGGTCGTTCGATTATAGCGGCGACGCCCCCGTTCCGGCGGCCGGCAATCGAGGCTCCGCTCTAGCGGCGCGGGCATTCGAAGGCCGGCCGGGAATCCCCACGGGCCGGGTGCGCGGGCCGCCGGGCGGCCGACCGGATACGGCCGGACGCGATCCGGCTAATGCGCGGCGTTACCGTCCGCCGCGTTCGCCGCGTCCGCCGCGTCCTGCGCGGCCAGTGCGTCGAGTTCGGCCTGCTCGAAGCCGGCGTCGCGCCGTGCATCGAAGTTGAACGGGCCGCGCAGCCGCGGCGCATGGTACTGCTCCGCAAGCTGCCGGTAGGTCGGCACCGGATCGCGGCCGGCTGCGTCGCACAGATGCCGGAACCAGCGGTTGCCGATCGCGACATGGCCGATCTCGTCGCGCAGGATCACGTCGAGGATCGCAGCCGACGCGTCGTCGCCCGCCTGCAGGAGCCGTGCGCGGATCGGCGGCGACGCGTCGAGCCCGCGCGCCTCCAGCGTGCGCGGCACGAGCGCCATGCGCGCCAGCACATCGCACTTGGTCCGCTCGCACATCTCCCACAGCCCGTTGTGCGCGGGAAAATCGCCGTACGCGTGCCCGAATGCCGCGAGGCGGTCCGACAGCAGCGTGAAGTGATAGGCCTCCTCGGCCGCGACCTTCAGCCAGTCCGCATAGAACGCGTCCGGCATGCCGGCGAAACGCCAGACTGCGTCGAGCGCCAGGTTGATCGCGTTGAACTCGATATGGGCGAGCGCGTGCAGCAGCACGGCGCGCCCTTCGGGCGAACGCATGCTGCGCCGCTGGAGCTGGCGCGGCTCGACCAGCGGCGGCCGCGCCGGGTGCCCGGGCAGATCGGCCGGTTCGGGCAGCGCGAGCGACGGCATGATCGTGGCCTGCCCGGCCCGCAACGCCTCGTGCAGCGCGCGCACCTGCGCGGCCTTGGCCGCGGGTTCGGACACGCACAGCGCGTCGAGCGCCGCGCTGCGCACACAGGCCGGCGCATTGCCGAAGGAAGAAGACGCCATGCTCATAAACGGGGACACCCTGCGTGCGCGTCGCGGGAGCAGTTGCACGCGACGGTTTACAATATGCGATTGTTCCGCGGCGCCATGCGCCGGGCAAACCGGACGCGCCATTCTACCGGCGCCCATCACCGAAGAGACAAGGAGACTCCGTGACGATCTACAAGCTGGGCGATACGGCCCCGACGATCCACGAAAGCGTATTCGTCGCCGATACGGCGGCCATCATCGGCAAGGTCGTGCTCGAGGAGAACGCGAGCGTATGGTTCGGCGCGACGATTCGCGGCGACAACGAAACGATCACCGTCGGCGCGGGTAGCAATGTCCAGGAAGGCGCGGTCCTGCATACGGACCCGGGCTTTCCGCTGACGATCGCCGAAAACGTGACGATCGGGCACCAGGCGATGCTGCACGGCTGCACGATCGGCGAAGATTCGCTGATCGGGATTCAGGCGGTGGTCTTGAATGGAGCGGTCATCGGCCGCAACTGTCTGGTTGGTGCCGGCGCGGTCGTGACGGAAGGCAAGACGTTCCCGGACAACTCGCTGATTCTCGGCGCGCCGGCGAAGGTCGTGCGCGAGCTGTCGGCGGAAGACATCGCGCGGCTGCGCGCAAACGCGAAGACGTATGTCGAGCGGCGTGCGCATTTCAAGGAGCAACTCGTGCGGATCGGGTGATTCGCGCGGATTTCAAGGAAGAAGAGTGAGCGACCAGTTACAGAAATTCATGTTCAATGCGGCGCCCGTGCGCGGCGAGATCGTTTCGCTGCGCAATACGTGGCAGGAAGTGCTCGCCCGCCGCGACTACCCTGCCCCGGTGCGCACGGTGCTCGGCGAGATGATGGCCGCGTGCGCGCTGCTGTCCGCGAACCTGAAATTTCACGGCACCCTGATCATGCAGATCTTCGGCGACGGGCCGGTCCAGATGCTGGTCGTCCAGTGCGGTTCGGATCTGTCGATGCGGGCCACCGCGAAATTCGCCGGCGACGCGGCGCAGACGATCGGCGACGACACGCGCTTCGCGTCGCTCGTCAACGCGAGCGGCCACGGCCGTTGCGTGATCACGCTCGACCCGGCCGACAAGCTGCCGGGCCAGCAGCCGTACCAGGGCATCGTGCCGCTGAACGGCGTCGACGGCCCGCTCGAATCGGTGTCGCAGGTGCTCGAGCACTACATGCACCACTCGGAGCAGCTCGACACGCGGCTGTGGCTCGCGGCCGATCGCGATCGCGCGGTCGGCATGCTGCTGCAGAAGCTGCCGGGCGACGGCGGCATCGTGCCGCGCAACGCCGAAACCGATATCGACACGTGGGAGCGCGTCTGCACGCTCGGCGGCACGCTGTCGGCGAAGGAACTGCTCGAGGTCGAACCGGAAGTCGTGTTCCGCCGGCTGTTCTGGCAGGAAAACGTGCAGCACTTCGAACCGGCCGGCACGCGCTTCCAGTGCTCGTGCTCGCGCGAGAAGGTCGGCGCGATGCTGCGCATGCTCGGTCGCGAAGAAGTCGACAGCGTGATCGTCGAACGCGGCCACGTCGAGATCCACTGCGAGTTCTGCAACCAGCGCTACGAATTCGATCCCGTCGACGTCGCGCAGCTGTTCGCGGCGCCCGGCGTCGAAACCGGCATCGCGCCGGCAACCGACCAGCGTCACTGAGCGGCGTGCTCGTGCCTGCCATCCGGGCACGGGCGCATAATGACGCACGAGCGCCGCACGCACGGCTCAGGCGCCGGAGGCCCGGCCTTCGGCGCACGCCACTTCCCGCCGTCGGCGCGCTGCAGGAGATACACATGAATCGCCTCCGCCCGTTTCGTACCCTCATCCTGACGAGCGTCGCCGCCAGCACGCTCGCGCTCGCCGGCTGCGCGATGCCGCCGCCCACTTCCACGATCCTGAGCCGCCTGCCCGAGCCGGGCGCGTCGAGCGGTAAGCCGCCCGCGCTGTCGAGCGCCGAACGCAAGCGCTACGACGAAATCGACCAGCAGGTCCTGCGCGAGCAGAACAGCGCCATCGCGGCCGAGGCAGCCGCGCGTGCATGGGCGTATTACTCGCCGCCGCCCGTGACGGTCTACGGCGGCTATTACGGCGGATGGGGAAATCGCTGGGGAACGGGTGTCAGCTACGGCTACCCGGGCTGGTGGTGGTAAGCGGTCGATCGATTGACGACTGGCAGGAAATAAAAAAGCGCGGCATTTCCCGCGCTTTTTCAATGGGTCCGACGTATCGCGATCAGTGATGCGCGGCCTTGCCCTTGTCGCCGCCATGATGCCGCGACGGCTTCGCGATCGACTGCGGATTCGGCACGACACGCACCGGCGCCGCGGAGACGGTACCGCGCGTCGACGTGTTCGACGGCGTGTTGTTCAGCGGCCCTGCAGGTGCATTCGGCGACACGAACTGCACGAATACTTCGCCGTCCTTCACCATGCCCATCTCGTAGCGCGCACGCTCCTCGATGGCCGCGGTGCCGCTCTGCAGATCCTGCACTTCGCCGGCCGTGCGCTCGTTGCGCAGCTTCTCGTCCGCATTCTTCTGGAGCTGGTCGTCGAGCTGCTGACGCAATTCATGCACCCGCAGCCAGCCGCCGTGTCCCCACCATAGGGGGTACTGAATGAGCGCCAGCAAGGCAATCAGGACGACAGTGACAAGCCGCATGTAAGAGACGCAGATATAAGAAGCGCCGCTCCGCGCACATGCACAGAGCGGCGTCGATATGACGAACCCGATAGTAGCGCGTTAGCGCAGGTTATAGAAAGCCGATTTACCGGGGTAGCTTGCGATGTCGCCGAGATCTTCCTCGATGCGCAGCAACTGGTTGTACTTCGAGATGCGGTCGCTGCGCGACAGCGAACCCGTCTTGATCTGGCCGGCGTTCAGGCCGACCGCGATGTCGGCGATCGTCGAATCTTCCGTTTCGCCCGAACGGTGCGAGATCACGGCCGTGTAGCCCGCGCGCTTCGCCATTTCGATCGCCGCGAACGTTTCGGTCAGCGTACCAATCTGGTTGATCTTGATGAGGATCGAGTTCGCGATGCCCTTCTCGATGCCTTCCTTCAGGATGCGCGTGTTCGTGACGAACAGGTCGTCGCCGACCAGCTGCACCTTCTTGCCGAGGCGGTCGGTCAGCAGCTTCCAGCCTTCCCAGTCGCTTTCGTGCATGCCGTCCTCGATCGACACGATCGGGAACTTGTCGGCGAGCGTCGCGAGGTAGTCGGTGAATTCGGCCGACGACAGTTGCAGGCCTTCGCCCGCGAGCTGGTACTTGCCGTCGTGGTAGAACTCGGATGCCGCGCAGTCGAGCGCGAGCAGCACGTCTTCGCCCGCACGGTAGCCGGCCTTCTCGATCGCCTGCAGGATCGTCGACAGGCACTCGTCGTTGCTGCCGAAGTTCGGTGCGAAACCGCCTTCGTCGCCGACTGCCGTGCTCATGCCGCGGTCGCTCAGAATCTTCTTCAGTGCGTGGAACACTTCCGCGCCGCAACGCAGGGCTTCACGGAACGTCGGCTGGCTGACCGGGACGATCATGAATTCCTGGATGTCGAGGCTGTTGTTCGCATGCGCGCCGCCGTTGACGATGTTCATCATCGGCACCGGCAGTTGCATCGCACCCGAACCGCCGAAGTAGCGGTACAGCGGCAGGCCTGCCTCTTCGGCAGCCGCCTTCGCGACGGCCATCGACACGGCCAGCATCGCGTTCGCGCCGAGGCGCGACTTGTTGTCGGTGCCGTCCAGCTCGAGCAGCGTCTTGTCGAGGAACGCCTGTTCCGACGCGTCGAGGCCCATGATGGCTTCGGAGATTTCGGTGTTGATATGCTCGACTGCCTTCAGCACGCCCTTGCCGTTGTAGCGGCCGGCTTCGCCGTCGCGCAGTTCGATCGCTTCACGCGAGCCGGTGGACGCGCCCGACGGCACCGCCGCGCGGCCCATCGTGCCCGATTCGAGCAGCACGTCGCATTCGACGGTGGGGTTGCCGCGCGAATCCAGAATCTCGCGGCCGATGATATCTACGATGGCACTCATGGGTTTCCTCTGAGAATGACGATGGATTCTTCAAACTGCGACGGCGCGCGCGCCGGAACCGCTTTCGCTACAGACGCGCGAAGCCGTCGCAAGGTTCATTCGATCTTTAATTGAAATCGTTTTCCAGGAACGGATTGCGCTTCACCGCCTGGTCGAGCGTGACGAGCGTCTCCAGCAGCGCACCCATCCGGTTCAGCGGCACCGCGTTCGGGCCGTCCGACTTCGCTTCCGCGGGATTCGGGTGCGTTTCCATGAAGAGGCCCGCGACGCCCGTCGCGACCGCCGCACGCGCGAGCACCGGCACGAATTCGCGCTGGCCGCCCGAGCTCGTGCCCTGCCCGCCCGGCAGCTGCACCGAGTGGGTCGCGTCGAACACGACCGGCGCGTTCGTCTCGCGCATGATCGCGAGCGAGCGCATGTCCGACACGAGATTGTTGTAGCCGAACGAGACGCCGCGCTCGCACGCCATGAAGCGGTCTTCCGACAGCCCCGCCTCACGTGCCGCGTCGCGCGCCTTGTCGATCACGTTCTTCATGTCGTGCGGCGCGAGAAACTGGCCCTTCTTGATGTTGACGGGCTTGCCCGAGCGCGCGCACGCGTGGATGAAGTCGGTCTGGCGGCACAGGAACGCCGGCGTCTGCAGCACGTCGACGACCGACGCGACCTGCTCGATCTCGTCGATCGAATGCACGTCGGTCAGCACCGGCAGGCCGAGCTGGCGCTTCACCTCGGACAGGATCCGCAGGCCTTCGTCCATTCCGAGGCCGCGGAACGACTTGCCCGAGCTGCGGTTCGCCTTGTCGTAGGACGACTTGTAGATGAACGGAACGTTCAGCTTCTCGCAGATCTCCTTCAGGCGGCCCGCCGTGTCGATCGTCATTTGCTCCGATTCGACGACGCAGGTACCCGCGATCAGGAAGAAAGGCTTGTCGAGACCGACCTCGAAATCGCACAGCTTCATGCTTTACACTCCGCGCGCTTGCTTGTTGGCGAGCGCGGCTTCGACGAACGACTTGAAGAGGGGATGACCGTCACGCGGCGTGGACGTGAATTCCGGGTGGAACTGGACACCGACGAACCACGGGTGCATCGAGCGCGGCAGCTCCATCATTTCCGGCAGATCCTCGCTCGGGGTACGGGCGCTGATGATAAGGCCGCCGGCTTCGAGCTGGGGCACGAAGCGGTTATTGACTTCATAACGGTGGCGATGGCGCTCGTTCACGTCCTTGCCGTAGATTTCTTCCGCCATCGTGCCCGGCTTGATCGGGCAGCGCTGCGAACCGAGGCGCATCGTGCCGCCGAGGTCGGATTCCTCGGTGCGCGTCTCGACCTTGCCGTCGCGGTCGTACCACTCGGTGATCAGCGCGACCACGCGTTCCGGCGTGTCCGGTTCGAATTCCGTGCTGTTCGCCTGCTTCAGGCCGACGACGTCGCGCGCGAATTCGATCACCGCGAGCTGCATGCCGAGGCAAATGCCGAGATACGGCACCTTCGCTTCACGGGCGTACTGGATCGCCTTGATCTTGCCTTCCGTGCCGCGACGGCCGAAACCGCCCGGCACCAGCACGGCGTCGAGATGCTTCAGGCTGTCGACACCGTTCGCCTCGATCTCTTCCGAGTCGATGTACTCGATGTTGACCTTGGTCGACGTGTGCAGCGATGCGTGGCGCAGCGCCTCGATCAGCGACTTGTACGACTCGGTCAGGTCGACGTACTTGCCGACCATGCCGATCGTCACTTCCTGCTTCGGGTTCTCGAGCTTCTCGACGAGCGCCGACCACATGCTCAGGTCGGCGTCCTTCGGCGACAGCTTCAGTTCCTCGCAGATGATGCGGTCGAGGCCCTGGTCGTGCAGCATCTGCGGAATCTTGTAGATGCTGTCGGCGTCCCACACCGAGATCACGGCGTCTTCGGGCACGTTCGAGAACATCGAGATCTTCTTCGATTCGTCGTCGGGGATGCGGCGGTCCGCACGGCACAACAGCACGTGCGGCAGGATGCCGATCTCGCGCAGCTTCTGCACGCTGTGCTGGGTCGGCTTCGTCTTCAGCTCGCCCGCCGTCGCGACGTACGGCACGAGCGTCAGGTGCACGAAGCACGCGCTGTTGCGGCCGAGGCGCAGGCTCATCTGGCGCGCCGCCTCGAGGAACGGCAGCGACTCGATGTCGCCGACCGTGCCGCCGATCTCGACGATCGCGACGTCCGGCTCGCCGCAGGTGGCCGACGCGGCCCCGCGCTCGATGAACGCCTGGATTTCGTTCGTGATGTGCGGGATGACCTGCACGGTCTTGCCGAGATAGTCGCCGCGGCGTTCCTTGCGGATCACCGATTCGTAGATCTGGCCGGTCGTGAAGTTGTTGGCCTTGCGCATCTTCGTGCTGATGAAGCGCTCATAGTGGCCGAGGTCGAGGTCGGTCTCCGCTCCGTCTTCCGTCACGAACACTTCGCCGTGCTGGAACGGGCTCATCGTGCCGGGGTCGACGTTGATGTACGGATCGAGTTTGAGGAGGGTGACTTTCAGACCGCGCGATTCAAGGATCGCGGCGAGGGAAGCGGCGGCAATACCCTTGCCAAGGGAAGAAACTACGCCGCCGGTGACGAAAACATATTTGGTCATCGCTGGATGCTCGCGGGAAAAACGGATTATACCGTAAAGCCCGCCCTTCTCTCAGCAATTGGCGTGATGATCGCGCCCTTTCGCGCCGCCCCGCGCCAACCGTGCGCGCCGCGGCGAACCGGCCGGCCGGTCGGCGCGCGGCGGCTGCGCCGGGGCACGGCCGGGTGACCGCGCGGCGTGTCAGGCGCGCTTCGCGAGCGCAACGCCGCCCTGCGACGCGCCGCCCTCCTCCGCCTTCAGCGAATTCAGCATCCGCTGCAATGCGCGGGCCGTCTCGAGCGGCCGTTCCATCGGGAACAGGTGACTGCCTTCCAGCCATTCGACACGGCCGCGCGCCGCCCGCCGCGTCGCATCGAGCCCGACCTGCCGCACCTCGCGCGAACGCGTGCCGGCGAGGAAGCCGAGCGGCACCGGCGCGCCGTGCGCGAGCCGCGGGCCGAGCGTGTGCGGCAGCGTCCGGTAGATCAGGTACTCGACCTGCCGGTCGAACGCGAGCGCCCGCTCGCCGTCGGCGCCGGCCTGCGGAATCCCGTAGTCGATGTAGTCGGCCAGCATCCGTTCGTCCCAGCGCGCGAACGCCGGCTTCTCGCGGAAGTGCCGCCAGACTTCGTCGCGGCTCACCCAGCGCGTGCGCCGGTTGCGCGTCGCGGCGGCCGGCGACAGCCGCTCGTCGAGCCCTGCCCACTGGCTCGCGCGCAACGCGCCGGCACGCCAGCCCGCGATGATCGGCGAATCAATCATCACGACGCCACGCACCCATTGCGGCTTCTTCAGCGCGGCCATCAGCGACAGGTAGCCGCCGAGCGAATGGCCGACGAGCCACACCGGGCGCTCGTAGCGGCTGCCGATGTCGTCGAGCAGCTGCTCGACGAGGTGCGGCCAGTCGCGCGTCACCGGGTAGCGGCGGTCGTGGCCGATCCGCTCGATGTAGCGCAGCTCGTAGTCGTCGGCCAGTTCGGCGAAGATCGTCCGGTACGTCGACGCCGGGAAGCCGTTCGCATGCGAGAAGTGGAGGATGTCCTTCAAACGCCGATGTCTCCTGGTTCTGCCGGGACCGTGCTTCGGCACGTTCCGCCGGCCCCGGGTGTGCTTTGCCGATACGGCGGCCGTCGCCGCGCTCACCGGTCCATCCAGTACCGGCGCCGCTCGTCGCGATGACGCCCGAATGCGAACCGGCCATCGGCCGGCGCGACGTCGAACCGTATGGCGCCGTCGCGATCGGTGCGCGGCAGCGGAATCCCTCGCGCCTCGTAGCGGGCGAGGACGCTCCGGTGCGGATGACCGAAACGATTGCGATAGCCTACAGGAAATACCGCGACGCGCGGCCCGACCGAATCGAGGAAAGGCTCGACCGACGACGTGCGGCTGCCGTGGTGCGCCACGACCAGTATCTGCGCGGCCAGCGCATCGCGCGCATCGGCCACCAGCCGACGCTCGGCGGCGGCCTCGATGTCACCCGTCAGCAGTGCCGACGTGCCGCCCGCGTCGATGCGCAGCACACACGATTGCCCGTTCGACGAACCCGTGCCCACCCCGCCCGGCGGCCACAGCATCGTGAAGACGACACCGTCCCAGGTCCACCGCTGCCCGGCCGCACAAGGCAGCCGATCGGCCACGCCGGCCGCCTGCGCATCGCGCCACAGCCGGTGCCGCGGCGCAATGCCGGCCAGCAGCTGGCGCACGTCCGCCGCCGCATAGACGGCCGGTGCGCCGCCCGCATGATCGGCGTCCGCGTGGCTGAGCACGAGCGAATCGATCGTCGCGATGCCGCGCGCACGCAGCACCGGCGCGACGATCCGCGCACCGGCATGGGTCGATTCCGCGCCCGGCCCCGCGTCGAACAGCAGCGTTCGGCGTGCGGTTTCGACCAGCACCGAAGCGCCCTGCCCGACGTCGAGCACGGTCAGCCGGAAACCGCCCGGCGGCGGCGCGTCAGGCGCCGGCGGGACAAGCGGCAGCCACGTGAGCGGCGCCGCCCAGCGCAACGGCCAGCCGCGCGGCATCAACGCCCACACGACACCCACGCAGGCCAGCGCGAGCACCGGCCAGTCCGGCATGCGCAGCCAGAACACGCCGGCCGGCCAGTCGGCGAGGTGTCCGAGCAACGTCATCATCGGGCCGAGCGCCGCGTGGGCGAGCCGGAACGCAAGGGCATCGAACGGTGCGGGCAACGCGATGCCGGCCAGCACGACCGGCGTCACGACCGAGCTGACCCACGGAATCGCGAACGCATTGCCGAACGGACCCGACAGCGAAATCTGCGCGAACCATGCGGCCGTGAGCGGCGCGAGGCCGATCGTCACCGCGTACTGCACGCGTGTGGCTTCGGCAATGCGGCGGCCGGCGCGCATGCCCCACGCGCGCAACCAGCTCGACAGGCCGGCCGCGCCGCCGTCCTCGTCGCCTTCCGCGTCCGCCTCTCGCACCGCGCGCCAGCCGGCGACGGCCAGCAGGATCACGGCGACCGCGCCGAACGACAGCCAGAACCCGGCCGACAGCACGGCCCACGGATCGGCGAGCAGCACGCCGCCGAGCGCCGCGCACAGCACCGCGGAGGTCGGCACGCTGCGTCCGGCCAGATACGCGATGCCGCCGCCCGCAATCATCCACCACGCGCGCTGCGCCGGCACGTTGAAACCGGCAAGCGCCGCATAGCCGGCCGCGGCCGCCAGGGCGGCAAGCGCGGCCGCGTACGGCGCGGGCAACACGAGCGTCGCGGCCCGCGCGCGCCAGCGCAGCCGGCGCCAGACCATCGACACGAGCCCGCCCGCGATCGCGCCGACCAGCCCGACATGCAAGCCGGAAATCGCGACCAGGTGGCTCGTGCCGGTGTTGCGCAGGACGCGCCAGTCGTCGTCGCCGATGCCCGACTGGTCGCCGATCGCCAGTGCAGCGACGATGCCGCGATGCGCGGCATCGATACCGAGCGTCTCGCCGATGCGCATCCGCAATGTATCGCGCAGCCGATCGATCGTCGCGCGCCATCCCGAGGTACGCGCATCGAGCAATGCCGCCCGCCGCGGCGCGCTGACATAGCCGATCGCACGGATGCCCGCGGCGAGCCACGCGGCCTCGCTGTCGCGCACACCGGGATTGGCCTCCGCATGCGGGCGCCTCAGGCGCACGACGAAGCGCCAGCGCTGTGCGGCACGCAGATCAGGAAGCGCATCGCGTGTCGCAGCTGCGCCGTACGCGCGCCACGACAACCGGATCAACGGCGGGAAACGGGCCAGCCCCGCATCGTTCGACTCGACCGCGAACAGCAGGCGCGCGCCGGTGTCGTCGACGACCGGCAGCCCCCTGATCACGCCGGTGACGACGATGTCGCGCCCTTCCCATTCCGCCGGCAAGCGGTCGCTCAACCGCCATTCGGCCCGGGCAGCGGCATAGCCGAACCCCGCGACGCCGGCCGCGAGCGCGCACAGCGCCCATCCGAGTGCGGTCGTCGTGCGCTTGCGCCGGCCGCACCTGCACCACGCACCCAGCGCCGCGCAGCCGGCGAGCACGGTTGCCCCGATCGTCCATGCGATCGCACCCGGCAACGCCGCCTGCCGCTGCAGCACGACGACGCCGAGCGCGAACGCGATCCACCCCACGCGCATCACGCCTCCTCGTCGACCCGGCGCCGCGATGACGAATGCGGCACCTTCCGGCAACGATTATGCGGACGAAAGTGCGAGTCGCGGCAGCGCGGCGAGCGCGTTAGCCGAAGTGCATAGGGACACTGTGCCGGCATCGAGCCCGCGCAATTCGGCGAGCACGTCGCCGATGCGCGGCACCTGGTCGGGCGTGTTGCGGGACTTGTACGCCCATTCGGGCGCGATGTCGGGTGCGTCGGTCTCGACGACGAGCGCGTCGAGCGGCAACTCCGCAGCGAGCCGGCGAATCTGCAGCGCGCGCGCGAACGTCACGTTGCCGCCGAAGCCGAAATGCAGCCCCTGCGCGAGATACGCGTCGGCCTGCTGGAAACTGCCGTTGAACGCATGCGCGATGCCGCGCCGCACGCCGAAACGGCGCAGCCCGGCGAGCACGCGGTCCTGCGACTTGCGCACGTGGCACAGCACGGGCAGGTCGAATTCGCGCGCCAGCTTGAGCTGTCCCTGGTAGAAGAATTGCTGCCGGCCTTCGTCGAGCCCCGGCACGAAGTAGTCGAGGCCGATCTCGCCGATCGCGACGAAGCGCGGATCGTCGAGGCTCGCCTCGATCTCCATGCGCAGCCGGTCGAGATCCTCGTCGCGTGCCTGCGGCGTATACATCGGGTGGATGCCGAGCGCATAGACCGCGCCCGGCGTGCGTTGCGCGAGTTCGCGCACCGTCGTGAAGTTGTCGCGCCCGATGCTCGGGATCACGATGCGCGACACGCCGGCCGCGCGCGCCGCATGCGCGACCGCGTCGCGGTCGGCGTCGAACTCGGCAGCATCGAGATGGCAGTGCGTGTCGATCCACATGGCGGCAGTCCTGCGCCCTTGCGCCGCACCGGGGCGAACCCGGCCGCAGCCCGAACGCGTTCGCTTCTTACACCGGCAGCGCCGGCTCCTCGTGCAGCACGCCGTCGCGCAGCCGCATGATGCGGTCGCAGCGCGCGGCGAGATCGGGATCGTGCGTGACGATCACGAAGCTCGTTTCGAGCGTCTCGGACAGTTCGAGCATCAGGTTGAACACCGTGTCGGCCGTCGTACCGTCGAGGTTGCCGGTCGGCTCGTCGGCGAGCACGCACGCGGGCTTCGTGACCAGCGCACGCGCGATCGCGACGCGCTGCCGCTCGCCGCCCGACAGCTCGCCCGGCCGATGCTTCGCGCGCGGGCCGAGACCGACGCGCTCGAGCATCGCCTGCGCCTGCTCGCGCGCGTCCTCGGTCGTCATCCGGCGGATGCGCAGCGGCATCGCGACGTTGTCGAGCGCCGTGAATTCGGGCAGCAGGTGATGGAACTGGTAGACGAAACCGAGCGCGCGGTTGCGCAACTCGTTGCGCTCGCGCTCGGCGAGTTGCGTAAACGGCTTGCCGAGCAGCGACACCTCGCCTGCGCTCGGCTCGTCGAGCCCGCCGAGCACGTGCAGCAGCGTGCTCTTGCCGGAACCCGACGCGCCGACGACCGCGAGCTTCTCGCCGCGCCGCACCGTCAGCTCGGTGTTGTTGAGCACCTGCACGTTGAAGCCGCCCTGCACGAACGCCTTCGTGATCCCGCGCGCCTGAAGCACGTATTCCTGCATACCTGCCGAATCCTGTCTGTTGTGTTGTTGTCGTGAATCCGCGAATGCGGCCGCGCGGTCATTCATAGCGGAGCGCCTCCGCCGGCTTCACCTTCGCGCCGCGCCAGCTCGGATAGAGCGTCGCGACGGCCGACAGCGCGAACGCGATCAGCCCGATCCGGATCACGTCGCTCGCGACGAGTTCGGACGGCAGCTCGCTGATGAAGTACACCGACGGCGGCAGGAACTGCACGCCGAACAGGTGCTCGATCATCGGGATCAGCCACGGGATACTCCACGCGATCAGGCAGCCGAGCGCGACGCCGGACGCGGTGCCGACGAAGCCGATCGTCACGCCCTGCACGACGAAGATCTTCATGATCGACCCCGGCTGCGCGCCGAGCGTGCGCAGGATTGCGATGTCGGCCTGCTTGTTGGTCACCGTCATCACGAGCGACGACACGAGATTGAACGCGGCCACCGCGATGATCAGCGTGAGGATGATGAACATCATCCGCTTCTCGATCTGCACGGCCGAGAACCAGGTCTTGTTCTGCTGGGTCCAGTCGCGGATGTACAGGCTGCCCGACAGTGTATGCGACAGCTCGACCGCGACTTGCGGCGCCTTCTGCATGTCGGTGAGCCGCAGCCGCACGCCGGTCGGCGCGCTCATCCGGAACAGCGCCTCGGCGTCGCGGATGTTGATCATCGCGAGCGTGCTGTCGTATTCGTAGTGACCCGATTCGAACACGCCGACGACCGTGAACTGCTTCAGGCGCGGCATCATGCCGGCCGGCGTGATCGAGCCTTCGGGCGCGACGAGCGTGACCTTGTCGCCGACCGTCACGCCGAGGTTGCCGGCGAGCGCATCGCCGAGCACGATGCCGAACTGGCCCGGCACGAGCGCGCCGAGCTGGCCGGCCTTCATGTCCTTGCCGATGTCGGACACCTGCGGCTCGAGCGTCGGCTCGACGCCGCGCAGCATCACGCCGCTCACCGCGTCCTGGCGCGTGAGCAGCGCCTGCGCGTCGACGTACGGCGCCGCGCCGACCACCGACGGGTTGCGGCGCGCTTCCTGCGCGGTCAGCTGCCAGTCGGGCATCGAGCCCGTCGGCGAGAACACCTCGACGTGCGCGAGCACCGACAGCATGCGATCGCGCACTTCCTTCTGGAAGCCGTTCATCACCGACAGCACGACGATCAGCGCCGCGACGCCGAGTGCGATCCCGAGCATCGACACGAGCGCGATGAAGGAAATGAAACCGTTGCCGGTCGTGCGTTTGCCGGCGCGCGTGTAGCGCCAGCCGATCTGCCATTCGTACGGAAGTTTCAAGCGAATCCTTTCTGCTGGTTACGGCGGACAGGCGCCCCGCGGCCGGCCCGCCGCCCGGCGGCGGCCATCGGCCCGGGCACGGTCGAAAAACGGCCGCCGGACGCGAACGGGCCGTCGGCCGGCCCGATCACGCGCGCAGTTTGCCATACAATGCGCACCATCATGCACGACCGACGCCTCCATTTTCTCGTTCCGTTCGCGCTGCCGTCGGCGGCCGATGCGGCCTCGTCCCTGCACACGCTGGACAGCCCCGCGCTCGAAAAGTTGCTCGCCCGCGCCAGCCTCGTCGAGCGCGTGGCCGGCGAGGACTTCCAGCGCACACTGCCGCACGAACGCTGGCTGGCCCGCCAGTTCGGCGCGACGCAGGGCAACGCCGCGGACGAGGCGCCGCTCGCGCCCTACATGCTGCTGGCGGACGGCGGAGACCCCGGCCCGCACGCGTGGGCATGCGTCGAGCCCGTGCACGTCGAAATCGCGCACGATCACCTGGTGCTCGTCGATCCGGCCGCCCTCGCGCTCGACGACGGCGACGCGGCCGCGCTGCTCGCGGTTGCACGCCCGCTGATCGAGGAGCTCGGCGTGCGGCTCGAAGCGCCGAACCCGGCACGCTGGTACCTGTCGAGCGACCAGCTCGCACGCCTCGCCGGCGCCGCGCCGCTGCGCGCGAGCGGCCGCAACATCGAGATCTGGCTGCCGCACGAGGCCCACACCGGCGAACGCTCGCGGATGTGGATGAAGCTGCAGAACGAGGTGCAGATGGCGTGGTTCCAGCACCCGGTCAACGAAGCCCGCGAAGCGCGCGGGCTGCCGGCCGTCAATTCAATCTGGTTCCATGCGCAAGGCACGCTGAAGCCGGTCGGCAAGCCGTTCGCGCGCGTGCTGTCCGCATCGCCCGCCGCGCTGGGCCTCGCGCGCGCCGCACAGACCGAAGCCGGCAGCACGCCCGCGACGTTCGGCGCGCTGGCGGCCGTCGACGGCGCGACGCTCGTCGAGCTGCCGACGCTGACCACCCCGTTCATCGAGCAGGACTGGGCGCGCTGGCACGACGGCCTCGCAGCGCTGGAGCGCGACTGGTTCGCGCCCGCGCTCGCCGCGCTGCAGAACGGCGCACTGTCGAGCGTCGCTGTCACGCTGTGCGGCGACACGAGTTCCGTGACGCTGCACGCGACGCGCGGCGACCTGCGCAAGTTCTGGCGCCGCCGCGCGCTTGCCTCCCTGTTCGAATAACCCGCCCGCACGTATGACCCGGATCGTTACCCGCCCCGTCGCACCCGCCGACGCCGAAGTGCTCGCGCGCCACGGCCTGCACCCCGTCCTCGCGCGCCTGTACGCGTCGCGCGGCGTGCAGTCGCCCGCCGACATCGAGACCGCGCTCGCGCGTCTCGTCCCGCCCACCGAGCTGAAGGGCTGCGCCGATGCGGCGTCGCTGCTCGCCGACGCGATCGCCGACAAGCGGCGCCTGCTCGTCGTCGCCGACTACGACTGCGACGGCGCGACCGCGTGCGCGGTCGCGGTGCGCGGCCTGCGGATGTTCGGCGCGCAGATCGACTACCTGGTGCCGAACCGCTTCGAATACGGCTACGGGCTCACGCCCGAGATCGTCGAGCTCGCGGCCGCGCGCAAGCCCGACCTGCTGATCACCGTCGACAACGGGATCGCGAGCGTCGCGGGCGTCGAAGCCGCGAACGCACGCGGCATCGACGTGCTCGTGACCGACCACCACCTGCCCGGCGACGCGCTGCCCGCCGCCCGCGCGATCGTCAACCCGAACCAGCCCGGCTGCGCGTTCCCGAGCAAGCACCTCGCCGGCGTCGGCGTGATGTTCTACGTGCTGCTCGCGCTGCGCGCCGAACTGCGCCGCCGCGGCGTGTTCGCAAGCAGGGAAGCCGAGCCGCGCCTCGACGGGCTGCTCGACCTCGTCGCACTCGGCACCGTCGCCGACGTCGTGCGGCTCGACGGCAACAATCGCGTGCTCGTCGCACAGGGGCTGCAGCGCATCCGCAACGGCCGCATGCAGCCGGGCGTCGCCGCACTGTTCCGCGCCGCCGCGCGCGAAGCGCGCACCGCGTCGGGCTTCGACCTCGGCTTCGGCCTCGGCCCGCGCCTGAACGCCGCCGGGCGGCTGTCCGACATGTCGCTCGGCATCGAGTGCCTGATCACCGACGACATCGGCCGCGCGTGGGACCTCGCACAGCAGCTCGACGTGATGAACCGCGAGCGCCGCGAGATCGAGGCCGGCATGCAGCAGCAGGCGCTCGCCGATCTCGCCGACGTCGACCCGGCCGACGCGTGCACGATCACGCTCTTCAACCCCGAGTGGCACCAGGGCGTGATCGGCATCGTCGCCGGCCGGCTCAAGGAAAAATTCCACCGTCCGTCGTTCACGTTCGCGCACGCCGACGAAGAAGGCAAGCGGGTCAAGGGATCGGGCCGGTCGATCGCCGGCTTCCACCTGCGCGACGCACTCGACCTCGTGTCGAAGCGCGAACCGGACCTGATCGTCGCATTCGGCGGCCACGCGATGGCGGCCGGCCTCACGCTCGACACCGAGAACGTGCCGCGCTTCGCGGCCGCGTTCGAGGCCGTCGCGCGCGAATGGCTGTCCGACGACGCGCTCGCCCGCGTGATCGAGACCGACGGCGAGCTCGAGGACGCGTACTTCACGCCGCAGTTCGTCGGCCTGCTCGACGAAGCCGTGTGGGGGCAAGGCTTTCCGGCCCCGCTTTTCTCGGGCGAATTCGACGTCGTGTCGCAGTCGCTCGTGAAGGAGAAGCACCTGAAACTGCAGCTCGCACGCGGCCGCCAGCGCTTCAATGCGATCTGGTTCAACCACACCGAACCGCTGCCCGAGAGCGCGCTGGTCGCGTACCGGCTCGTCGCCGACACCTGGAACGGCGTCACGCGCGTCCAGCTGATCGTCGAGCACGCGGCAGGCTGAGCGCAGGCCGCACAACCCGCTGCCGTGCGCGCCCGTGCATGCACGCCGCGCCGGACGGGGCCGCGGCACGTCTGCGCGCACCGTTTGCGTCACCGGGTAAGTTTGCCGATCGGCTATAATTCCGCTTTTTTACGAAGCAAGAATAGCGAACGATCATGGAAGCGGAACGTCTCAACGCGATCGAAAGCTCCCTGCTCGACCTGCGCAACCGCGCGGGCGAGCTTCGGGGGTATCTTTGACTACGACGCCAAAGCTGCGCGTCTGACCGAAGTCAACAAGGAACTCGAAGACCCGAACGTCTGGAACGATTCGAAGAACGCCCAGGCGCTCGGTCGCGAGAAGAAGCTGCTCGAAGGCGTCGTCACGACGCTCACCGCGCTCGACGGCGACCTGCGCGACGCGCTCGACCTGTTCGAGCTGGCCCGCGAGGAAGGTGACGAGGACACGCTCCTCGCGTCGGAAGAAGACGCCGCGAAGCTCGAGGCGCGCGTCGGCGACATCGAGTTCCGCCGGATGTTCTCGAACCCCGCCGACCCGAACAACTGCTTCATCGACATCCAGGCCGGCGCCGGCGGCACCGAGGCGTGCGACTGGGCATCGATGCTGCTGCGCCAGTACCTGCGCTACTGCGAGCGCAAGGGCTTCAAGGCCGAGGTGCTCGAAGAGTCCGACGGCGACGTCGCCGGCATCAAGAACGCGACGGTCAAGGTCACGGGCGAATACGCGTACGGCTTCCTGCGGACCGAGACGGGCATCCACCGCCTCGTGCGCAAGTCGCCGTTCGACTCGTCGGGCGGCCGCCACACGTCGTTCTCGTCGGTGTTCGTCTATCCGGAAATCGACGACTCGATCGAAGTCGAGATCAACCCGGCCGACCTGCGCATCGACACGTACCGCGCATCGGGCGCGGGTGGCCAGCACATCAACAAGACCGACTCCGCGGTGCGGATCACGCACATGCCGACCGGTATCGTCGTGCAGTGCCAGAACGACCGCTCGCAGCACCGCAACCGTGCCGAAGCGATGGCGATGCTGAAGTCGCGCCTGTACGAAGTCGAGATGCGCAAGCGCCAGGCCGAACAGGACAAGCTCGAATCGAGCAAGACCGATGTGGGCTGGGGCCACCAGATCCGCTCGTACGTGCTCGACCAGAGCCGCGTGAAGGACCTGCGTACGAACGTCGAAATGAGCAACACGCGTGCGGTGCTCGACGGCGATCTCGACGACTTCATCAGCGCGAGCCTCAAACAGGGCGTGTAAGCGCCGCGGCGCGGCCTGGCCCGCGCCGCCCTTCCCGTTTGCGTTGCCGCACCCACTCCGAATTCCGACCATCATGACCGAACCGACCCAAACGCAGCCCGCCGTCACGGCGGACGAAAACCAGATCATCGCCGAGCGCCGCGAGAAGCTGCGCGCCCTGCGCGAGCAAGGCGTCGCCTACCCGAACGATTTCCGGCCCGAGCACCACGCAGCCGACCTGCAGGCGAAATTCGCCGACTCGGACAAGGCCGCGCTCGAAGCGAACCCGGTCGAGGTGTCGGTCGCCGGCCGCATGATGCTCAAGCGCGTGATGGGCAAGGCGAGCTTCGCGACGGTGCAGGACGGTTCGGGCCAGATCCAGTTCTTCGTGACGCCGAACGACGTCGGCGCCGAAACCTACGACGCATTCAAGAAGTGGGACCTCGGCGACATCGTTGCCGCGCGCGGCGTGCTGTTCCGCACCAACAAGGGCGAGCTGTCGGTCCAGTGCAAGGAGCTGCGCCTGCTGTCGAAGGCGCTGCGTCCGCTGCCGGACAAGTTCCACGGCCTGTCCGACCAGGAAATGCGCTACCGCCAGCGCTACGTCGACCTGATCGTCACGCCGGAAACGCGCGACACGTTCCGCGCCCGCACGAAGACGATCGCGTCGATCCGCAAGTTCATGGACAACGCCGAGTTCATGGAAGTCGAGACGCCGATGCTGCACCCGATCCCGGGCGGCGCGGCAGCAAAGCCGTTCGTCACGCATCACAATGCGCTCGACATGCAGATGTTCCTGCGCATCGCGCCGGAGCTGTACCTGAAGCGCCTGATCGTCGGCGGCTTCGAACGCGTGTTCGAGATCAACCGTAACTTCCGGAACGAAGGCGTGTCGCCGCGTCACAACCCGGAATTCACGATGATGGAGTTCTACGCCGCGTACACCGACTACCGCTGGCTGATGGACTTCACCGAGCAACTGATCCGCCAGGCGGCCATCGATGCGCTCGGCACCGCGACGATCCAGTACCAGGGCCGCGAGCTCGACCTCGCGAAGCCGTTCCATCGCCTGACGATCACGCAGGCCATCCAGAAGTACGCGCCGGACTACACCGACGGCCAGTTGTCGGACGACGCGTTCCTGCGCACCGAACTGAAGCGCTTCGGCGTCGACGTGTCGCAGCCGGCGTTCCTGAACGCAGGCATCGGCGCGCTGCAGCTCGCGCTGTTCGAGGAAACGGCCGAAGCGCAACTGTGGGAGCCGACGTTCATCATCGACTACCCGGTCGAGGTGTCGCCGCTCGCACGTGCATCGGATACGGTGCCGGGCATCACCGAGCGTTTCGAGCTGTTCATGACCGGCCGCGAGATCGCGAACGGCTTCTCGGAGCTGAACGATCCGGAAGACCAGGCCGCGCGCTTCAAGAAGCAGGTCGAGCAGAAGGATGCGGGTGACGAGGAAGCGATGTTCTTCGACGCCGACTACATCCGCGCGCTCGAATACGGGATGCCTCCGACCGGCGGCTGCGGGATCGGCATCGACCGTCTGGTGATGCTGCTGACCGACAGCCCGACGATCCGCGACGTGCTGCTGTTCCCCCACCTGCGCCGCGAAGACTGATCGCCGCACCCGCGTGTGCGCCGCGCCCCGCGGCGCGCACGCGTCAGCTTTGTAACGACGCGTAAGTCCCGCCAGCCGGCGTTCGCCGGCTTTCGATCCTCCCCCGTTTTATTCCCTCGCCGCGCCTACCTTCTGCGGGTTTTCCCTGCCATGGGCGCGTGCGCCCCGCTGCAATTCGTTACACCTTGATACGATGCGCCGCGCGCCGGTGGATGACACTCCTGTTGCGTCACCACGCATGACCACGGGACCAGAACCAGGCGCAGGAACGCCAGGTCTGCTCGCTCCCGAGCGTGGGATCCGGTCCGGCCCGCAGTGCCGACCCGGATCGACACCGGAGAAAAAAATGGACAGCCAGAATCAGACCACGCCGCAAAAGCAACGCCTCCACCCGCTCATCGCCACCGCAGCCGGCGCCGTCATCGTCGCCAGCCTCGCGGCGACGGCAGCGATCACGGGCATCTTCCCGAAGGCCAACAGCAACAACGCACAGAACGGCCAGACCCAGGCCGCGCTGATCGCATCGCAGCCGGCCGTCGATACGGCCGCGGCCGCCAGCGCTGCGCTGGCCGCGCAAGCCCAGCAGCAGGCAGCCGAACAGGCCGCCGCGCAGCAAAAGGCTGCCGAGCAGAAGGCCGCCATCGCGCAGGCTGAACCGAAGCCCGCGCCGCGCCCGGCCGCGCCGCATCGCCGTCACACGACGGCGCCGCAGCCTCCGCAATACGCGCAGCAGCCGTCGACGCCGGCCCAGAGCTACTGCCAGACCTGCGGCACGGTCGTCGCGATCTCGCAGACGCGCACGCCGGGCCAGAGCTCGGGGATCGGCGCCGTGGGCGGCGCTGCAGCCGGCGGCCTGCTCGGCAACCAGTTCGGTCACGGCAACGGCCGCACCGCGATGACGATCATCGGCGCGCTGGGTGGCGGTCTCGCCGGCAACCAGGTCGAGAAGCAGGTGCGCGCGGAAACCGACTATCAGGTGCAAGTGCAAATGGAGAACGGCGCGACGCGCACGTTCACGTACCACAACCCGCCGCCGTTCGGCCAGGGCCAGCGCGTGCGGATCGAGAACGGCACGCTGGTCGGCGCGTAATCGCCTGATCGTATCAGTGCCCCCTGCCCGCATGTCGTGCGCGGGCAAGCGGCCTGAAAACGAAAACGGCTCGTGAGCAATCGCTCGCGAGCCGTTTTTTCATTGCGCCGTGCGCACCCATGCGGCGCACGCGGTACCCGGTCGGTCAGTCTTCGTCGTCGAAGTCCGACTCGTCGATCCAGTATGCCTGGATCGCTTCGAGGATCTTCTCGCCCGAGTGCGCCGGATCGTCGTCGAAGCCGTCGAGTTCGAGCACCCACTGGCGCAGGTCGACGAAGTTGATCCGCTGCGGGTCGATGTCCGGGTGCTTGTCCGCCAGCGCAATGGCTATTTCACGCGAATCGGTCCATTTCATCGCCTGCCTCCGGTCTGGGTCAGTGGTTTTCCTTCGCGTGGTTGATCGAGTACTTCGGGATCTCGACCACCAGGTCCGAATCTTCCTTCACGATCGCCTGGCACGACAGGCGCGACGTCGGCTCGAGGCCCCACGCCTTGTCCAGCAGATCGTCTTCGTCCTCTTCGGACGGCGTCAGGTCGTTGAAGCCCTCGCGGATCACCACGTGGCACGTCGTGCAGGCGCACGACTTCTCGCATGCGTGCTCGATCTCGATCCCGTGATCGAGCAGGTTGTCACAGATACTCTTGCCGGGCGTCGCGTCGATCACTGCGCCATCCGGGCACAGTTCGACGTGAGGCAGCACCACCAGTTGAGGCATGTCCGTTCCGTCAGTCAGGGTGCGGCGCGACGCGCCGCACGGTTCATCATCGCGCGCGGGCCGTCGCCGGCCGATGCGCGGTTCGCAAGTTCAGATCTCGTCGAGCCGGCGGCCCGACAGCGCGCGCTTGATGCTCTTGTCCATCCGGCGCGCCGCGAATTCGTCGGTGCCGTCGGCCAGCGCCTTGGTCGCCGCCTCGATCGCGTTCGTATCGTCGCCCTGCACGATCGCACGCAGCGCGGCGGCAAGCGTATCGACCTGCGTGCGCTCGTCCGCATCGAGCAGTTCGCCGTCGGCCGCGAGCGCGGCCTGCGTCGCCTCGAGCATCCGCTCGGCCTCGACCTGCGCTTCGCGCAGCGCGCGCGCGCGCATGTCGATTTCGGCCGTCTTGAAGCTGTCCTCGAGCATCTTCGCGATGTCGTCGTCGGCGAGGCCGTACGACGGCTTCACGACGACCGACGCCTCGACGCCCGACAGCTGTTCGCGTGCGAACACCGACAGCAGGCCGTCCGCGTCGACCTGATAGGTCACGCGAATGCGCGCGGCACCGGCCGTCATCGGCGGAATGCCGCGCAGCTCGAAGCGCGCGAGCGACCGGCAGTCGGCGACGAGCTCGCGCTCGCCCTGCACGACGTGGATCGCCATCGCCGTCTGGCCGTCCTTGAAGGTCGTGAATTCCTGCGCACGCGCGATCGGAATCGTCGAGTTGCGCGGAATGATCTTCTCGACGAGGCCGCCCATCGTCTCGACGCCGAGCGACAGCGGAATCACGTCGAGCAGCAGCCAGTCGTCGCCGGTACCGCGATTGCCCGCGAGCAGGTCGGCCTGGATCGCCGCGCCGAGCGCGACGACCTGGTCCGGATCGAGGTTCACGAGCGGCGGCTGGCCGAAATATTTCGCGACCGCGTCGCGGATCACCGGCATGCGCGTCGCGCCGCCGACCAGCACGACACCCTTGATGTCGGCCGGCGTGACCTGCGCGTCGCGCAGCGCCTTGCGGGTCGGCGTGAGCGTGCGCTGCACGAGCGGCTCGACGAGCGACGCGAACGTGTCGTGCGTAATCGTCTGCACGAGGTGCGCACCGCCCGACAGCGTGACGTCCAGCGACGCCTGCGGCGCGGCGGACAGCGCTTCCTTCAGCACGCGCACGCGGTCGAGCAGCAGGCGAACGTCTTCGGGCGCCAGCGTCTTCGCGTCGATGCCGGCCTGCGCGAGCACGTGCCCGAACAGCGCATGGTCGAAATCGTCGCCGCCGAGCGCGGAATCGCCGCCCGCAGCCAGCACTTCGAACACGCCCTTCGTCAGCTTCAGGATCGACAGGTCGAACGTGCCGCCGCCGAGGTCGTACACCGCGTAGAGGCCTTCGGCGCCATTGTCGAGGCCGTAGGCGATCGCCGCGGCAGTCGGTTCGTTCAGCAGGCGCAGCACGTTGAGGCCCGCGAGGCGCGCCGCATCCTTGGTCGCCTGGCGCTGCGCGTCGTCGAAATACGCAGGCACCGTGATCACCGCGCCGACCAGATCGTCGCCAAGCGAATCCTCGGCGCGATAGCGCAGCGTCGCGAGAATCTCGGCCGACACTTCGACCGGGCTCTTCACGCCGTCGATGGTACGGATCTGCACCATGCCCGGCGCGTCGATGAATTCGTACGGCGCGTTCGCCGCGCCTTCGACCTCGGCCTTGCCGCGGCCCATGAAACGCTTGACCGACACGATCGTGTTGCGCGGATCGGTGGCGGCCTGCTCCTTCGCTTCGTGGCCGATGCGACGGCCGCCCTTCTCGAGGTAGCGGACCACCGACGGCAGCAGCACGCGGCCCGCCTCGTCCGGCAGCACTTCCGGCACGCTGTTGCGCACGGCCGCGACGAGCGAGTTCGTCGTGCCGAGATCGATCCCGACGGCGAGTCGCCGCTGGTGCGGCGCCGGCGCCATGCCCGGTTCGGAAATTTGCAGTAAAGCCATCTTGGTTCGTTCGGGCGCTCGGCCCGTTTGCTGCGCGTGCCGCGAGGCACGCGGTTAAGTTTCGAGGCGCTCGATCTGCGCGCCCACTTCCGACGCGACGCGTTCGATGAACATCAGCTGGCGCACGGCTTCCGCGGCGGCCTGGTCGGCGCCGCTGTCGAGCAGCGTGCCGAGGCGCTCGACGCGCACGCGCTTCTCGTCGCGCAACTCGGCGAGCAACCCGTCGAGCGCGTCGACGTTGCGGGCGGCCGCGGCATCCTCGATGCCTTCGCGCCACTCCATCTGCTGCATCAGGAACGCTGGCTCCATCGCCGTGTTGTTTTCCGCGCCGATGTCGACGCCGCGCAGCGACAGCAGGTAGGACGCGCGCTTCAGCGGATCGCGCAGCGTGCGATACGCCTCGTTCGCGCGGGTGGCCCATTGCATCGCGATGCGCTTCTGCGCATCGCCGGCCGCCGCGAAGCGGTCCGGATGCACCTGCGTCTGCACCGTCCGGTAGGCGGCGTCGAGCGCCGTTTCGTCGAGCGCGAATTGCGCCGGCAGGTGAAACAGGTCGAAGTGGCTGTCTTTCAGCGAGACCATCGTCGCGTTCAATTCCGGTTCGTCGCGCGGCAAACGCCGCACATTAAAAAGGCGGCCCGTGCCGCCTCTTGCCCGCATCGCGCGGAGATCCGCGTCACACGCGGAACGATTCGCCGCAACCGCACTCGTCCTTCACGTTCGGGTTGTTGAACTTGAACCCTTCGTTCAGGCCTTCGCGGGCGAAGTCGAGCTCGGTGCCGTCGATGTACGCGAGGCTCTTCGGATCGACGATCACCTTCACGCCATGGCTCTCGAACACCTGATCCTCGGGAGCCAGCTCGTCGACATACTCGAGCTTGTACGCGAGCCCCGAGCACCCGGTCGTGCGAACGCCAAGCCGCAGGCCCATACCCTTGCCGCGACGGACGAGGTATTTCTGAACGTGCTGTGCTGCTTTTTCGGTCAGTGTAATTGCCATGATGTCCTTGCCGCGGCGCGCCGCCCGGGCCCGCCGCGTTTCCTTCTCTAGCCGCTCGATGCCGCTCAGGCTGCTGCCTGATCGCCTTCCTTGGTGTCGTGGCGCTTCTTGTAGTCGGCCACGGCTGCCTTGATCGCGTCTTCCGCGAGGATCGAGCAGTGAATCTTCACCGGCGGCAGCGCGAGTTCCTCGGCGATCTGCGTGTTCTTGATCGACAGTGCTTCGTCGAGCGTCTTGCCCTTCACCCACTCGGTGACGAGCGAGCTCGACGCGATCGCCGAACCGCAACCGTAGGTCTTGAACTTCGCGTCTTCGATCACGCCGTCCGCGCCGACGCGGATCTGCAGCTTCATCACGTCGCCGCACGCCGGCGCGCCGACCATGCCCGTGCCGACCGTGTCGTCGTCCTTCGCGAACGAACCGACGTTGCGCGGGTTTTCGTAGTGATCCAGAACCTTGTTGCTGTAAGACATGACTCAGACTCCTTGACTCGTTACGTCTGCGTGCGTCAATCCGCCCGCGGGTGCATTCAATGCGGTATTAGTGTGCGGCCCATTCGATCGTCGACAGATCGATGCCTTCCTGGTGCATTTCCCAAAGCGGCGACAGTTCGCGCAGCTTCGCGATCTTGCTGTTCAGCAGATTGATCACGAAGTCGACTTCCTGCTCCGTCGTGAAGCGGCCGACCGTGAAGCGGATCGAGCTGTGCGCGAGTTCGTCGTTGCGGCCCAGTGCACGCAGTACGTACGACGGCTCGAGCGACGCCGACGTGCATGCGGAGCCCGACGACACCGCGACGTCCTTGATCGCCATGATCAGCGACTCGCCTTCGACGAAGTTGAAGCTGATGTTCAGGTTGTGCGGGACACGGTGTTCCATGTCGCCGTTCACGTAGGTTTCCTCGATCTGCGACAGGCCGCGCAGCAGCTTGTCGCGCAGCATGCGGATGCGCTCGTTCTCGGTCGCCATTTCTTCGCGGGCGATGCGGAACGCTTCGCCCATGCCGACGATCTGGTGCGTCGCCAGCGTGCCCGAACGCATGCCGCGCTCGTGGCCGCCGCCGTGCATCTGCGCTTCGATGCGCACGCGCGGCTTGCGGCGCACGTACAGCGCGCCGATGCCCTTCGGGCCGTAGGTCTTGTGCGCCGAGAACGACATCAGGTCGACCTTCAGCTTCGCGAGGTCGATCACGACCTTGCCGGTCGACTGCGCGGCGTCGACGTGGAACACGATGCCCTTCTCGCGGCAGATCTCGCCGATGGTCTCGATGTCCTGGATCACGCCGATCTCGTTGTTCACGTGCATCACCGACACGAGGATCGTGTCCGGGCGCAGTGCGGCCTTGAACACGTCGAGGTCGATCAGGCCGTCATCCTTCACGTCGAGGTAGGTGACTTCGAAACCGTCGCGCTCGAGCTCGCGGCACGTATCGAGCACGGCCTTGTGCTCGGTCTTCACCGTGATGATGTGCTTGCCCTTGCCCTTGTAGAAGTTCGCGGCACCCTTGATCGCGAGGTTGTCCGATTCGGTTGCGCCGGACGTCCAGATGATCTCGCGCGGATCGGCGTTCACGAGTGCGGCCACCTGTTCGCGCGCCTCTTCGACCGCACGCTCCGCGTCCCAGCCGTAAGCGTGGCTGCGCGACGCCGGGTTGCCGAACTGCTCGCGCAGGTACGGCACCATCTTGTCGACCACGCGCGGATCGACCGGCGTCGTCGCGCTGTAATCCATGTAGATGGGCAGGTGGAGAGTCTCTTGGGTCATCTGTCGCTCCGGGTATTCTGTGCAGGGACTAACTATGTGCGTTATGGGGTATGGCGGGCGCCTTCGCGCTCACGAACTCGCGATGTTGAACACCGAATTGGGGCCGAGCGGCATCGTGCGCACGGGCTCGGCCGGTGCGGCGACGGGCTCCGGTGTGCGGCGATCGCGCAGCACCGCAGGGGCGCCCTCGCGTGCACGCTGCTGATCGACGAGATCCTGCAGCGACACGGAGTCGAGGTATTCGACCATCTTCTGGTTCAGGGTCGACCACAGCTCGTGCGTCATGCAATGGCCGTCGGGCTGCTTCGAGCCGTCGCACGTGCCCTTGCCGCCGCACTGCGTGGCATCGAGCGGTTCATCGACCGCGATGATGATGTCGGCAACGGTGACGTCCTGCGCGCGACGCGCGAGGTTGTAGCCGCCGCCCGGGCCGCGCACGGATTCGACGATTTCATGCCTGCGCAGCTTGCCGAACAGCTGTTCGAGATACGAGAGCGAAATCCGCTGGCGCTGGCTGATGCCTGCAAGCGTCACCGGGCCCTGCTCCTGGCGCAGTGCCAAGTCAATCATCGCCGTGACGGCGAAACGGCCTTTGGTGGTGAGTCTCATGGTGTCTAGGGGACTGCAATCTTGACGATTTTGGTCAAGTATAAATATTTGACGATTTTAGTCAAGTATCCATGTCTTTGAAAGGGTATTCGCAGACCGCTGAATACCGTGCGATCAGCGCGCCGTACGGGCCCGAAGCGTTTCCAGCAGGCCCGCGCACGCGCGCTCGACCTGGTCGAGCACCTGTTCGAACCCCTGCGCGCCGCCGAAATACGGGTCGGCCACTTCGGTTTCGCCCGATCCCGGCGCGAACTCCATCAGCAGGCGCACCTTGTCGCGATGCTGCGGCGGGCAGCGCCGCCGCAATTCCGCGAGATTCGCCTCGTCCATCGCCAGCAGCAGGTCGAAGCGCTCGAAATCCGCCGCGCTCACCTGCCGCGCGCGCAGCGCCGACAAGTCGTAGCCGCGGCCGAGCGCGGCTGCCTGCGCCCGCGTATCGGGCGGCTCGCCCACGTGCCAGTCGCCGGTGCCGGCCGAATCGATCGCGATCCGGTCGGCCAGCGCGGCCGCGTCGACCTGGTGGCGCATCACGCCTTCCGCGGTGGGCGAGCGGCAGATGTTGCCGAGACAGACGAAACAGATCGCAACGCGGGTCATCGCACTATCGGGAAGTTGCGGCGGACCGCGTGAGGAAATAGCCGGCCATTATACAAAGACGGCCGAAATCGCGCCGCCGCGCAAAGCGACGGCGCCGTGCATTACAGCGCCTTCGGCGCGGCGAGCACGACGTCGCCGGCTGCCGCCGGCAGCGGCTTGGCCGCGTCGCCGACCAGCCCGAACGACACCGCGCGCGCCAGCTCGGCAGACGCCTGGTGCACCGCCAGCGGGCCACGCGACGGCGCATCGGCCATCGCATGCAGATAGGCTGCCGCTGCCAGCGGGACGACGATTGCCAGCGGCCAGTACATCGATATTGTCTTTCTCATGATGCGAACCTCCTTGACCGGGTACCCCGAAATCCACTTCCGGGGACTACAGACAGGATTCTATAGACCGCATCTATCGAGATAAATATGCAAATAGCGAACGCACTGTTGCCGCCCGATGAACAGTCGTCAGCCGAGGTGGCTCTGGGACGCCGCGTACAGCTCGCGGAACGTGCGCCCGGTCGGCGTCGGCATGTCGCGCGTATCCATCCAGCCGCCCATCATCGGCAGGCGCCGCAGCATGCCGCCGCTGCCGCCCAAGCGCTCGAGGACGCGCACCGCGAGCTTGGTCGTCAGCGCGTACAGCATCGGCCGCCGCGCGAAGAAGCCCCACGCGGCGAGCGCCGCCCGCTCGCGCCACGGCCGCAGGTGCCGCTCGACCTGCTTCTCGCGCAGCGTGCGCAGCAGGTGCGACAACGGAATGCCGGCCGGGCACACGCTGTCGCATTCGCCGCACAGCGTCGCGGCCTGCGGCAGGTCGAGCGTGCGGTCGAGCCCGACGTAGCTCGGCGTCAGCACCGACCCCATCGGCCCCGGATAGACCCAGCCGTACGCGTGGCCGCCGACCTTCTGGTACACCGGGCAGTGGTTCATGCACGCGCCGCAGCGGATGCAGCGCAGCATGTCCTGGAACTCGCCGCCGATCAGGCCCGTGCGGCCGCCGTCGACCAGCACCACGTAGTTGTGCTCGGGACCATCCTCGTCGCCGGGCCCGCGCGGGCCGGTCAGCAGCGAGAAATAGTTCGACGTCTTCTGCCCCGTCGCGGAACGCGGCAGCAGTCGCATCGCGGTCGCGAGATCCTCGAGCGTCGGCAGCACCTTCTCGATGCCTGTCACCGCCACGTGCACGCGCGGCATCACCGTGCACATGCCCTCGTTCCCTTCGTTCGTCACGATCGCGACCGAGCCCGTCTCGGCGATCACGAAGTTGCCGCCCGTCACGCCCATGTCGGCCGACATGAAATGCGGGCGCAGCACCTCGCGCGCCTCGCGCGTCATGTCCGGGATCTCGGTGAGCCGCTCGCGGTGGTGCGTACGCGCGAACAGGTCGGCGATCTCGTCCTTGTCCTTGTGCACGACGGGCGCAATGATGTGGCTCGGCGGCTCGTTATCGTTGATCTGCAGGATGTATTCGCCGAGGTCCGTCTCGATCGACTGCACGCCCATCTCCGCGAGCACCGCGTTCAGGCGCATTTCCTCCGACACCATCGACTTGGTCTTGATGACCTTCTTCACGTCGTGCCGGCGCGCGATGTCGGCGACGAGCCGCGCGGCATCCGCGGTCGTCTCGGCGAACAGCACCGTCGTGCCGCGCCGCGTCGCCTCGCGCTCGAACGCCTCGAGCCAGACATCGAGGTTTTCCAGCGCACGGTTGCGGCGTGCCTTGAGCGCGGCGCGCGTGGCCGGGAAGTCGATCGCGGTCATCGCGTCGGCGCGCGCGGACACGAACTTCGTCGACAGCTTCTTCAGGTTCTGCTGCAGGCGCTGGTCGGCCAGCTTCTGGCCGGCGCGCGCCTTGAAATGCATCGATTGGACTTGCATCGCGGTATCGGGGGAAAAGTGAGCGGAACCGGGCGTCAGACGTCGCCCGCCAGCACCTGCGCGACGTGCAGCACGCGCGTGTCGCGGTCGCCGGTGCGGCGCAACCGCCCTTCGATGTTCAGCATGCAGCCGAGATCGCCGAGCACGACGGCGCCCGTGCCCGATGCGCGCACGTTCGCGCATTTCTCGTCCGCGATGGCCGCCGAGATGTCGTCGTACTTGACCGCAAACGTGCCGCCGAAGCCGCAGCAGTGCTCGCAGTCCTTCATCTCGGTGACCGCGACGCCGCGCTGCGCGAGCAGCGCGCGCGGCTGCGCCTTCACGCCGAGCTCGCGCAGGCCCGAGCACGAGTCGTGATAGGTGACGGGCCCGGTGAATTCGCCCGGCGCGAGCGACACCTTAGCGACGTTCGCGAGGAAATCGGTCAGTTCGTAGACTTTCTGCTGGAACCGCGTGTAGCGCCCCATCAGTTCGGGGTCGTCGCGGAACAGGTCGCCGTAGTGCGCGCGAATCATCCCGCCGCACGAACCCGACGGCGCGACGACGTAATCGAACTGCTCGAACTCGCGCAGCGTCTTTTCGGCGAGATCGCGCGCCAGTGCGCGGTCGCCCGAATTGTAGGCGGGCTGGCCGCAGCAGGTCTGCGCGGGCGGCACGATCACCTCGTAGCCGGCGTCGCGAATCAGCTTCAGCGCCGAGAAACCAATTTCGGGGCGCATCAGATCGACCAGGCAGGTCACGAACAAACCGACTCGCATACGTGCTCCTTCGAGAAAACGGCTCTCATTATCCGCCGTTTGGCTGGCAAGACCAACGCCGGCTCGCGCGCAACCCGGCCGCGCGAGAAACGAGGACTTCCTCGAACGGCGTTCGCTTTTTTCACGATACGAGATACAATCGTTGCAACACCGCTTGACGCGTCAACCGATTTCTCCCCCGACATGAGCCAACCCACCCCGGATTCAAAAACGTCGATCCAGGTGATCGAACGCATGATGCGGTTGCTGGACGCGCTCGCCGCGCACAGCGATCCTGTCAGCCTGAAGGAACTGGCGCAGCGCACGGAGCTGCACCCGTCGACCGCGCACCGCATCCTCAACGACATGGTGACCTGTCGCCTCGTCGACCGTTCCGATCCCGGCACCTACCGCCTCGGCATGCGGCTGCTGGAGCTCGGCAACCTCGTGAAGGCGCGCCTGTCGGTGCGCGACGCGGCGCTGATGCCGATGCGCGAACTGCACCGCCTCACCGGGCAGACCGTGAACCTGTCGGTACGGCAGGGCGACGAGATCGTCTACATCGAGCGCGCGTATTCCGAACGCTCGGGGATGCAGGTCGTCCGCGCGATCGGCGGCCGCGCGCCGCTGCACCTCACGTCGGTCGGCAAGCTGTTCCTCGCGGCCGACGAAACGTCGCGCGTGCGCGCCTATGCAACGCGCACGGGGCTGTCCGGCCATACGCAGAACAGCATCACCGACATCGCGAAGCTCGAGCGCGAGCTCACGATCGTCCGCCAGCAATCGTGCGCGCGCGACAACGAGGAGCTGGAGCTCGGCGTGCGCTGCATCGCGGCCGGCATCTACGACGATTCGGGCAAGCTCGTCGCGGGCCTGTCGCTGTCGGCACCGGCCGACCGCCTGCAAGACGCGTGGCTCGGCCAGTTGAGTCGCACGGCGCTCACCATCTCGGAATCGCTCGGCTACCGGCCCGCGCCCTCGAAAGACGTGGACGGACTGCAGCGGCAGGCGTAAGCCCGCCCTCGCCCACCCCGGTTTTTTTCCCGACGAAAAAAAGCCCCGCGATTGCGGGGCTTTTTCCTTTGCGCCTGCAAAGCGGCGGCGAACCGCCGCGATGCGATCAGGTGCCGCCGTTCGGCGTGTTGGCTGCCGTCAGGCGCTCGCCGCCACCGGCGTCGAGCCAGTTTCGCAGGCGCGATGCGTCGGCGAAGCGCGAGTACTTGCCGTACGAGTCGAGCAGCACCATCACCATCGGCCGGCCGTGGATCGTCGCCTGCATCACGAGGCATTCGCCTGCTTCGTTGATGAAGCCCGTCTTCTGCAGGCCGATGTCCCACGAGCCGTTGCCGCGGATCAGCGCATTGGTGCTGTTGTAGACCAGGTTGCGCTTGCCCGTGTACACCTCGTACGTGCGATCGGTCGAGAATTGACGGATCATCGGGTACTGGTACGCCGCATTGACCATCTTCACGAGGTCACGTGCGCTCGACACGTTCGAACTCGACAGGCCCGTCGAATTCTCGAAGTGCGTATCGGTCATGCCGAGCGCCTTCGCCTTCGCGTTCATCGCGGCGATGAACGCCGGACGGCCGCCCGGGTAATAACGCGACAGCGACGCGGCCGCGCGGTTTTCCGACGCCATCAGCGCGATGTGCAGCATGTCCTCGCGCGACAGCACCGAGCCGACCGACAGGCGCGAGCCCGTGCCCTTCTCGTAGTCGCGGTCTTCGTCGGTGACTTCGATCTGGTCGGTCATCGGCGACTTCGAGTCGAGCACGACCATCGCCGTCATCAGCTTCGAGATCGACGCGATCGGCACGACGGCGTGCGAATTCTTGTCGAACAGCGGCTCCCCGGAATTCTGGTCGACGACGTACGCGACGCTCGAACGCAGCGCGAGCGCGTCGGGCGTGTCGTGCAGGCCGAACGCCTGGCCGACCGTCGGACGGCGCGGCTGGAACGCGACCTTCCGGACCGCGCCGCGGTGGCCGCCATGCAGGTTGTTCGCGGCGAGCGTCACCCGCTTTCGCGACGCCTTCGCGCGCGGCGCATCGGCCTCGGCGACCTTGGCGGATTTGTCGGACGTCGCCTTGGCCGACTTCTTCTTCGCTGACGAAGCAGGAGCGACGGCCTTTTTCTTGGCGGCTTGTTGGGTCTTCGCAGTGGCGGCAAAGGCGTCAGCAGGCGCGACGGACGCTGTGGTCGCCAGCAAGGCGACTGCGACCGACACAGCCGTGCCGAGCGTCATGCTCTGCAACAATCTGCGCGGTGAAAACGATTCGGCTTTCATTGGGGTCTGGACAAAGCGGGCGGGAGGTTTCCGCAAGTGTAGTTAAAGCTGAAAAAAAGAGCAATATTAGGCACTTACCGATCGTCGTTAAACCGGAATGTAAGGGTCGGTCAACCTCAGACCAATGAACCCTCCCGCCCCCATCGAAAAAACTCATGGGTGCACTGCCCGACAGCGCCCGTCTCCCGATTACCACACGGTTAATTGAGATAACGTCACTTTGGAGGCGATTTAAAGCGGGGAAACTACGTATCCGGTGCTCGGCGTGCCAAGGGCGCCGGTCTCGACCGTGGCGGCGGCACGTCGCCACGGCACGCGCATCGAAACGGCGCGCTTTTCGACAGGAACAGAAGGATAACGTTCCATGGGCCTGTCAGGTTTACCTGTGCATGATCATGGTGCGCCGCGCTTGCCCCGCGCTCGTGCGCACCATCTGGGATTACGCATGAAACCGATTCCGAACGGCCACGATAACTCGTTGTTTTATCGATAATTTACGATGATTGTGCAACGCACAAAAAGTACTTGACATCCGCTTCCTCTGCCCTAAAATAGGCCTCATTGCTGCGTTGCACAAAGCACGCGCATCCGAGGTTCCCCAGCGTAGTGCCCTTTATCCCTGCGATCGACGCGATCGCTTTTCAGGAGCTTGACATGTCCTTGCTGACCCCCGAGCAAATCGCCGCTGCACAAAAAGCCAACCTCGAAAGCCTGTTCGGTCTGACGACCAAGGCATTCGAAGGCGTCGAAAAGCTGATCGAACTCAACCTGCAGGTCGTGAAGTCGACGCTGGCCGAGGGCCAGGAAAACGCACAGCGCCTGCTGTCGGTGAAGGACGCTCAGGAACTGATCGCACTGCAAGCCAGCCTGTCGCAGCCGGTCGCTGAAAAGGTGCTGTCGTACGGCCGTCACCTGTATGAAATCGCATCGTCGACGCAAGCCGAGTTCGCGAAGGTTGCCGAAGCGCAATTCGAAGAGCAGAACAAGAAGGTCCAGGCACTCGTCGACAACGTCGCGAAGAACGCCCCGGCCGGTTCGGAAACGGCTGTCGCCGCGCTGAAGTCGGCACTGAACGCTGCGAACACCACGTACGAAACGGTTCAGAAGGCCACGAAGCAAGCCGTCGAAATCGCCGAAACGAACTTCAACGCTGCTGCTGCCGTCGCAACGAAGGCTGCTACCGCCGCTGCCGCACGTCGTTCGAGCAAGCCGGCCGCGTAAGCGTCCCCTGCTCCTGAAAGAGCCGCGCCCAGCGCGGCTTTTTCGTTTCCGGCGCCGGAACGTGCGCGAACGGCCCGCCGCTCGCCGCGCTCGACCGAGCGGTTTGATCGCTGCAGCGGCCGCAGGCAAAAGAAAACGCCGCCGTCCGGACTGCCCGGGCGGCGGCGTTTTTTGTGGCCGGCGCATGGCCGGCCGTGCGCGTCGCGTTACTTCTTGCGTTGCGGCGGCAGGTCCGTACAGACGCCTTCGTACAGTTCGGCGGCCATGCCGACCGATTCGCCGAGCGTCGGGTGCGGATGGATCGTCTTGCCGATGTCTTCCGCGTCCGCGCCCATCTCGACGGCGAGGCACACTTCGCTGATCAGGTCGCCCGCGTTCAGGCCGACGATGGCGCCACCGATCACGCGGTGGGTTTCCTCGTCGAAGATCAGCTTCGTGAAGCCTTCGTCGCGGCCGTTCGCGATCGCGCGGCCCGACGCGGCCCACGGGAACACGGCCTTGCCGTACTTGATGCCTTCGGCCTTGCACTGGTCTTCCGTCTTGCCGGCCCACGCCACTTCCGGATCGGTGTACGCCACCGACGGGATCTGCAGCGCGTCGAAGTATGCCTTCTCGCCGTGCGCGGCTTCCGCGGCGACGTGGCCTTCATGCACCGCCTTGTGCGCGAGCATCGGCTGGCCGACGATGTCGCCGATCGCGAAGATGTGCGGCACGTTCGTGCGCATCTGCTTGTCGACGTCGATGAAGCCGCGATCCGTGACCGCGACGCCGGCCTTGTCGGCACCGATCTTCTTGCCGTTCGGGCTGCGGCCCACCGCCACCAGCACGAGGTCGTAGCGCTGCGCTTCCGCCGGCGCCTTCTCGCCCTCGAACTTCACGTAGATGCCGTCTTCCTTCGCTTCCGCGCCGACCGTCTTGGTCTTCAGCATCACGTTGCCGAAGCGCTTCGCGTTGTACTTTTCCCAGACCTTCACGAGATCGCGGTCGGCGCCCATCATCAGGCCGTCCATCATTTCGACGACGTCGATCTCGGCGCCGAGCGTCGAGTACACCGTGGCCATTTCGAGGCCGATGATGCCGCCGCCGATCACGAGCATGCGCTTGGGCAGTTGGCGCAGTTCGAGTGCGCCGGTCGAATCGACGACGCGCGGGTCTTCCGGCATGAACGGCAGCTTCACGGCTTGCGAGCCTGCGGCGATGATCGCCTGCTTGAACTTGACGACCTTCTTGCCGTTTTCGCCCTGCACTTCCATGTGGAACGGGTCGACGAATGCGCCGACGCCCGTGACCACTTCGACCTTGCGTGCCTTGGCCATGCCGGCGAGGCCCGTCGTCAGTTTCTTGACGACGCCGCCCTTGAAGTCGCGCAGCTTGTCGAGGTCGACTTGCGGCTTGCCGAACGTGATGCCGTGCGACGCAAGCGCCGCGGCTTCCTCGACGACGAGCGACGTGTGCAGCAGCGCCTTCGACGGGATGCAACCGACGTTCAAACACACGCCGCCGAGCGTCGAATAGCGTTCGACGAGTACGGTCTTCATGCCGAGGTCGGCGGCGCGGAACGCGGCCGAGTAGCCGCCGGGGCCGGCGCCGAGCACGAGCATGTCGCACTCGATGTCGGCGGCACCGCTGTAGCTGCCGGCTTGCGGCGCGGGCGCCGGCGCGGCGGCGGCCGGAGCCGGTGCGGCGGCTGCGGGCTTCGGCGCTTCGGGCGCTTTCGCGGGCGCGGGAGCGGCGGCGCCTGCCGATGCTTCGACGATGGCGATGACGGTGCCTTGCGAGACTTTCTCGCCGGCTTTGACCTTGATTTCCTTGACGGTGCCGGCGACGTCGCTGGGCACTTCCATGGAGGCTTTATCGGATTCGAGCGTGATGAGCGTTTGCTCTTTTTCGATCACGTCGCCGGGTTTGACGTTGACTTCGATGACGTCGACGCCGCTGAAATCGCCGATATCCGGAACCTTGACTTCGATGAGACTCATTACTGTCCCCTTCTTGATTGACTGCAGACAGAGGGGGAGGAACCCGCAGAAAAAACCCGCAACGACGGCCTGACAAAAGAACGCGAACCTGGGCAGGACCACCTTTGCTGTCCGCCCAAGGACGCGCCTTTCTTTTGGTTACTTTTCTTTGGAAGACAAAGAAAAGTGACCGCCGCCCCGCGCAGGGGCGACGCTAGCAGACCGTCAGCAATACAGGTTCAACGACAGGGCGCGGATAACAAACAAAGAACCCACGCCCCCGCGAGCCACCTCCCCGCTCATCAAAGAGCGATGCGACGGAAATCGCCGAGCAACGCGCCGAGATACGCATTGAACCGCGCGGCTTCGGCGCCATCGATGACGCGATGGTCATACGACAGCGACAGCGGCAGCATGAGACGCGGCACGAACTGCTTGCCGTCCCACACCGGCTTCATCTGCCCGCGCGACAACCCGAGGATCGCCACTTCCGGCGCGTTGATGATCGGCGTGAAGTTGGTGCCGCCGATCCCGCCGAGCGACGAGATCGAGAAGCAGCCGCCCTGCATCTGGTCCGGCTTCAGCTTGCCTTCGCGCGCGGCCTTCGACAGGTCGCTCATTTCCTTCGCGATGTCGACGAGACCCTTCTTGTCCGCATCGCGGATCACCGGCACGACGAGGCCGTTCGGCGTATCGGCCGCGAAACCGACGTGGAAGTACTGCTTGAACACGAGGTTGTCGCCGTCGAGGCTCGCGTTGAAGGTCGGGAATTTCTTCAGTGCGGCGACGACTGCCTTGATCACGAACGCGAGCATCGTGAACTTCACGCCCGCCTTCTCGTTTTCCTTGTTCAGCTGGACACGCAGCGCTTCGAGCTCGGTGATGTCCGCTTCGTCGTTGTTCGTGACGTGCGGGATCATCACCCAGTTGCGATGCAGGTTCGCGCCCGAGATCTTCTTGATGCGCGACAGCGGCTTCGCCTCGAACGGGCCGAACTTCGAGAAGTCGACCTTCGGCCACGGCAGCAGGTTCAGCTCGCCGCCGCCGGCCGGTGCGGCTGCCGCAGCCGGTGCCGCACGCTGGCCGGTCATCACCCCCTTCACGAAGCCCGTGACGTCTTCCTTCGTAATGCGGCCCTTCGGACCCGAACCCTGCACGCGTGCGACTTCGACGCCGAGTTCGCGCGCGAACTTGCGCACCGACGGCGATGCGTGGCTCGCGCGGTATTCGCCCGACGGCGCAGCGGCCGGGGCCGGGGCCGCGGCAGCCGGTGCCGGCGCAGCCTGCGCGGGTGCCGGTGCAGCAGCCGGCGCCGGCGCGGCAGCGGCCGGAGCCGGTGCGCTCGCCTGCGGAGCGGCAGCCGGTGCGCCTGCGGCTTCGAGCAGCACGATCAGCGTGCCTTCCGATACCGAATCGCCCACCTTGACCTTGATGTCCTTCACGACGCCAGCGGCCGGGCTCGGCACGTCCATCGTCGCCTTGTCCGATTCGAGCGTGACGAGCGACTGCTCCTTCTCGACCGTGTCGCCGACTTTCACGCCGATCTCGATCACCGGCACGTCCTTGTAGTCGCCGATGTCGGGCACCTTCACCTCGAGCGTGCCGCCGGCTGCTGCCGGTGCGGCCGCCGGGGCTGCCGCGGCCGGGGCCGGCGCTGCCGCCGGAGCCGGAGCGGCGGCAGGCGCAGCCGCGCCGTTCGCCTGCGCCGCGGCGCCGCCTTCGAGCAGGATGATCAGCGAGCCTTCCGACACGGAATCGCCCACCTTGACCTTGATTTCCTTCACGACGCCGCCAACCGGGCTCGGCACGTCCATCGTCGCCTTGTCCGACTCGAGCGTGACGAGCGACTGCTCGGGCTCGACCGTATCGCCGACCTTCACGCCGATCTCGATCACCGGCACGTCCTTGTAATCGCCGATATCCGGCACCTTCACTTCGATCGCTTGACTCATCTGTTTCTGTCTCCATGGCCGCGCGCGCTCCTCGCGGGAGCGGCGCGCGGCATCACACGGCGTGTGCGTTAAACGGTCATCGGGTTGGGCTTGGACGGATCGAGGTTGTACTTGGCAATCGCGTCCGCGACCACCTTGCGCTCGATCGTGCCTTCGTCGGCCAGCGCGTTGAGCGCGGCGACGGTGACCCAGTGACGGTCGACTTCGAAGAAGTGACGGAGCTTCTCGCGGGTATCCGAGCGGCCGAAGCCGTCGGTGCCCAGCACGACGAAGCGGCGATCGACCTGGCCGCGGATCTGGTCGACCAGCGCACGGACGTAGTCGGTCGATGCGATGACCGGGCCCTGCGTGTCCTTCAGGCACTTCTGCACGTGCGACAGGCGACGCTCTTCGGTCGGATGGAGCAGGTTCCAGCGCTCGACCTGATGGCCTTCACGCGCGAGCTCGGTGAAGCTCGGCACGCTCCACAGGTCGGCAGCGACACCCCAGTCGTTCTTCAGCAGGTCGGCCGCGGCGATCACTTCGTTGAAGATCGTGCCCGCGCCGAGCAGCTGGACGCGCGGCGCCTTCTTGTCGGCGTCGGCCTTGCGGAACGCGTACATGCCCTTGATGATGTCGGCCGCTACGTGGTCGCCCTGCGGAATCGCCGGGTGCTCGTAGTTCTCGTTCATCACCGTGATGTAGTAGTACACGTCTTCCTGGTCCTGCACCATGCGGCGCAGGCCGTCCTGGATGATCACGGCGAGTTCATAGCCGAACGTCGGGTCGTAGCTCACGCAGTTCGGCACCGATGCCGCCCACAGGAGCGAGTGGCCGTCTTCGTGCTGCAGGCCTTCGCCGTTCAGCGTCGTGCGGCCCGCGGTGCCGCCGAGCAGGAAGCCGCGCGAACGCATGTCGCCCGCGGCCCAGGCGAGGTCGCCGATCCGCTGGAAGCCGAACATCGAATAGAAGATGTAGAACGGCACCATGATCTCGCCGTGCGTCGAGTACGACGTCGCCGCAGCGATCCAGTCGCACATGCCGCCCGCTTCGTTGATGCCTTCCTGCAGGATCTGGCCGGTTTCCGATTCCTTGTAGAACATCAGCTGGTCGGAATCTTCCGGCACGTACTTCTGGCCCTGCTGATTCCAGATGCCGATCTGGCGGAACAGGCCTTCCATGCCGAACGTACGCGATTCGTCCGGGACGATCGGCACGACGCGCTTGCCCAGCGCCTTGTCCTTCAGCAGGATGTTCAGGATCCGCACGAACGCCATCGTCGTCGAGATCTCGCGGCCTTCGCCCGTGCCCTTCAAGAGCGGCTCGAACGCGTCGAGCGCCGGCACCGGCAGCGACGTCGCCTTCTCGCGGCGATGCGGCAGGTAGCCGCCGAGATCCATGCGCTGCTTGCGCATGTATTCGAGCTCCTTCGAGCCTTCCTCGAACTTCAGGTACGGCACGTCGGCGATCTGCTCGTCGGTGATCGGCAGGCGGAACTGGTCACGGAACTTCTTCAGTTGCTCGACCGGCAGCTTCTTCTGCTGGTGCGTGATGTTCATTGCCTGGCCCGACTCGCCCATCCCGTAGCCCTTGATGGTCTTCGCGAGGATGACGGTCGGCGCGCCCTTCGTGTTCGTGGCTTCGTGGAAGGCCGCGTAGATCTTGTGCGGATCGTGGCCGCCGCGGTTCAGCGCCCAGATGTCGTCGTCCGACCAGTCGGCGACGAGCGCCTTCAGCTCAGGTGTGTTGAAGAAGTGCTCGCGCACGAACGCGCCGGATTCCGACTTGTACGTCTGGTACTCGCCGTCGACGACGTCCATCATGCGGCGCATCAGCGCGCCCGACTTGTCGCGCGCGAACAGCGCATCCCAGCGGCTGCCCCAGATGACCTTGATCACGTTCCAGCCGGCGCCGCGGAATTCCGATTCGAGTTCCTGGATGATCTTGCCGTTGCCGCGCACCGGGCCGTCGAGACGCTGCAGGTTGCAGTTGATCACGAACACGAGGTTGTCGAGCTTCTCGCGGCTCGCCATCCCGATCGCGCCGAGCGATTCCGGTTCGTCCGTCTCGCCGTCGCCGAGGAATGCCCACACCTTGCGGCCTTCCGTCTTCGTGATGCCGCGTGCCTCCAGGTACTTCATGAAGCGCGCCTGGTAGATCGCCATGATCGGGCCGAGACCCATCGACACGGTCGGGAACTGCCAGAAGTCCGGCATCAGCCACGGGTGCGGGTACGACGAGATGCCCTTGCCGTCGACTTCCTGGCGGAAGTTGTCGAGCTGCTCTTCCTTCAGGCGGCCGAGCAGGAACGCGCGCGAGTACACGCCCGGCGACGAGTGGCCCTGCACGAACACGAGATCGCCGCCGTGCTGGTCGGACGCTGCGTGCCAGAAATGGTTGTAGCCGACGTCATAGAGCGTCGCGGCCGATGCGAACGATGCGATGTGGCCGCCGACGTTCGTGTCCTTGCCTGCACGCAGCACCATCGCCAGCGCGTTCCAGCGCGTGTACGAACGGATGCGGTGCTCGAGGTCCTGGTCGCCCGGGATCTTCGCCTGGGCTTCGACCGGAATCGTGTTGATGTACGGGGTGTTGGCGGAGAACGGCAGGTGTTCGCCGTGCATGCGGGCGAACTCGATTTGCTTTTCGATCAGGTAATGCGCGCGGCCGGTGCCCACGGAGGAGATCACGCCATCGAGCGACTCCAGCCACTCGACGGTTTCTTGCGGGTCGTCGTCACGTTCGGCGGCGACATACTTCATCACTTCGTTCGGTACAGCGGACATTCTCGTCTCCTGGGTCCTGGAATATGAGGATCGCTCTCATGCAGACGACGCGACGCGGCCGGCTGCGGGCAAGCTCCAGCGGATTGTAATGAGCGTGCACGGGGCTGCGCAACAAAATTTTCGAATTATGAGATCTTTTCTCGCAATGCGGAATATTGCTGCGCTGCACCCATGTTTCGGGGCGCTCCGGCACGCGGCAGCGGAACAAATCCGTTTCCGTTCAACATATCCGGTACAGGTTTTCCATGTATTGCGCTGCGCTACAATCCTGCCATGTTGACCGATCGGCTTTTCGCACGCTCGGCGCGACCGTCGGGCCCGCCGGCGGAGTCGCAGCCGTCCCGTTGGCACCACGGACCGTGGTGGTCCAATTCCTATTTGCTGACGCCGCTGCTGTCGATCCTGGTGTTCCTCGTGGTGATGAGCCTCATCTTGTGGAGCCTCAATCGCCGCGAACAGCAGCAGCAGGAAGACACCCTCTTCCGCAACGTCGCATGGGCGCAGCAGCAGATCCGCCTGTCGATGACGGGCGCGCAGGAACAGCTGCAGGCGCTGTCGCGCGATCTCGCGTCGGGCCGCCTCGACCAGAACGCGTTCCAGATGGCCGTCGCAGACGTGATGCAGACGCATCCGGAAATCCTCTACCTGAACTGGTACACCGCGCCCGGCGTGCAGCGCTGGCCGACCGTGCATCCGCCGCTGCTCGGCCAGCGGCTCGCGAAGCCCGGCGACGCGCAGATGCAGGAAGCCGTGCGCGGCGCGTACGACGAGGCGCGCAGCACGCGCCGCCAGGCCTATTCGCCGCTGATCTACGACGACTTCGGCAACGGCTTCATCACGCTGCAGACGCCCGTGATGCGCGGCGACCGCGAATATCTCGGCTCGATCGCCGCGGTGTTCTCGGTCGAAGGCATCCTGAAGCACGACATCCCGCAGGAACTGTCGTCGAAGTACAAGATCTCGATCACCGACTCGAACAACCGCGAGCTGTCGTCCACGTCGACGCGCCCGCGCCTGCCGCGCGACTCGCACTACGATCTTCCGCTCGATCCGCCCGGCCAGGGGCTGACGGTACGCGTGTACGCGTTCCCGCAGCTCACGAACCTGACCAACAATACGCTCGTGTGGCTCGTCGCCGGCCTGTCGTGCTTCGTGCTGTGGAGCCTCTGGAGCCTGTGGAAGCACACGCGCCAGCGCTTCGAGGCGCAGCAGGCGCTGTACGCGGAAGCGTTCTTCCGCCGCGCGATGGAAAACTCGGTGCTGATCGGCATGCGCGTGCTCGACATGCACGGCCGCATCACGCACGTGAACCCCGCGTTCTGCCGGATGACGGGCTGGGACGAAACCGACCTCGTCGGCAAGGTCGCGCCGTTCCCGTACTGGCCGCGCGACGCGTACCCGGAAATGCAGCGCCAGCTCGACATGACGCTGCGCGGCAAGGCGCCGAGCTCGGGCTTCGAGCTGCGCGTGCGGCGCAAGAACGGCACGCTGTTCCATGCGCGCCTGTACGTGTCGCCGCTGATCGACAGCTCGGGCCGCCAGACCGGCTGGATGTCGTCGATGACCGACATCACCGAGCCGAAGCGCGCCCGCGAGGAACTCGCGGCCGCGCACGAGCGCTTCACGACCGTGCTCGAAAGCCTCGACGCAGCGGTGTCGGTGCTGGCCGCCGACGAAGCCGAGCTGCTGTTCGCGAACCGCTACTACCGCCACCTGTTCGGCATCCGCCCGGACGGCCATCTCGAGCTGTCGGGCGGCGGCTTCGACCGCGCGCAGGCCTCGTCCGACTCGATCGACATGGTCGACGCGTTCGCGGGCCTGCCGGCCGCCGCGCTGACGAGCAGCACGGCCGATGCGCAGGAGGTGTACGTCGAGAGCATCCAGAAATGGTTCGAAGTGCGCCGCCAGTACATCCAGTGGGTCGACGGCCACCTCGCGCAGATGCAGATCGCGACCGACATCACGACCCGCAAGAAGGCGCAGGAACTCGCGCACCAGCAGGAAGAAAAGCTGCAGTTCACGAGCCGATTGATGACGATGGGTGAAATGGCGTCGTCGATTGCACACGAATTGAACCAGCCGCTCGCCGCGATCAACAACTACTGCTCGGGCACGCTCGCGCTCGTCAAGAGCGGCCGCGGCACGCCCGAGACGCTGCAGCCCGCGCTGGAAAAGACCGCGCAGCAGGCGCTGCGCGCCGGGATGATCGTCAAGCGGATCCGCGAATTCGTGAAGCGCAGCGAGCCGAAACGCCAGCCGGCAAGGGTCGCGGACATCGTCGCCGACGCAGTCGGGCTCGCCGAAATCGAGGCCAGGAAGCGCAGGATCCGGATCGTCACGGAAATCCTCGCAAGAATGCCTATTATTTATGTCGACCCCGTGCTGATCGAACAGGTGCTGATGAACCTGATGAAGAACGCGGCCGAGGCGATGGCCGACGTGAAGCCGGCGTCGGCGGACGGCGTGATCCGCGTCGTCGCCGACATCGATGCGGGCTTCGTCGACATCCGCGTGATCGACCAGGGTCCGGGCGTCGACGAAGCGACCGCCGAGCGCCTGTTTGAACCGTTTTACAGCACCAAGTCCGATGGCATGGGCATGGGGCTGAATATCTGCCGTTCGATCATCGAATCGCATCGGGGGCGTCTGTGGGTGGTCAACAACGTCGAGCCGGATGGCCGCATTTCCGGCGCGACGTTCCACTGCAGCCTGCCCATTGGGGAACCCGCTGATCTCGGCCAAGGGGGGCGCGAGGCATCGGCATCACATACCGTTACGGGAGAACTATGAATAGCCCTGTCACCACCACTCAGGAAACCGTCTTTGTCGTCGACGACGACGAGGCCGTACGGGACTCGCTGCGCTGGCTGCTGGAGGCGAACGGCTATCGCGTGCAATGCTTCTCGAGCGCCGAGCAGTTCCTCGATGCCTACCAGCCGGCGCAGCAGGCCGGCCAGATCGCCTGCCTGATCCTCGATGTGCGGATGTCGGGCATGAGCGGTCTTGAGCTGCAGGAACGCCTGATCGCCGACAATGCCGCGCTGCCGATCATTTTCGTCACGGGTCACGGCGACGTGCCGATGGCCGTGTCGACGATGAAAAAGGGTGCGATGGACTTTATCGAGAAACCGTTCGACGAAGCCGAGCTGCGCAAGCTCGTCGAGCGGATGCTCGACAAGGCCCGAAGCGAAAGCAAGAGCGTCCAGGAACAGCGTGCCGCGAGCGAACGCCTGTCGAAGCTGACCGCGCGCGAGCAGCAAGTGCTCGAACGCATCATCGCGGGCCGCCTGAACAAGCAGATCGCCGACGATCTCGGCATCAGCATCAAGACGGTCGAGGCGCACCGCGCGAACATCATGGAAAAGCTCAACGTCAACACGGTGGCCGACCTGCTGCGCCTCGCGCTGTCGAAGAAGCAGGCCTGAGCGTCTTCAGCGGCCGCGGCGGCGCTTGCCCGCCCTGCGGCCCGCCAGCGGCGTCTGCCGCCCCGCGCGATGCGGCCCACTCGCGCGGCGGCGGCCTTTTCTCCCGGCGCACGCGCGCTGCGGCCATGACGCTTCTCGCTGATTCCCTGTCGGACGGCAGCAGGCGAACGGTATAATTGCGTGCTTTGCTGCGGCGCTTCGGGTGCCGCACGCCCGCATTCCAACTTCCCGGCAGGACCCACCACCATGACAGCCCTCCTCATCGACGGCAACGCCCTTTCGAAGACCCTGCGCGCGCAGGCCGCCGAACGCGCCGCCGCCCTGACCGCACGCGGCCACCAGCCCGGCCTCGCGGTGATCCTCGTCGGCGCAAACCCGGCGAGCGAAGTCTACGTGCGCAACAAGATCAAGGCGTGCGAGGACAACGGCTTCTTCTCGCAGAAGGATGCATACCCGGCCACGCTGTCGGAAGCCGACCTGCTCGCGCGCATCGACGAACTGAACCGCGACCCGAAGATCCACGGCATCCTCGTCCAGCTGCCGCTGCCGGCGCATATCGACAGCCACAAGGTGATCGAGGCGATCGCACCGGAGAAGGACGTCGACGGCTTCCACGTCGCGAACGCGGGCGCGCTGATGACCGGCAAGCCGCTGTTCCGCCCGTGCACGCCGTACGGCGTGATGAAGATGTTCGAGGCGCACGGCATCGCGCTGCAAGGTGCGAACGCGGTCGTGATCGGCCGTTCGAACATCGTCGGCAAGCCGATGGCGATGATGCTGCTCGACGCCGGCGCGACCGTGACGATCTGCCACAGCAAGACGCGCGACCTCGCCGCGCACACGCGTGAGGCCGATATCGTGGTCGCGGCGGTCGGCAAGCGCAACATCCTGACCGCCGACATGGTGAAGCCGGGGGCAACGGTGATCGACGTCGGCATGAACCGCGACGACGCCGGCAAGCTGTGCGGCGACGTCGATTTCGCGGGCGTGAAGGAAGTGGCCGGCCATATCACGCCGGTGCCGGGCGGCGTCGGCCCGATGACCATCACGATGCTGCTGATCAACACGATCGAAGCGGCCGAGCGCGCCGCCGACGCGGCCGCCTGACCCCCTGCCCGTTCAGCCGGCGCACGGTTCCGTGCGCCGGCGTCCCGCCAGCCGCGTCGCCGCGGCTGCACCGCGCCGGCCGCCCCCTCGCCGATCGCCGGATGCCCGTTGCCCCCATCCGACCCTGCGTCAATCGCGTCATTAGAAACTAACGATTGGAAAGCGCACGATGCGCCCCAATAATGTCGGTATCGGGCGCCGTCGCGCCCCGCCGCCGTTACCCTTTTCATCCCGGTTCATCCGGCAACAGACAGGGAGTCTTATGTCCGCCAGCGCCAACACCAATCCGCTCCTCGACTTCTCCGGCCTGCCCCGTTTCGGCGAGATCCGCCCGGAGCACGTGACGCCCGCGCTCGATACGCTGCTCGACGCAGCCAGCCGCGCGGTCGAAGCCGCGAGCGCGAGCGCGACGCCGTCGACCTGGGCTGCCGTCGTCGAGACGGTCGAGCAGGCCACGGAGCCGCTCGGCCGCGCATGGAGCATCGTCGGCCACCTGAACGCGGTCGCCGACACGCCCGAACTGCGCGCCGCCTACGGTGAAAACCTGCCGCGCGTGACCGAGTTCTGGTCGAGCGTCGGACAGAATCTCGCGCTGTACGAGAAGTACAAAGCGATCGCCGCGAGCGCCGAATATGCGACGCTGTCCGCCGAGCGCAAGAAGATCCTCGACAACGCGCTGCGCGATTTCCGCCTGTCGGGCGCCGAGCTGCCCGAGGACCAGAAGCCGCGTTTCGCCGAACTGCAGGAACAGCAGGCCGCGCTGTCGAAGGCATTTTCCGACCACGTGCTCGACGCCACCAACGCGTACGCGTACTTCGTCGAGAACGAAGCCGACCTGGCCGGCCTGCCCGGCGACGCGATCGAGGCTGCCCGCGAAGCCGCGCAGAAGGACGGCAAGGACGGCTGGAAATTCACGCTGCACTTCCCGTCGTACTTCCCGGTGCTGCAGTACGCGGACAACCGCGCGCTGCGCGAGACGCTCTACCGCGCGTATGCGACGCGCGCGTCGGAGCTCGGGCCGCAGTATGGCGACGGCAAGGCCGAATGGGACAACACGGCGATCGTCGCCGACGAGCTGAAGCTGCGCCGCGAAGAGGCGCAGATGCTCGGCTACCGCAACTTCGCGGAAGTGTCGCTCGCGCCGAAGATGGCCGAATCGCCGCAGCAGGTCATTGCATTCCTCGAGGATCTCGCCACGCGCGCGCGCCCGCACGCAGACAAGGACTGGGACGAGCTGCGCGCATTCGCCGCGAAGGAACTCGGCCTGACGGAACTCGCGCCGTGGGACGTGGCATACGCGGCCGAAAAGCTGCGCCAGCAGCGCTACGCGTTCTCGGAAAACGAGGTCAAGCAGTACTTCCCCGAGCCGGCCGTGCTGAAGGGCCTGTTCACCGTCACCGAGACGCTGTTCGGCGTGCGCATCAAGCCGGACGACGCGCCGGTATGGCACAAGGACGTGCGCTTCTTCCGCGTCGAGAACCGCGACGGCTCGCTCGTCGCGCAGTTCTATCTCGACCTGTATGCGCGCGAAGGCAAGCGCGGCGGCGCCTGGATGGACGACGCGCGCTCGCGCGCGAAGCGCGGCAGCGACGTGCAGACGCCGGTTGCGTACCTCACCTGCAACTTCTCGGCACCGATCGGCGGCAAGCCCGCGTGCTTCACGCACGACGAAGTCATCACGCTGTTCCACGAATTCGGCCACGGGCTGCACCACATGCTCACGCGCGTCGACGAGCTCGGCGTGTCGGGCATCAACGGCGTCGAATGGGATGCGGTCGAGCTGCCGTCGCAGTTCATGGAAAACTTCTGCTGGGAATGGGACGTGCTGTCGTCGATGTCGTCGCACGTCGACACGGGCGCCACGCTGCCGCGCGAGCTGTTCGACAAGATGATCGCCGCGAAGAATTTCCAGAGCGGGCTCGGCACGCTGCGCCAGATCGTGTTCTCGATGTTCGACATGCTGCTGCACGTCGACTTCGACCCGGCCGGCGCCACCGGCGTGACCGCCTTCGCGCGCGAGATCAACGAGCGCTATCACGTGATCCCGCAGGCGGCGTTCTCGCGCTGGCCGAACACGTTCAGCCACATCTTCGCGGGCGGCTACGCAGCCGGCTACTACAGCTACAAGTGGGCCGAGGTGCTGTCGGCCGACGCGTACGCGGCGTTCGAGGAAGCGGCCGCCAAGAGCGGCAGCGTGCTCGACGCGGCCACCGGCACGCGCTATCGCCGCGAGATCCTCGAGGTCGGCGGCAGCCGCCCGGCGATGGATTCGTTCAAGGCGTTCCGCGGCCGCGAGCCGGAAATCGACGCGCTGCTGCGCCACAACGGGATGGCCGCGCCCGCACACTGAGCGCGCCGCCCGGCCTTTCCGGCTGCATCGACAGGCACCGCTTCGGCGGTGCCTTTTTTCATGGCGCGGGCGCGTCTTCGTCGAACAGCGAGAACTGCCCGTGACGCTCGGCCGTGTCCTCGTCGATGCGCACGCCGACGCCGAGCAGCCGCACGGCCTGCGCGCGCCGCTGCAGCCCCTTCGCGAGCAGCGTGACGGCCGTCTCCGCATTGGTCGCGTCGGCCACGCACTCGACCGTCGTGCGCTGGAAATCGGCGAAGCGGATCTTCACGTACAGCTTGCGGATCGACCGCGCGGCGCCTGCGCGCGCAATCCGCGCGTCGAGCTGCACGACGAGGCGGCAAATCTCGTCCGCGCATTGCTCGAGCGTCGTCAGGTCGGTCACGTAGGTCGTCTCGACACTGACCGACTTGCGCTCCTGGTCGGCCTGCACGGGCCGTTCGTCGATCCCGCGCGACAGTTCGTACAGCCGCCGCCCGAATGCACCGAACTCGCGGTGCAGGTCGATCAGCGGCCAGTCGCGCAACTGCGCGCAGGTCTGGATGCCGAGCCGGTCGAGCCGCGTGGCCGTCACCTTGCCGACGCCGTGCAGCTTGCGCACCGGCAGCGCCGCGACGAACGCGTCGATCTCGTGCGGCCGCACGACGAACAGGCCATCCGGCTTGTTCCAGTCCGACGCGATCTTCGCGATGAACTTGTTCGGCGCGACGCCGGCCGAGACGGTCACGCCGACCGTGTCGAACACACGCTGGCGGATCTCGCGCGCGATCAGCGTCGCACTGCCCTGGCACCGCTGCGACCCGCTGACGTCGAGGTACGCCTCGTCGAGCGACAGCGGCTCGACGTCGGGCGTGTAGTCGCGATAGATCGCCATGATCTGCCGCGACGCCGCGCGGTATTTGTCCATCGCGGACGGCAGGATCAGCAGGTCCGGGCACTTGCGCATCGCGAGTGCCGACGACATCGCCGAATGCACGCCGTAGCGCCGCGCCTCGTAGTTGCAGGTCGCAATCACGCCGCGCTGGTCGGGCCGGCCGCCGACCGCGAGCGGCCGATTGCGCAGCGACGGGTCGTCGCGCATCTCGACCGATGCGTAGAAGCAGTCGCAGTCGCAGTGAATGATCTTGCGCATGCGCGGCAGCGCGTCGCCCGGCGGCGGCACGTGCGGATCGGCGGGCGGAATGGTGGTCGGGTTCACGGTGCCGATACTGTACAAAAACACAGTGCCGGTTTCAACTGTCGCGTGCGGCAGAAACCGGTCGCCCGCGCCCGCCTGCGCCGTACCGGCCCGCTTTGCGCGGATCGTACCGGCCGGGTGCGGGCCGCCGCACCTATACTCGTCTGCCGCGACACACGAAACGAGAAGGTGACGGATGAAGACGATCGGACTGATCGGCGGCATGAGCTGGGAATCGTCGGCCGAGTACTACCGGATGATCAACCGGCATTCGAAGGCGCTGCACGGCGGCCATCACAACGCGAAGAGCGTGCTCGTCACGGTCGATTTCGCGGAAATCGAAGCGCTGCAGCGCACGCACGACTGGGCGGCGCTCGGCGAACGGATGGCCGACGCGGCACGGCAGCTCGAGGCGGCCGGCGCCGACCTCGTCGTGCTGACGACCAATACGATGCATCGCGTGCACGACGCGATCGAGGCCGCGGTGATGCTGCCGTTCCTGCACATCGCCGATCCGACCGGCAGCGCGCTGCGCGACGCGGGCGTCGAGCGCGTCGCACTGCTCGGCACGCGCTACACGATGGAGTTGCCGTTCTACGCGGAGCGGTTGCGCGAGAAATTCGGGCTGGACGTGCTCGTGCCGGACGAACGCGGGCGCGACGACGTGCACCGGATCATTTACGACGAGCTGTGCCACGGCATCGTCGCGGCGCAATCGCGTGCGACGTATGTGTCGATCATCGAGGCGCTGGCAAAGCGCGGCGCGCAGGCCGTGATCCTCGGCTGCACGGAGATCACGCTGCTGATCGGCGCGGACGATTCGCCGCTGCCGGTGTTCGACACGACCGCGCTGCATGCGAAGGCGGCCGTGGAGTGGGCTGCGCGATAACCGCGGCAACGAATATCGCGCGCAGAAAACAAAAAACCCGGCACGAGGCCGGGTTCCTGTCGACGAAGCGCGCATCGGTCACTTGCGCTGCACATCGTCTGGTGTGCTTGGTTGCGGGGGTAGGATTTGAACCTACGACCTTCGGGTTATGAGCCCGACGAGCTGCCAGACTGCTCCACCCCGCGTCAGAGAAATAAATTATAGGGTGAGGGAGTACTCACGTCAATACTTTTGTCACAATTTCTTCTCTCCCCTTCCAGGCAGCGTCGCACGCCCACTGCTCCGCGTCGCGCATTGCGCGCGTTCGCACCCCATGCTCGCGGTAAGATGGCGGCCTTCGCATTCACGCCGCACGCACACTCCCGTTCATGAAAATTGCCACCTGGAACGTCAACTCGCTCAACGTCCGCAAGCAGCATGTGCTCGACTGGCTCGCGCACAGCGGCACCGACGTGCTGTGCCTGCAGGAACTGAAGCTGCCTGACGAGAAATTCCCGCGCGCCGATCTCGAGGCGATCGGCTACCGCAGCTGGTTCACGGGCCAGAAGACCTACAACGGCGTCGCGATCCTCGCGCGCGAGTCGCTGACCGTCGACGAATCGGACGTCGTGCGCAATATCCCCGGCTTCGACGATCCGCAGCAGCGCGTGGTCGCCGCGACGGTCGACGGCGTGCGCATCGTGTCCGCGTACTTCCCGAACGGCCAGGCGCCCGACTCCGACAAGTTCGTCTACAAGATGCAGTGGCTCGATGCACTGCAGGCGTGGATGCGCGCCGAGTTGCAGCGCTTCCCGAAGCTCGCGCTGCTCGGCGACTACAACATCGCGCCGGAAGACCGCGACGTGCACGATCCCGCGAAATGGGAAGGCCAGAACCTCGTGTCGCCGCAGGAGCGCGCGCACTTCGCGCAACTGATCGAACTCGGCTTCGTCGACGCGTTCCGCCGCTTCGAGCAGCCCGAGAAGACCTTCACGTGGTGGGACTACCGGATGATGGCGTTCCGCCGCAACGCGGGGCTGCGCATCGACCACATCCTGCTGTCGCCGGCGCTCGCGCAGACATGCACGTCGTGCGAGGTCGACCGCACGCCGCGCACGTGGGAACAGCCGTCCGACCACACGCCCGTCGTCGCGGTCGTCGGCTGATCGTCCAGTCCGCCCGCGCTCAGCGCCGCGCGGGCGCCGGCCCGAGATGGGTCCACAGGAAGCCGAACTCGGCCGCATCGGCTTCCGCGCGCTCCAGATCGTCGGCACTGCCGTGACCGCCGTCGGTGTTCTCCCAGTACCACACCCGTTCGTGACCGAGCGCATGCATGCGTGCGGCCATCTTGCGCGCATGCGCGGGATGCACGCGGTCGTCGCGCGTCGACGTCGTCAGCAGCAGCGGCGGATACGCGACGCCTTCGCGCACGCGGTGATAAGGCGAATACGCGGCCAGCGCCGCACCCTCGCCCGGATCGTCCGGGTCGCCGTATTCGTCGAGCCACGCAGCACCCGCGTGCAGCTTCGGATAGCGCTGCATGTCGAGCAGCGGCACGCGGCACAGCACCGCGCCGAACAACTCGGGCCGCTGCATCATGCACGCGGCGACCAGCAAGCCACCGTTGCTGCCGCCCTCGATCCCGAGCTGAGCGGCCGTCGTCACGCCGGTCGCGGCCAGATCCTCGGCCACCGCGATGAAATCGTCGAATGAACGCTGCCGGTGCTCGCGCTGCGCGTCGACGTGCCAGCGCGGCCCGAACTCGCCGCCGCCGCGGATATGCGCGAACGCCATCACGCCGCCGCGTTCGAGCCAACCGATGCCGAACGCGTCGCTGTAGCCCGGCAGGTTCGGGATCGCAAAGCCGCCGTAGCCCGACAGCAAACACGGCCGCGCGACGCGCGTGGCACCTTCGGCCGGATCGAGCGCATCGCGCGGCCCGATCAGCGTGTACGGCACCACCGTGCCGTCCCGCGAACGCGCGCTCGCGCGGCGCACGACGAGCCCGGCCGCATCGAACTGCACCGGCGGCCGGTCGAGCAGCACGCGGCGCGACGGCGCATCGTCCGCACGATCGGCGAGATCGGCCAGCCAGCATTCGGGCGGATCGAGATAGGTGTCGACATCGACGTACACCTCGTCGTTCAGCGTCGCCTCGACGGGCTCGACGTCGATCTGCGCGTCGCCCGTCCATTCGAACGGCCGCGCGTCCCACACCCACGTGCCGTCGTCGGCCTGTCGCGGTTGCCACAGCATCGTGCGGTTGTGCACGTCGTCGAGCCAGCTCGCGATCAGCGTGGTGCGCGTGTGCGTCCACGTGCACGCGGACGTCGTCGGCTGCGGCGCAAACAGCGTCGTGAATTCGCGCGACCCGGCCAGGAACGCCTGCTCGCGGATCGCGAGCAGCGAGCCGCCCGCATGGCGCACGCCATCGCAGTCCCAGTCGAGGCGCGGCTCCAGCACGAGCCAGCCTTCCCAGAACCCGACTTCGACATGCGTCGGCACGTCGTAGCGCGCCCACTCGCCGGCGTCGGTCAGCCAATACGCATGCGCGTCGAAGAAGTCGACGCTGCGCCACGCGACGTGGCGACGGTCGATCGGATCGAACCACGCGCCGGCACTGATGTCGTCGGGTTCGCCGCTGAAGACGACGGGCGCATCGGCGAGCGCCGTGCCGCGCACCCAGCGCCGTGCTTCGTACGGATAGCCGGCCGCGGTCGCATGCGCTTCGCCGCGATCCCAGCTCACGTAAACGGTGTCGCGGTCGATCCAGCCGACCGTGTGATGGCCCGGCTCGTCGATCGTGAAACCGCCATCGACGAAACGGCGTTCGACGAGATCGAATTCGCGCACGACGACCGCGTCGGCGCCGCCCGGCGACAGCGACAGCAACGCGCGATCGCCGTCCGGGTACAGGATCGCGTCCTGCTCGAACACCCATGACTCGCCCTCCTCGGCACCGAGCGCGTCGACGTCGAGCAGCGTTTCCCACGCAGGTCGACCGGCACGCCAGTCGTCCCAGCGCGTGCGGCGCCACAGCCCCTTCGGATGGAGATCGTCCTGCCACAGGTCGTACGCCCAGTCGCGCCAGCGGGTCGGAATCACCGGGCGTTCGCGCGGCAGATAGGCCTTGGCGAGACGTGCGGTCAGCGCGCGATACGCGTCGTCGTCGCGCAGCGCGGCGCGCGTGCGCGCATTCTGCTCGTCGACCCACGTGCGGGCGCGCTTGCTGTCGAGCGCTTCGAGGAAACGGAACGGGTCGGCCTCGGTGGGCCAGCGGAAGGAATCGGACATTGCGGATCGGCGGAATGGCAAGCTGCGTGCAAACCGCGATTATGTCCGATCGCGGCATGCGCGACGCCCGCGCATGCCGCAAATCGTGCTCAGGGCTCCAGATGGAGTTCCTGGATCTTGCGCGTGATCGTGTTGCGGCCGATGCCGAGCCGCTCCGCGGCCTCGACCTTGCGGCCGCGCGTGAAGTCGAGCGCCTCGCGGATCACGGCCGCCTCGAAGCGACGCGCGAGCTCGTCCATCACGTCGGCCGAATTCTCGCGCAACAGCCGCGCGACTTCGGTACGCAGCCCGTGCTCCCACAGCGGGTAGCCGGCCGGCGCGCCGCCGTTCGGCGCGGCCGCGACGGGCGTGCTCGCCACCGGCGCGGCACCGAGCACGGACGTTCCGGCCGCCGCGTTGCCGCTGCTGCCGGGCGCATCCGCGCCGTCACCCGTCGCGACGACCGGCGCACCGCCCGGCACGAGGTCGGGCGGCAGGTCCTTGACCTCGACCGTCTGCGCCGGCGCCATCACGGTCAGCCAGTTCGCGAGGTTCTCGAGCTGCCGCACGTTGCCGGGAAACGCGAGCGACGTCAGGTACGCGAGCGCTTCGTCGGACACGCGCTTCGGCTCGACGCCGAGATCGCGGGCACTCTTCTGCAGGAAGTGGCGCGTGAGCAGCGCGATGTCCTCGCTGCGTTCGCGCAACGGCGGCAGGCGCAGCCGGATCACGTTGAGCCGGTGGTAAAGGTCCTCGCGGAACAGCCCCTGCCGCACGCGCGATTCGAGATTCTGGTGCGTCGCGGCGATCACGCGCACGTTCGCGCGCAGCGGGTTGTGCCCGCCGACGCGATAGAACTGCCCGTCCGACAGCACGCGCAACAGGCGCGTCTGCAGGTCGAACGGCATGTCGCCGATTTCGTCGAGGAACAGCGTGCCGTTCTCGGCTTGCTCGAAGCGGCCCTGCCGGGTCGTCTGCGCACCGGTGAACGCGCCGCGCTCATGGCCGAACAGCTCGGACTCGAGCAGGTCCTTCGGAATCGCCGCGGTGTTCAGCGCGATGAACGGCCCGTTCGCGCGCGGGCTGTGGCGATGCAGCGCACGGGCGACGAGCTCCTTGCCGGTGCCCGACTCGCCGGTGATCAGCACGGTCGCGGCCGAATGCGACAGTCGGCCGATCGCGCGGAACATGTCCTGCATCGCGGGGGCCTGGCCGAGCATCTCGGGCGCCTCGGCCACGCGCTCGTCCTGCGGCGCGCCGCCGCGCAGGCTTTCTTCCACCGCACGGCGGATCAGCTCGACGGCCTTGTCGACATCGAACGGCTTCGCGAGATATTCGAACGCGCCGCCCTGGAACGCCGCGACGGCGCTGTCGAGATCGGAGAACGCCGTCATGATGATGACGGGCAGGCCCGGCAGCCGCTCGTGCATCGCCTGCAGCAACTCGAGGCCCGAGCCGCCCGGCATCCGGATGTCGGACACGAGCACCTGCGGCGTCTCGTGGTCGAGCGCGGCCAGCGCGTCGCGCACGTTCGCGAAGCTCTTCGTCGCGAAGCTGTCCCGGGCGAGTGCCTTTTCGAGCACCCAGCGGATCGATTGGTCGTCGTCTACTATCCAGATCGGCTTCATAGGTCGGTCAGGTATGGGTGAATCCGGTGAATCGCAAGTCGCCGCTCAATGGTCGAGCGGCAGCAGAATCTGAAACTCGGTACGTCCGGGCCGGCTTTCGACCTCGATCATCCCGTCGTGCTGCTGCACGAAGGTCTGCGCGAGCGTGAGACCGAGGCCGCTGCCGTCCTCGCGCCCGGACACGAGCGGATAGAAGATCCGGTCGCGGATCTCTTCCGGAATGCCGGGCCCGTTGTCGATCACGTGCAAGTCCAGTGCCAGCCGGTACAGGCGCTTCGCGATCGTCACCTTGCGCGCGATGCGCGTGCGCAGTTCGATCTTCGCGTCGCCCTGCGCGATCCGCTCGCGCAGCGCCTGCGCCGCGTTGCGGACGATGTTGAGCAGCGCCTGGATCAACTGCTCCTTGTCGCCGCGCAGGTCCGGCACGCTCACATCGTAGTCGCGCTCGATCGTGAGCCCGCGCGGGAATTCCGCGAGCATCACCGCGCGCACGCGTTCGCACACTTCATGAATGTTCACGTCGCCGACGATGTGCGGATGCCGGTGCGGCTCCAGCAACCGGTCGACGAGCGTCTGCAGGCGATCGGACTCCTTGATGATCACCTGCGTGTATTCGCGCAACTCGCCGCGCTCGCGCTCGCCCAGTTCGAATTCGAGCAGCTGGGCTGCGCCTCGAATGCCGCCGAGCGGATTCTTGATCTCGTGCGCGAGGTTGCGGATCAGTTGCTTGTTGACCGCGGTCAGGTCGTGGATGCGCTCTTCCCGGTCGGTGCGCGACTGCCGTTCGTTCTCGAACAGCTCGACGAGCACGAAATCGGGCGCCGTCTCGAGGAAGCCGACGATCGCGTGCACGTGCAGCGGTTCGCGGCCGGGCCGGTCGAGCACGGTATCGAGGTGCGTCGCATGAAAGCGTTCCTCGCCGATCGCCGTGATCGTCGACGCCAGTTCGTTCGCGTTCGGGAAAATCTCGCCCCACGGCCGCTGCGCGAGCTGCCGTCGCGAGATGTCGAGCATCGCCTCCGCCGACGGGTTCGCGAACGCGATCCGCAGCGTCTTGCGGTCGAGCACGATCACGACCGTCGGCAGCGCTTCCAGCCCCGCCAGCAGGCCCGAGCGTGCGAGCCGCTCGTCGTCCGTCAGTCGCTCGGGCTGCCCCGTTCTCGCCTTGATCAGATTCTTCAGAACCATCTGCGTGCTTGTCGCGCCTCACCGGGCCAAAAATGAAAATCGTCGGAACAAAAAAGGGACGGCCGGACGCCGTCCCCTTTCAGACTCCGCCGCTCCCGCCGCGGGCCGCGCGACGGGAACGAACCGGCATGACGGCGCTGAATCGAAGCGCCATCGCCGATTAGAGCGAGTAGTACATCTCGAACTCGATCGGGTGCGTCGTCATGCGGAACTTCGCCAGCTCCTGCTCCTTCAGCGCGAGGTACGCGTCGAGCATGCCGTCCGTGAACACGCCGCCACGGGTCAGGAACTCGCGATCCTTGTCGAGCGCTTCGATTGCCTGGTCGAGGCCTGCGCAGACGGTCGGGATCTTTGCATCCTCTTCCGGCGGCAGGTCGTACAGGTTCTTGTCCGCGGCTTCGCCCGGATGGATCTTGTTCTGGATCCCGTCGAGGCCCGCCATCATCAGTGCCGAGAACAGCAGGTACGGGTTCGCCATCGGATCCGGGAAGCGCGTTTCGATACGGCGGCCCTTCGGGTTCGACACGTGCGGAATGCGGATCGATGCCGAACGGTTACGCGCCGAGTAAGCGAGCTTGACCGGTGCTTCGAAGTGCGGGACCAGGCGCTTGTACGAGTTCGTCGTCGGGTTCGTGATCGCGTTCAGTGCACGGGCGTGCTTGATGATGCCGCCGATGTAGAACAGCGCCAGTTCCGACAGGCCGGCGTAGCCGTTGCCCGCGAACAGGTTCTGGCCGTCCTTCCAGATCGACTGGTGAACGTGCATGCCCGAACCGTTGTCGCCGACGACCGGCTTCGGCATGAACGTCGCCGTCTTGCCGTACGAGTGCGCGACGTTATGGATGATGTACTTCGACCATTGCGTCCAGTCGGCGCGCTGAACCAGCGTCGAGAACTTCGTGCCGATTTCGTTCTGGCCCTGGCCCGCCACTTCGTGGTGGTGCACTTCGACCGGGATGCCGAGCTGTTCGAGCAGCAGGCACATTTCCGAACGCATGTCCTGGAACGTGTCGACCGGTGCGACCGGGAAGTAGCCGCCCTTCGTGCCCGGACGGTGGCCCGTGTTGCCGCCTTCGAATTCCTTGGCCGACGACCACGGTGCTTCTTCCGAGTTGATCTTCACGAAGCAGCCCGACATGTCCGTGTTCCACTGGACCGAGTCGAAAATGAAGAATTCCGGTTCCGGACCGAAGTAGGCCGTGTCGCCGATGCCCGTGCTCTTCAGGTACGCTTCGGCGCGCTTCGCGAGCGAGCGCGGATCGCGCTCATAGCCCTTGCCGTCGGCCGGCTCGACCACGTCGCAGGTCAGCACGAGGGTCGACTCTTCGTAGAACGGGTCGACGAAGGCTGCGTTCGGATCCGGCATGAGCAGCATGTCCGACGCCTCGATGCCCTTCCAGCCCGCGATCGACGAGCCGTCGAATGCATGACCGCTTTCGAACTTGTCTTCGTCGAATGCCGAAACCGGCACCGAGACGTGCTGCTCCTTGCCGCGCGTGTCCGTGAAGCGGAAATCGACAAACTTGCAGTCCTCGTCCTTCACGAGTTGCATGACGTCGGCGACGGTTTTACTCATAACCTCTTCTCCTGATTAGAACAATTCCGGCGGACTGGGAACCGCCTCGTTTATCGAGCTGACCGGGGTCTTGCTTTGGCGCAGCGCGCCCCGATTCGACCGAATTCTATATAGCAGCTTCCGTGCCACCTTTTCAAACGCCGGGCGCAAATCGCGCCAGAGCTCGCCACGACAGGGCTGTGCTGCGCGATTCCGGGGCTTCGCGCCACACCGGTCGCTCGTCGAAAGCACTGTCATGGTGCAATCGCCACAGCCCGTTGCCGTCACGGAATCATTCTGGTGCATGCACGCCATTCTGCACTCTTTTGGTGAACGCGTGGGCCACGCGTGCACCGCACCGCATGCGGGCGTCCGTGCCGCGACGCCGCGCTAGAATGATCGTTTGACCGATACGGAGACTCCCTGCCATGAGTACGCTCGACCAGCTTTACGCGAAGGCCGACGAACGCCGCGCACACGACGCGCTCAACTACGCCGGCGCGCTGCTGCCGGTCGAGGCATTCGAACTGCTGCAGCTCGACCCGTCCGCGCGCCTCGTCGACGTGCGCACGCGCGCCGAACTCGACTGGATCGGCCGCCCGCTCGTCGGCGACGGTCAGTACCTGCACCTCGAATGGACGCGCTACCCGGGCGGCGTGCCGAACGCCGAATTCGTCAACGAACTGAAGGCGGCCCTTCCGGCCGATACGCCGATCCTGTTCCTGTGCCGCAGCGCCGCGCGCTCGAAGCTCGCCGCGGTCGCGTCCGCACAGGCCGGCTTCACGAAGGCCTTCGACCTGCTCGAAGGCTTCGAGGGCGCGAAGGATGCCGAAGGCCACCGCAAGACGGTCGACGGCTGGTGCTTCCGCAAACTGCCGTGGATCGGCGCCTGACGGCGCGGTGCACCGACCGACGACGACACTCTCATCGTCGAGCCGGGCGATGACATGCCGATGACGGGCCGCGTTGCGCGGCCCGTGGCTTTTGTGCGGCCGCGTGGCGGGCCGCTCAGGCGTGCGGCGTGTCGGGCTCGACGACGTCGCCGCCGAGCAGGTGCACACCTTCACGCAGCTTCACGAACGCGGCCGCGACCGCTTCCGGCTCGCCCTTCACGCCGAGGTCGATGTGACGGCGTGCATAGATGCCGCCGCGCTCCGCGTCGCCGACGCTCGGCAGGCTGAACACGCGCACGCCCGGGAAATCGCGCTCGATGCGCTCCATCAGCGGCGTGAGCGTCGATTCGGGCAGCTCGAACACGTACAGCGAGCGTTCCGCGTGCGGCGTCGCGTGATGCAGGTGCGCGTACTTCGTGTCGAGCACCCATTCGATCATCGGCCAGGCCATCACGGGGAAGCCCGGCACGAAATGCAGGTCGCCGACAGAGAAGCCGGGGATGCGGTTATAGCCGTTCGGGATGATCGTCGCGCCAGCCGGGAACACGCCCATGTTGAAGCGGTGCTGGTTCTCCGGCGACTCGAAGTCGACCGGCGTGGCCGGATCGGTGTGCGTTTCGCGGATCCGCTCCGCAATCAGCAACTTCGCTTCCGGGTGCAGTTCGAGCGGCACGCCGAGCGCGGCGGCCGCGCACTGGCGCGTGTGGTCGTCCGGCGTCGCGCCGATCCCGCCGGTCGAGAACACGATGTCGCCCGACGCGATCGCACGCGCGAGCGTCGCCGTGATGCGCGCCGGATCGTCGCCGACGTATTCGGCCCAGTCGAGCGCGAGGCCGCGCGCGCCGAGCAGCGCGATGACCTTCGCCAGATGCTTGTCCTGCCGGCGGCCCGAAAGGATTTCATCGCCGATGATGATGATGCCGATGCTCATGCCTGCCCCATGTCGATTGCGGTGGCGCGCGCGCTCGCGCGCAGGTCCTCCAGCGCGCGCAGGCAATAGTGCCCGAACCACAGCGCCGAGAAGACGAGGATGAAAGCGTATACCCAGATCATGGCGGCCGCGACGAACGGAAACAGCACCATCATCCAGATCGACGAGACCCATACGAAGGTCGGCACCGTGCCGAGCAGCCCGGTCGCGACGCCGATGCCGATCAGCGGCCAGCGGTGCTGCCGCACGACCGCACGGCGCTCGTCGCGGCTCGCGTGCAGCGCGAGCGCGTCGTAGGTCATCACGCGGTACGTGAGCCAGCCCCAGATCACCGGCGGCAGCAGCGCGAAGAACGGCGGAATCAGCCACAGCGGGATCGTGACGACCAGCAGCACGACGCCGACGAACGCCGCGCCGAGCGAATTGAACGCGCTGCCGAGGAAGGTGCCGCCGCGCTTCGGCTCGAGCGCCACGAACTGCCGGTTCGACAGGTGCTTGATCACGACCGGCATCGAGATCGTCGCGATCAGCAGCAGCACCGTCAGCACGATCAGCGGGATCGCGAGCGACACGACCACGAACGGCGCGACGACCGCATGCAGCTGCGACATGCCGATCGCGTCGAACGCGCGATACAGCATCGCCGTCAGCACGAAGCCGTCGAGCGCGCCGCGCGCGAGATCCAGCAGCGTCTGCCACGAGAACCACAGCACGGCGCCCCACAGCAGCGCCGAGACGACGAACGGCATCAGGGTGAGCCACAGCATGCGCGGGTGCAGCGCGCTGGCGAGCGCCCGGACGAAAGAGCGCAGCAAGTCGTTCATGCGAGCCTGTATCGACGGAGAAAAACGGGGAAAGGATAAACCACACGGCCCGCATGCGCCGAAGCGCATGCGGGCCGTGTGGGAATGCCGTTCAACGGGAGCGGAATTGCGTCAGGCCGACGCCGCGCCGCGCTTGGCGGGGAACAGGCGCCGGAAGATCCGCACGAACGCGAGGCCGTGCTGCGACCAGAAGCCGTCGCCGTAGGACACGCCCTCGACCTGCTCGCGGATGCCGGTCGGCTCGACCGTGCGGTTCCACGACGCGGTGCCGAACATCATGTCCCACCACGGGAACAGCACGCCGAAGTTGCAGCCGTACTTGGTGCCTTCATGACCGTAGCCGACCGCGTGGTGGCGCCGGTGGAAGATCGGGCTGACGAGCAGGCGCTCGCCGAGCCAGCCGAACGACAGGCGCGCATTCGTATGCTGGATGCTCTGCATGAAGTTCGTGACCGCGGTCAGCACGACGAACTGCGACGGCGTCACGCCGATCACGAGCGCGATCGCCGCGAAGAAGCACGACTGGATCACGTCGTCGAGCAAGTGGTTGCGGTCGTCGCACCACAGCGACATCTGCCGCTGGCTATGATGGACCGCGTGCAGTTCCCACCAGATGCCGAACTTGTGCTGCCAGCGGTGATACCAGTAGCCGGCGAAATCGAGCACGACGAGGTAGATCGCGAACGCGATGATCGGCTTCGACGTCACGCCCGGCCACAGATAGTCGAGGTTCACGTTCGCGACGCCGTGCAGGCGCAGCCACGCCTGGAAGTTGTCGAACACCGGCTGCAGCGCGAAGAAGAAGAACAGCGTGTAGATGCCGAGCTTCGAGATCGCCGTGTAGATCACGTCGACCCGCACCGCGCGGCGGTTCTTCCAGCGCTCGACCGGCAGCAGCGCCTCGAGCGGGCGCAGCAGCGCGAACATCAGCACCATCTGCAGCGCGCCGATGATCACCCAGTACAGTGCGTCGTAGGTGTCCTCGTCATAGTCCATCAGGTTGAACTTGAAGAGGAGCGGCTGCACGACGTCGACGTACAGCCAGGTCTGGATGTCCGACACGAACGCATCGATCAGGTGCAGCATCGTCCGCCTCCGCCCGTCACGCGCCGTTCGCCGCCTTCCACGGCGCGCGGTCGTAGAAGTAGATGCCGTGCGGCGAGCGGCCGACGGAGATCGTCTGCACCAGCTTGCGCGAGGCGAGATCGATGATCCCGACCTTCTTCGCGAAGCGGAACGTCACCCACAGCGTCTTCTTGTCGGCGGACAGCTCCATGTCGTCCGGGCCCGGCAGCAGGCCGGTGATGTCGCCGACCTTGGTGAGCGTGATCTCGTCGATGATGCTGATCGTGTTCGCGACCCGGTTCGTGATCGCGACGTGCGTGCCGTCCGCGAGCGAGCGGAAGTTGTGCGCGCCCTTGCCGGTCTGGATCGTCTTCACGACCTTCTGATTGCGCCAGTCGACCACCGCGATGTAATCGGCGCCCGTCATGCCGACCAGCAGGTATTTGTCGTCCGGCGTCATCCACAGGCCCGCCGGCACCTTGCCGACCGGCATCTTCCACTTGACCGTCTGCGTCGCGAGGTCGACCGCCGCGATCTCGCCGGACACCTGCAGCGACACGAGCACGGTCTTGCTGTCCTTCGTGAATGCGAGGTGGCTCGGCATCACCGCGAGCGGCAGGCGCTTCACGAGATGCAGGTCGCGGCCGTCGTAGCTGTAGATGTCGAGCCGGTCGAGGCGCAGCCCGGTCGACACGAACCACTTCTTGTCGGGCGAGAAGCCGAGCTGGTACGGATCCTCGATGCCTTCGACCGTGCGCTGCAGCTTGCCGGTCTTCGGATCGACGAACATCAGGCTGTTCGAGACCGAATTTGCGACGATCAGGGACGAATTGTCCGGCGTCGCCATCAAATGGTGCGGTTCCTTGCCGGTCGGCATCGTGGAGACGACTTCGCGGGTCTGCTGGTCGATCAGGGAAAGCGTCGCTTCGGCCGAGTTGAGGACGATCACGTTATTCGCGTGTGCGGCGGGCGCCAGCACGGCGGCGGCCAGCGCAAGCGTGCGGCCGAAGGAAAGGAAAGTGCGCATGAAGACTCACGTCGTGGAACAGCTGTCATTGTAGAACGTTCGGCGGGCCCCTCCGGTTGACCCAGGCCGGTATTGCGCCACTTCGCCGGCTGCCGCGGCAGCCGGATGAGCCGCCGCGGCAGGCGCCGCGCGGCCGGCCGGGGCCGGCCGCCGGTGCAGGCCGGGACGCCGATGTTGCGCTAGCGCTGCATCGACTCCCACACCTTGTGCAGACGCTTGACAGAGACAGGCATCGGCGTGCGCAGTTCCTGCGCGAACAGCGAAATCCGCAGTTCCTCGAGCAGCCAGCGGAATTCCGCGAGCCGCGGGTCGGCGACGCCGCCGCGCTGCGACACCGCACGCTGGTACTGCTGGGCGAGCGGCAACAGGTCGGCCGACTGCTTCGCGTCGCGCGCCGGATCGGCCTTCAGCTTGTCGATCCGCAGCGCGATGCCCTTCAGGTAGCGCGGAAAGTGCGCCAGCTGCGTGTAAGGCGTGTCGATCACGAAGCGCTTGCCGACCAGCGCGGCGAGCTGCTGCTGCAGGTCGGCATGCGCGTGCGCGAACGGCTTCGCCTGCGCGAGCTTCTTCACGAGCCCCGCGTACTCGGCCAGGATCTGGCCGACCAGCCGCGCGATTTCCTGCGCGAGCAGGTTCAGGCGGCTGCGGCCCTCGTCGCGGCGCGCGTGGAAGCTCGCGTCGTCGTCGGGCAGCGGGTCCTGCAGGCACGCGCGATCGAGCGCCGTGTCGATCAGCTGGTCGCGCAGCTCGTCCTGCGTGCCGAGCGACATGTACTGCATCGCCATCTCGCGCAGGCCCGGCAGGTTCTTCTCGAGGAACTTGATCGGCTCCTTCAGCTGCAGCGCGAACAGCCGCCGCAGGCCGGCCCGGTGGATGCGTGCGGCCTCCTCCGGCGAATCGAACACCTCGACGTCGCAATGCGTGCCGCGGTCGACGAGCGCCGGGTAGCCGTACAGCGTCTGGCCGCGCCGGCGGATTTCCAGCAGCTCGGGCAGCTTGCCGAAATTCCAGGTCGTCAGGTTCTCGTACAGCGCCGTCGCGCCGGCTTCCGCCGGAGCGGCCGTCTGCGGCGCCGCGCCCTTGCCTGCCCTCGCGTTGCGGCCGGCGGCACCGGCTGCACCGGCCGCGGCAGCAGCCGCCGACGCCTGGCCGACCGGCTGGCCGGCATCGGCGTCGCCGCCCGGCGCGATCGTCGACGCCGCCGCGATCTTCTGGAACTGCTGCTGCGCCTGCGCGCCGAGTTCCTGGCGAAGCTGCGCGAGATTGCGCCCCATCGCCAGCTGGCGGCCGTGCTCGTCGATCACCTTGAAATTCATGAACAGGTGCGCGGGCAACGTCTCAAGCTTGAAGTCGGCCGTTTTCATCGCGATTTGCGTCTCGCCGCGCACGTCGGCGATCAGCGCCTCGACGAGCCCGCCCGCGCCGAAGCGCTCGCGGCCCATCCGCTCGACGAAGCCGGCCGCGTACTCGGGCAGCGGCACGCAGTGGCGGCGCAGCTTCTGCGGCAGCGACTTCAGCAGCAGCTGCACCTTTTCCTTCAGCATCCCCGGCACGAGCCACTCGCAGCGCCGCGCATCGACCTGGTTCAGCGCGTACAACGGCACCGCGAGCGTCACGCCGTCGCGCGGCGTGCCGGGCTCGAAGTGGTACGTGAGCGCCATCTCGACGCCGGCCATCGTCGCGCGCTTCGGGAACAGCTCGGTCGTCACGCCGGCCGCCTCGTGACGCATCAGGTCGTCGCGCGACAGGTACAGCAGCCGTTGCTTGTCCTCCGCCTGGCCGCCCTTCTTCACCTCGTCGCGATACCAGCGCTCGAACGCGACGCCCGTGTGGATCCCTTCCGGGATCGCCTGGTCGTAGTACGCGTAGATCAGCTCGTCGTCGACCAGCACGTCCTGCCGGCGCGACTTGTGCTCGAGCTGCTCGATGTCGGCGAGCAGCTTGCGGTTGTGCGCGAAGAACGGCAGCTTCGTGTCGAACTCGCCTTCGACCAGCGCGCCGCGGATGAACAGCTCGCGTGCGCGCGCCGGATCCTGCCTGCCGAACGCGACGCGCCGGCGGTGATAGATCGGCAGCCCGTACAGCGTCGCGCGCTCGTACGCGCTGACCTGCGCCGGACGTTTCTCCCAGTGCGGTTCCGACAGCGATTTCTTCAGCAGGTGCGCACCGATCTTCTCGACCCATTCGGGCTCGATCTTCGCGAGGCAGCGCGCGTACAGCCGGCTCGTCTCGACGAGCTCGGCCGCCATCACCCAGCGGCCGGCCTTCTTCGCGAGCACGGAGCCCGGCCACAGGTAGAACTTGATCCCGCGCGCGCCGAGATAGTGCGGATCGTCGTCGGCTTTCAGGCCGAGGTTGCCGAGCAGGCCCGTCAACAGGGCCAGATGGACCTGTTCATAGGTCGCCTCGACTTCGTTCAGGCGCCAGCCGTGCTCGCGCACGACGGTCAGCAGCTGCGAGTGGACGTCGCGCCACTCGCGCAGCCGCAGGTGCGACAGGAAGTTCTGCCGGCACGCGTCGATCAGCTGGCGATTCGACTTCTTGTGCGCGACGGCCTCTTCGAACCACGCCCAGATCTTCAGCCACTGCAGGAATTCGGAACGCTCGTCGGCAAACCGTCGGTGTGCCTGGTCGGCCTGCTCCTGCGCTTCGATCGGCCGGTCGCGCGGGTCCTGCACGGACAGCGCGCTCGCGATGATCAGCACCTCGCGCAGCGACTGCTGGTCGCGCGCGGCGAGAATCATCCGGCCGACGCGCGGGTCGAGCGGCAGCCGCGCGAGTTCGCGACCGAGCGGCGTCAGCGCGTTGTCGTCGTCGACCGCGCCGAGTTCGTTGAGCAACTGATAGCCGTCCGCGATCGCACGGCCGGGCGGCGGTTCGAGGAACGGGAACGACTCGATCGCCGTCAGGTGCAGCGACTTCATCCGCAGGATCACCGACGCGAGCGACGAGCGCAGGATTTCCGGATCGGTGAAGCGCGCGCGCGCCTGGTAGTCACTTTCCTCGTACAAGCGGATGCAGACGCCGTCGGCCACGCGGCCGCAACGGCCCGCGCGCTGGTTCGCGGCCGCCTGCGAGATCGACTCGACCTGCAGCTGCTCGACCTTGTTCCGGTACGAATAGCGCTTCACGCGCGCGAGACCCGTGTCGACCACGTAGCGGATGCCCGGCACCGTCAGCGACGTTTCGGCCACGTTGGTCGCGAGCACGATCCGGCGCGCGTTCGACGCCTTGAATACCTTGTCCTGGTCGGCCGCCGAGAGCCGCGCGAACAACGGCAGGATCTCGGTGTGCGGCGGGTGGTGCTTGCGCAGCGCCTCGGCCGCCTCGCGGATCTCGCGCTCGCCGGGCAGGAACACCAGCACGTCGCCGGGGCCTTCGCGGCACAGCTCGTCGACCGCGTCGACGATCGCGTCCATCAGGTCGCGCTCGGCTTCGCGCGCGGTCTTCACGCGGTCGCGGCCGCCCGTGCCTTCGGCGTTCTTCACGGCCGGGCGATCCTCGGCCACCGGGCGGTAGCGCATCTCGACCGGATACAGCCGCCCGCTCACCTCGATCACGGGCGCCGGGCGCTCGTCGGTGCCGAAATGGCGCGCGAAGCGATCGGCGTCGATCGTCGCGGACGTGACGATCAGCTTCAGGTCCGGCCGCCGCGGCAGGATTTCCTTCAGGTAGCCGAGCAGGAAGTCGATGTTCAGGCTGCGCTCGTGCGCCTCGTCGATGATCAGCGTGTCGTACGCCTTCAGCAGCGGATCGGTCTGCGTCTCGGCGAGCAGGATGCCGTCCGTCATCAGCTTCACGGATGCGCCCGGCGCGAGATTGTCGGTAAACCGCACCTTGTAGCCGACCACCTCGCCGAACGGCGTGCCGAGTTCCTCGGCGATCCGGCGGCCGGTCGACGACGCGGCGAGCCGGCGCGGCTGCGTATGGCCGATCAGGCCCGTGCCGCCGGCGCCGAGGCCGCGGCCGAGATCGAGACAGATCTTCGGCAGCTGGGTGGTCTTGCCCGACCCCGTTTCGCCGCAGACGATGACAACCTGATGACCGGCGATCGCGCGCGCGATTTCGTCGCGCTTGCCCGACACGGGCAGGCTTTCGGGATACGTGATCGGCGGAACGGGATTCGGTGCGACGACGGCGCGCGGCGGACGCTCGCGGCGCGGCGGGCGCTCGCCCGGTGCCTGCGGTGCGCCCTTCGCGGCCGGCTGGCGCGCATCGCCGCGCCGTTCGTCGCTGCGCGGCCCGCGCGGTGCGGGTGCCGGCGTGCCCGCCGGCTTGTCCTGCTGCTGGCGCGGCGGCTGGCCCGGCTGCTCGCGCGCATCGGCCGCACCATCCGGGTGCCGGGCCGACGGCGTATTGGCCCGCGTCGGCGCGGGACTTTTAGAAACATTCGACATGGGGGCGCATTATAATCCCGCCCATGAATTCCCAAACCGACCTCCCTCCCGCCCAGACCGGCGCCGCGACGCCGCCGGCCGCCGACGATTCGGCCGCCAGCCACGCGCAGTTCGTCGACTGGATGCGCTCCGTCGCGCCCTATATCCACAAGTTCCGCAACAGCACGTTCGTCGTGGGGTTCGGGGGCGAGGTGGTGCAGCAGGGGCTGCTGAACGCGCTCGTGTCCGACATCGCGCTCCTGCAGGCGATGGGCATCCAGATCGTGCTCGTGCACGGCTCGCGCCCGCAGGTCGAGGAGCAGCTGAGCCTGCACGGTGTCGAATCCGAGTTTTCGCACGGCCTGCGCATTACCGATGCGCGCGCGCTCGAATCCGCGAAGGAAGCGGCCGGCGAAGTGCGTCTCGACATCGAGGCCGCGATCAGCCAGGGTTTGCCGAACTCGCCGATGGCGCACGCGCACATCAGCGTCGTGTCGGGCAACTTCGTGACCGCACGGCCGGTGGGGATTCTCGACGGGGTCGATTTCGCGCACACGGGCATCGTGCGCAAGATCGACGCCGAATCGATCCGTCATTCGCTCGCGAGCCGCAAGCTCGTGCTGCTGTCGCCGCTCGGTTTCTCGCCGACCGGTGAGGCATTCAACCTGTCGATGGAAGACGTCGCGTCGGCGGCCGCGATCGCACTGCGCGCCGACAAGATCATCTTCCTGACCGAAGCGCCCGGCATCGTCGACGACGAAGGCGAGCTGGTGCGCGAAATGTCGCTCGACGCGGCGGCCGAGCTGCTCGATTCCGGCAACGTCCAGGGCGACGACGCGTTCTTCCTGAAGCACTCGATCCGCGCGTGTCGCGGCGGCGTGACACGGGCCCACCTGATCCCGCAGTCGCTCGACGGCAGCATGCTGCTCGAACTGTTCCTGCACGACGGCGTCGGCACGATGATCTCGTACGAGAACCTCGAGAGCCTGCGCGAGGCGACGCCGGACGACGTCGGCGGCATCCTGTCGCTGATCGAGCCGCTCGAGTCGGACGGCACGCTGGTACGACGCGGCCGCCACCAGATCGAACGCGACATCGACCACTTCTCGGTGATCGAGCACGATGGCGTGCTGTTCGGCTGTGCGGCGCTGTACCCGTACCAGCAGGAGAAGATCGGCGAGATGGCGTGCCTGACGGTCGCGCCGGAAGCGCAAGGCTCGGGCGACGGCGAACGCCTGCTCAAGCGCATCGAGCAGCGCGCCCGCGCGCGCGGCCTCACGCACATCTTCGTGCTCACGACGCGCACCGAGCACTGGTTCCTCAAGCGCGGCTTCGTCAAGGTCAGCGTCGACGACCTGCCGGAAGACCGCCGCAAACTCTATAACTGGCAGCGCAAGTCGCTCGTGCTGATGAAGCAGCTCTGAGCGCAGGCACGACTGCCCTCCCCCCAGACCGATTACAGGAGAAGTACACGATGGCTCGAATGATCCAATGCGCGAAGCTCGGCAAGGAAGCCGAAGGCCTCGATTTCCCGCCGCTGCCGGGCGAACTCGGCAAGCGCATTTACGAGAGCGTCTCGAAGGAAGCGTGGCAGGGCTGGCTCAAGCAGCAGACGATGCTGATCAACGAAAACCGCCTGAACATGGCCGACCCGCGCGCGCGCCAGTACCTGATGAAGCAGACGGAAAAGTACTTCTTCGGCGACGGCGCGGACCAGGCGTCCGGCTACGTGCCGCCGACGGAAGGCTAAAGCGACGCGACTCGCGACGGCCGGCCGTGCCGATCTCGTCGCGACGTGAAGCAAACGGCACCGTGTCTCGCACGGTGCCGTTTGCTTTTGGGCCACCCGATCCGGCGAGAGCCGACGCAACGCGACGCGCGATCCGCCCGGCGCCCGATGCCGCGGAATCGCCACGTTGCCACGTTGCCGCGTCGCGCCAGCCCACCCGGCTCAACCCGCAGGTTTCAACGTGCCGCGATCGTCGGGTTGCGCGGCGTCGCCGTTCGGACTCCCTGCCGCCGTACTTTCGGTCTCCCACTCGGCCGCATCGCTGCGCTCGGCCGTCGACAGCTCGTCGGCGCGATACCCGGTGCGATTGAGCAGCGCCAGCATGCAAGCGAGCGACACGAGCGCATACAGCCCCGACGCGACCGCGACGCCGACGATGCTGCCCGTCGTGTTGAGGATCGCCTGCGCGAGCACCGGCGTGCCGCCGCCGACGACCAGCGCGCTCAGCTGATACGCGAGCGACAGGCCCGTATAGCGGATGTTGGCCGGGAACACGCGCGCGAGCACGCCGCCGACCGCGCCGTAGAACATCGCCGACGGAATCGTCGAGATGCACATGCCCGCGACGGCGACCGCGTACGAACGCGTCGCGAGCGCATGGAACATCACCGGCATCAGCACGATCTCCGGAATCAGGATCCAGCACATCGCGCGCCGCATGTCGACCTTCGATACGAACCATGCGCCGACCGGCTGCATCAGGAACTGCACGACGAGCGAGATCGACAGGATGCCGAGAAACGTGCCCTGCGCGTAGCCGAGTTCCTTCGTCGCCCACGACAGTGCGAACGTACTGCGGAAATACGTGACGTTGATCACCGGCAGCGTACCGGCCGCGAGCAGCACGACCACCCAGTGATCGCGCACGACGTCGCGCAGCGGCAGCTTCACCGTGCGCTTGCGCGCGAGTACGCGTTGCATGTCGGCCGATTCCTCGAGCTTCAGCCGGATCACCATGCCGATGATCACGAGCACGGCCGACAGCAGGAACGGAATGCGCCAGCCCCACATCAGGAACGACGGCGTCGGTAGCGTGCTCAGCGCGAAGAACGCGGCCGTGGCCAGCAGGTTGCCGGTGGGCGAGCCCTGCTGCGCGAACGCCGCGTACAGGATGCTGCGGTGCTTGGGCGCATTCTCGCTCGCGATCAGCACCGCGCCGCCCCACTCGCCGCCGACCGCGATGCCCTGCAGCACGCGCAGCACGACGAGGCCGGCCGGCGCCCAGACGCCGATTTGCGCATAGCCGGGCAGCAGGCCGATGCCGGTCGTCGCGAGCCCCATCATCACCAGCGTGATCACGAGCGCGGTCTTGCGGCCGACGCGATCGCCGAGATGCCCGAACACGATGCCGCCGAGCGGCCGCGCGGCGAAGCCGGCCCAGAACGTGACGAACGCGAGCAGCGTCGCGACGCCGGGATCCATCGTGCTCGAAAAGAACACCTTGCCGAACACGAGCGCGGCGGCGGTGCCGTAGATGTAGAAGTCGTACCACTCGATCGTGGTGCCGACGAACGCCGCGAATGCGGCGCGGCCAGGCCGCGGCTGCGCGGCGCTCGGGGATTGCGGACGGCTCATCGATGTCTCCATGTTTATGATCGGCGGCGCGACTGTCGCGCGCGTTGCCGGATGGCCGGCCTTGCGCCGCCGGCTAGCGGGGTTGCGCTACGTTGCGTAGTTCGAGGTTGATGTTGATGTTGATGTTGCGATCGGTCGGTTCGAGACGACGCTCATCGGCTGATGCCGTCGGCCCGTCACGTCTCGTCCGGCGCGACCTTCAGCACGCCGGCGTCGAGCAGTTGCTGCTGAAGCGCGCGATCGACGCCGAGCCGGTCGAGCACCGCGCGCGTGTCGCGACCGAGCGCGGGCGGCAGCGAACGATAGGTGGCCGGCGTGCGCGACAGCTTCACCGGCGACGCGGTGCCGCGATACGCGCCGATCTCGACGAACAGATTCCGGTGCAGCGCATGCGGATCGTGCGCGACGTCGGCCACCGTCCGTACCGGCCCGCACGGCACGCCGGCCGCCATCAGGTCGTGTGCGAGCGGCTCGCATGCGTGCGCGGCGAGCCGCGCTTCCAGTTCGGCCTTCAGCTCGGGCCGGTGCGCGCAGCGGCTGCGGTTGTCGACGAAGCGCGCGTCGCCGGCGAGCGCCGGCGCACCGAGATGCGCGACGAGCCGCGCGAACTGCCGGTCGTTGCCGACCGCGAGGAAGATCGGCACGGTCGCCGTGCGGTAGCTGTCGTACGGCGCGATGTTCGGATGCGCGTTGCCGCTGCGCTCCGGCACGCGCCCGGAACCGAAGAAGTTCGGCAGATGCGGATGCAGCAGCGACACGCCGCAGTCGTACAGCGCGATGTCGATCGACTGCCCGTGCCCGCTCTTCTCGCGCTCGGCAAGCGCCAGCAGGATGCCGGCGAGCGCGTTGAGCCCCGTGACCATGTCGACGATCGGCAGGCCGATGCGCGTCGCGTCGCCGTCGCGTTCGCCGTTGACGCTCATCAGCCCGGCCATCGCCTGGATCACCGCGTCGTAGCCGGGCAGCCCGCCGAGCGGGCCGTCGTCGCCGAAGCCCGTCACCGCGCAGTGGATCAGCCGCGGGAAGCGCGGCTGCAGGTCGCGCGCATAGTCCATCCCCCAGCGCGCGAGCGTGCCGGGCTTGAAGTTCTCGACGAGCACGTCGGCCTCTTCGAGCAGGCGCCACAGGATCGCGCGCCCTTCGTCGCGCGACAGGTCGAGTGCGAGCCCTTCCTTGTTGCGGTTGACGCCCATGAAGTACCAGGCCGTGTCGCCGAGGAACGGCGGCCCCCAGCCGCGGGTTTCATCGCCGGCAGGCGGCTCGATCTTGACCACCGTCGCACCGTGGTCGGCGAGCGCCTGCGTGCAGTACGGGCCGCCGAGCACGCGGCTCAGGTCGACGACTCTCAGGCCGTCCAGTGCGCCGCGGGTCGCGTTCGTCGCGTTCGTCGCGCTCATCGTTCGACCTCCGGCAGCAGGTCGAGCGCCGTGTCGAGCGTGACCGGGGCGCCGCGCAGCAGCGCATCAAACGCGGCCGGCTCGTCGTCGCGCGACGCCGGCGCGAGCGGATCGACCGGCAGCAGCTTGTGGCGCACGATCAGGTGCGCGAGCGCGAGGCGCCGGTAATCCGGTGCAAGACCCACGCCCTCGCAGGCCATCAGCACGGCCGCGCTCGCGTAGTACAGCGCGGACGCGGCCTGCCGCACGCGTGCGTCGTCGCCTTCCGCCGCGACCCGCGCCAGCGCATCGCAGGCGCGCGCGAGAATGCGCCGCAGCGCCGCGCGGCTCGCATCGGGCAGCGGTGCTGCACCCAGACGGTCGCCCAGGAACGCGCGCAGCGCATCGAGCGCATGCTCGCGCTGCGCGGCCCGCGCGACGTCCAGCGCGACGATGTTGCTCGTGCCTTCCCAGATCGAGCCCAGATGCGCGTCGCGCACGAGCCGTGCGTCGCTCCATTCCTCGATGTAGCCCGTGCCGCCGCGCACTTCCATTGCATCGCCCGTCACGCGGCGCGCGTCGCGGCACGCGCGGAACTTGATCAGCGGCGTCAGGATCCGCACGCAGCGCGCGGCCTGCTCGTCACCGCCATCGGCCTGCGGCAGCAGCAGCGCAATCTGCATGAACATCGCGCGGGCGGCTTCGGCCGGCAGCAGCATCTTCATCAGCTGGCGCTGCATCAGCGGCATCTCGATCAGCTTGCGGCCGAACGCCTCGCGATGCGCGGCAACGTGCAGCGCCTCGTTCAGCGCGCGCCGCATCAGCCCCGCCGCGCGCACGCCGTTCGACAGCCGCGACATGTTGATCATGTCGGCCATCTGGTGGAAACCGCGGCCGATCTCGCCGATCAGGTACGCCTGCGCGCCTTCGAGCGCGATCTCGCCGCTCGCCATCGAACGGCTGCCGAGCTTGTCCTTCAGGCGCACGATCCGATAGCGGTTGCGCGTGCCGTCCGGCAGCGTCTTCGGCAGCAGGAACAGCGCAAGACCCTTGATGCCGTCCGGCGCGCCGTCGGGCCGCGCGAGGACCATCGCGAGATCGGCGTCCGCGTTCGAGCAGAACCACTTGTCGCCGGTCAGGCGCCAGACGGTCTCGCCCTGTGCGTCCGTCTCGCGCACGGCGCGCGTCGCGATCCTCGCGACGTCGGAGCCGGCCGCCTGCTCGGTCATGAACATCGCGCCCTGGTACAACGTGTCGAAGTCACGCGATGCAAGCATCGGCAGGTAGCGCGCGACGAGCGCCGGATCGCCGAAGCGGCGCAACGTGCGCGTCAGCGAATCGGTCATGCTGACCGGGCAGCACAGACCGAATTCCGCCTGCACGAACAGGAACGTCAACGCGTACTTGACGAGCGGCGGCACGGTTTCGGCCCCGTGACTGAGCGATGCGAGCCCGAGCTCCGCATACGCGACGCGTTCGAGCGCGACATAGGCGGGATCCTTGTCGATCCGCTGCACGGCCTCGCCGCGCCGGTTGCGGTGCTCGAGCACGGGTGGATGCTTGTCCGCACGCGACGCCCATTCGTCGAGCTCGCCCGACACGCGTGCGCCGAGCGCGCGCAGCCGCGGCTCGAGTGCCGCATAGCGCGCGTCGCCGAGATGCAGCTTCAGCAATGCGCCGAGATCAGGGTCGGCGGTAAAGAAATTGATGCCCCGGCTGTCGGGGATGTTGGATGCGCCGGCGTCCGGCGTGCGAGCGGTGTCGTTCATGCATGCGTCTCCTGGGTTGCCTGCACGTCGGCGGGAGCGCCGCAGCGGCGCCCGGCCAGTCCCGCGCGAAGCCTTCCGCAGAGCGTAGGCGCGCGATCGATAAACGTCCAATACACGATTTATCCGGTACGATAGATATTGCTTATCGATGCCGACGCCGGGAGGAGACACCATGGAACTGAGGCAGTTGCGCTACTTCGTGGCGGTCGCCGAGGAACTGCATTTCGGGCGCGCGGCGAAACGCCTGTTCATCTCGCAGCCGGCGCTGAGTTTCGACATCCGCAAGTTCGAGGACGCGCTCGGCGTGCAGCTGTTCTCGCGCACCAACAAGGCCGTCGCGCTGACCAACGCGGGCGAGGTGCTGCTCGGCGAAGCGCGCCGTCTGCTGCTGCAGGCGGCCGAAGCCGAGCGGCTGACGGTGCGCTCCGCGTCGGGCCTCGCGGGCCGGCTGCGGATCGGCTTCGTCCATTCGATGCTGTATCGCGGGTTGCCCGCTGCGGTACGGCGCTTCGAGGCCGACTACCCGGGCGTCGAGGTCGTGCTGAGCGAGATGAACACGCAGGCGCAGGTGCAGGCGATCCAGCGCGGCCAGATCGATCTCGGCTACGCGCACTGGGGCCACTTCCCGCCCGAGGTCGAATCGGTGCCCGTCTATGCGGAGCCGTTCGTGTGCTGCCTGCCGGCCACGCATCCGCTCGCCCGGCGCAAGCAGGTCGCGCTGACCGCGCTCGCAGCGGAACCGTTCATCCTGTTTCCGCGCGAAGCGGCGCCGCACTATCACGACCTGATCATCGCGCAGTGCGTGAACGCGGGATTCAGTCCGCTGATCCGCCACGAAGCGCGGCTGTGGCAGACGATCCTGTCGATGATCGAGTTCGGGATGGGCGTTGCGCTGGTGCCGCGCGTGCTGCAGCAGGCGAAGAGCGACCGGCTCGCGTTCCGGCCGCTGAAGGATGCATCGCTCGAATCGCGCACGCTCGCGCTGAAGCGCAGCGGCGCCGCCGAGCCGGTCGCGCTGCAGTTCGCCGACTACGTGCGCGCGTCGATCGACGGGCTGCCTGCGCTCGCGGGCTGAGCAGGCGGACAACGGCGGGGGCTTGCGGGCATTTGAAAAAAATTTGCAGAAAGTGCTTTACGAACCCCAAAAGCTCTGACATAATTTCATTCTTCTTTGGGCGGTTAGCTCAGCGGTAGAGCACTGCCTTCACACGGCAGGGGTCACTGGTTCGATCCCAGTACCGCCCACCAAGGATTCATCGGTGTGTGAAGCCCGAAGAACAAAGGCCCTCAGGCGTAAGCCGAGGGCCTTTTTCTTTGCAGCCGAACTTGGCGAATTGAGCCTTTTGGCGCAGACGTGGCGCACTCAGACAATAAGCCCGGACACAACAAGAACCACATAGTCTGGACTGATCGACTCTCGCGCTCGGCAGCGCGGTTTCCATGACCTGATGTCGCTCGGCATCGCAGCGATGCATAGTGCCCGGTTTGTCTCATGCTCTCTCGGCTTGCCTCACTTGGCACGCCCCGCATGCGGGGGCCAACAACGGCGCGTCGCGCCTTGACGCCCCCATCCCATCTCGGCCCGCCGTTGGCGTGGGCGCAGACACGTGGTCGCCCCCCCCGGTTGGGTCAATCGAAGACACCGACTCGGCTAGCGTCGTGAGAGAAGGCGGCAAATACCAGGACAAAGTCGCACGGCGAGGATGATCGTTCGCTATGCTGCATGTGACAACGCACCTATTCCATCCGATACACATGAGCACACCTGCACTGACCATTCTCAAAGTCATTCTGAGCATCCCCATTGCCTTTGGACTCGCCTATCCATTTATCTATCCGTCAGAAGACAGGGGCGTTCTCGGCGAGATAGAGATGCTTGGGCCAATCGGCAGCATCGTCGTCATCGCGGTTTTCCTGGCCCTGGTCTATGCCTACGCGAGCGACCTCAGGACTACGCTGAAATCGGTCGACCGAGGATCGCGTGTGGCCGAATCCAACAGCGTCTGGCTGATGTTCCTCTTGCCATACAACTTCATCGAGGACTTCTTCATTATTTCCAACGTTGCGAAGTCCCTGGAAGCGGAGTCTCATATCAATCCGGCTCTGTCGGGTTTGCGCTCGTTCGGCCGGATCAGCGGCATCGGGTGGTGTCTTGCCCAGGTTCTTTCGTTGATACCCAATGCCATTGGCTCCATCGCCGGCGGAGTTGCGGTTTTCCTCTGGGTTTGGCACTGGATGTTTGTGCGTCGAGCGAACAAGATGCTCGCCGGCAGCCGGGTCTCCGTGGCTATCGGTTGACGCAAATCAGGGAAATACGTCATCAGCGGAAAAATCTCCCATTTCTTCGCGCATTGAGCGCCGCAACGCCGTCTCCCGGTTCAACGCACGAAACAAAGATCAGGCATTTCATTCGGGCCGGTAGGGGCGCGGCCGAATCGTCGCACGGCTACCCCACCCGCTCCGCCGTCGCATCGAACGCCTGCTTCGCCTTGTCGACGATCTCGTCGACCTCCGCCTCGCGAATCACGAGCGGCGGCGACAGCAGCATCCGGTCGCCGGTCGCGCGCATGATCAGGTTGCCGTTGAAGCAGAAGTCGCGGCAGATCGTACCGATATCGACATCCGCACTGAACCGCTCGCGCCGGCCGCGGTCGCGCGCAAGCTGAACGCCCGCGACCAGCCCCGTGCCCGCAATCTCGCCGACGACCGGATGATCACCCAGCGCGTCGCGCAGCCGGCGCTGGAAATACGGGCCGATA